>JBMOEO010000043.1:0-29748 GCA_049318945.1 Phototrophicaceae bacterium | reverse complement strand
TTCATGTGTGGGCTACCATTTTTAACGGAAGATTATACCGCGATAATTAGGGATAGCGTGAGAGTAATCCTCCGTTTAGTCCCCCTATTTCTTCGGGGGAGTGATCGGTAATTTACAACGCAAGCCCAACGTATCTAAAGAAATCAAAGGACCATACCAATTTCTATGAGTTGCTTTTAGCTGCGCTTCATCGCTTCGCCACGACCCACCACGCACTGAGATGGAGTTACCGAGATTGGCATTTTTGTTATCTTGAGTGGGATAGGGCAAGTATTTAGAGGATAACCATTCTGATATATTTCCTATTAAATCCATTGCGCCAACCCAGCTGATATTGGTGGCAGTATTCACATCACGAGGAATGTTATTGCTATTATAGCGGTAATGTGCCTTAGTGGAGTCGAATTGATTTCCCCATGTATAGCGTAAAGATTCTACCCCACGAGCAACATACTCCCACTCTTCTTCACTGAGTAATGATCCACCTAACCACCTTGCAAACACATTGGCTTGCATCCAATTGATACCAACCACTGGACAACTTGACATCTCAGGATTATGAAACCATTGATTCCCCAAAATAGTAGTGGGTTCATTCACGACTTTAGCCTTAACTGCCAAACGCCAATGCGCGTTAGTAACAGGCGTTTGCATCACCCAAAATGGTTCTTGAAAATATTGACGATGAATAGGAGTTTCATCTAGTAATCCCTCATCACTCCCCATCAAAAAGGATCCTGCAGGAACAAGCGAATAATTTATATCTGTAATGGTGGAATGCTCTAGGTTACTAATGTAGGGTTGCCAATCCCTGTTATATGTGCCATTGAATTCGATGGCTTTGGGCATGACATCCGAATCTTTGTAAGTTCTTTTGGAGTAGTGCGCTCGATTTACTTGTTCCTCAACAATTGAAAATGCTTGATATTCAGCTTCATCTAATTCCTCAATGTATTGGGGAAATCTGCTTACCCAGAGTTTCCACAGCTCGAATGCTTGATTCATATCCTGCATCTTCAAGTATGTTGAAATAACATCGTAATCACGTTTAGCTTGCATACGTTCGGTGACAAGATCATGTTGATATTGAAGTCTTTTAATTAATTCATTCAAATCAAATATGCCATCTTGATTCCATGCCATTCCTGCTACTTGAAGTTGTTTCAATATATCGATCGCTTCTGCATATCTTTTGTCTTCTATCATGTTTAGGGCAGAATGAAAGTCCACTGTGGGGGAGGATGGCAATGGGCTTTGTTGAACACCTATATTGTCGCGCCGTTGAAAGGTCAAACCCG
Organism: Phototrophicaceae bacterium; assembly: GCA_049318945.1. GTDB lineage: Bacteria > Chloroflexota > Anaerolineae > Aggregatilineales > Phototrophicaceae > CAIRDJ01. The sequence goes on along the minus strand of JBMOEO010000043.1, from coordinate 28,450 downwards.
GCGTTTGGATAATTTGATTAATCAGGGCGGCAAAATCTGTAGGGAAGGATTCAGGCTGAATTTGAATGCCAAGTCTATAGGCACATGCAGCAATATCAGGAGGTAAAAACGCCGCTTGTGGAAAGGGTGTTTCTCCCAATCGAATGAGATATAGGGGTTTATCATACCGCAATGTTTCGCGCATTTCACGCCGAATCCAGTCATCAGTTCTCTGGATGGAATGTGGATCGAATGTGTGCTCACTTAGCACTAATAAAACAAGGTCACTTGTTCTAAGATTCAGTAGGATTTCTTCAGCATATTCAGGGGTGCGTATCCCAAACAAATCAACAAAGATATTGGTGTCTAAAGCGCGATTTAACTCATGGTGTAATTTATCAACAAACCAGAAATCTTTCCTTCGATAACTAATAAATATTTGTGACATCACTCCATCCCATCAAACTTTAATGCAATGATAGTGATTATAACAAATTCTCAGCTTTAGCCAATAAATTTATATTAAGGTTCTATTGAGATTATGAATTTGGTGCGCTTATTCCCTCTCATTCCACGTTACGCTGGCTGCTTTGGATGCGACCGTCGTCTAGGTGGTAGGTGCGGTTACTTAGTGACTGGGCAAGCGCGAGGTTCTGCTCGGCTAAGAGCATGGTCATTCCCTGCGCTTTTAGCTCCTGTAAGAGCGTGGCGATGCTTTGCACCACCAACGGAGCTAACCCCTCAGAAGGTTCATCCAACAATAAAAGCGTCGGGTTGCCCATGAGGGTACGCGCAATGGTAAGCTGTTGTTGTTCCCCACCGCTCAACGTCCCCCCCAATTGATGGCGACGCTCGCTTAAGCGTGGGAACACCGTCGCAATTCGCGCTTCGTCCCACTCAATTTGCCCGTTTGCCCCACGCTTACGCGCCACATCGAGGTTCTCCCACACGGTCAGGTGGGGGAAAATCGCGCGTTCTTCCGGCACAAACCCCACGCCCAAGCGTGCGATCTGATAGGGGGCGCGACGGTTGAGCGTATGCCCGTTCAAGCTGATCCGCCCCTGCCGAACCTCCACCATGCCCATGATGCTCTTGAGCGTGGTGGTTTTGCCCGCGCCGTTACGCCCCAATAATGCCACGCACTCCCCTTGATGAACCTCTAACGACACATCAAACAGAACGTGGCTTAACCCGTAATAACTATGGATGGCTTCAAGCGTGAGCAAAGGGGGCATCGTTCGTTGTTCCTAGATAAACCTGTTGAACGTGTGGATGGTGGGCGATTTGATCGGGCGTGCCTTCAGCAATGAGTGCGCCTTGATGGAGAACGTAGATGCGCTGTGCCATGCCGAACACCACCGCCATATCATGCTCGCTGAAGAACAACGTCATACCGAATGACTGCACCAATTGTTGAATGAGTTCTACCGTGCTGTATGTTTCTTCGGCAGACATGCCGGCGGTGGGTTCATCCAACAAAAGTAAGCGTGGCTCTAATGCCAACGCCAGCCCAAGCTCTAGGCGTTTTTGATCCCCCAATGCCAAAGCACCCGCCATCTGGCGACGGTGTGCTTGTAGCCCGATCTGTTCTAGTAGGGCATCCGTGCGCTCCTGTAGGGCACGCCTTGCTGTGGGCAATAGCCATACGTCCAGATGCTGGCGTTGATGGCTCAAGATTGCCACCTGTAGATTCTCGGTGACGCTCAAGCGAGGGAACACGTTCGCCCGTTGGAATGCTCTACCCATGCCCAAGCGCACAATCTGTTGGGGCAAAAGCCCAACAATCGAACGCCCATTGAAGACGATTGAACCGCTATCGGGCTGAAACATACCACTAATCTGATTGAAGAGTGTACTCTTGCCTGCGCCGTTCGCCCCAATCAAGCCCACGCGCTCATGCGGATAGAGCGTCAAACTCACATTGTCGGTTGCCTGCAAGCCACCGAATGACTTGCACACATCAGTAAGGATCAACACGGGATCACTCGCGTTTATCATCGGGTCTCCTGTAGGTTTGTAGCCAGCCAATCAAGCCATTGGGGGCAAGCAACACCAACCCGACGGTGAGGACACCCAATGCCAATGACCAATAACTGGTCAAGCGCGAGAGGGTGAAGTTTAGGAATACCAACACCGCCGCCCCAATTCCCGCCCCCACCAAGCTGAACATACCACCCAACAAACTCGCCAGAAGCGGTTCAGCAGAGGTTGTCCAGTGGAGCATATCCAATGAGGCAAAACGTTTCTCGGTTGCCATCAACATCCCTGCCACCCCAGCGAAGAATGCCCCCACCACAAAGATGATGAGTTGATGCTGGCGAACATTCACCCCTAAGAAACGGGCGCGTTCGGGGTTTTCACGGGTGGACTTCAGAATGAGGATGAAGGGAGAACGCACCAATTGCCACATCAAAGCGTAGCACACCACGAAAACCGCCAGCGTGAAACCATACATTGCGGGCGGTTCACCCAGCCACGCAGGGAGGGGCAACCCGTGCAAGCCTTCATCCCCCCCAGTGATCTCGCGTGCTTGCAAAAACACGACATACACCAACTGCCCAAATGCTAAGGTGAGAATGGCGAAGTACAACTCCACGCGACGCACACACAACCAACCGATTAGCCAACCTGCCAGCGCACTGACACACGGGGCGAGTATCATCGCCACATAGGGATTCACGCCATAGCGACGAGTCAAGATTGCTAAGGTGAACGCGCCTAGCCCATAGAACACAGCATGCCCAAAATGCACCATCCCTCCATAACCTAGTATGAGATTGAGGCTGAGGGCGAAGATCGCCATGATGAGCATCTCGGTGGCAATGATGAGTTGAAAGTCATTCAGCACGAGGGGAAGGCATGCTAGACACACCGCGCCTATCCCTGCCGATATGGCTAAGGTTTGGGAACGGTCTAGCTTAATCGGAAGCATGGTTGAACAACCCTCGTGGGCGCACAATCAAGATGAGTGCCATTGCCCAGAAGGGCAACGCTGACGGCGAAAAGAGGGGCATGATCCACGGGGCTAGGGCGGGGAAAGTCGTATTGAGCTGGGTTTGTAGCGGAGGGGTTAAGACCAATCCAAGCGACAGGGTTAGCCCAACCACCAACGAACCAAGCAACGCGCCAGGGATACTCCCTAGCCCACCGATCACCACGATGGCAAACGCTTGGACGATGATCGCGCTATCCATCCCCAATGAGACCGAGCTTCGCCCTGCTGCCAAGACCCCCGCCAGCCCTGCCAACCACGCGCCGAGTAAGAAGGTCAGCGTATACACACGGTCAACATGCACGCCCAACGCGCCCAATATCTCGCGGTTAGCAACCGCCGCGCGGATGGTGCGCCCATAGCGCGTGCGTTGTATGAATACCCATAATCCGACGCTCATCAACACACCACATCCCATCAGGAAAACATCGTAGGTTAATATGCGTAGCGTGAAATCTGGCGCAAGCGTGAGGGGAATTGAACCGCGTAATAGCTGGGGGCGATCCAGCCGATAGACCGCGCCCCCATATACCATGCGGATGACATCCCCCATGATGAGCGTGATGCCGTAGGTTAACAACAATTGCAGGAGGTGTTCACGGGCATAGATGCGCTTGAATAGCTGGGTCTCTAACAGCCAGCCCACCCCCGCCACCGCTAACGGGACGATCAATAACGCGCCCCAAAACCCCCAACGCGCCCCCAAGAATGCCCCCACGCTGGTTGCCCAATAAGCACCCAGCATGTATAAACTGCCATGCGCAAAGTTAATCAGGCGCAAGACTCCAAAGATCAGCGTTAAGCCGGCGGCAAGAATGAAAAGCAACATCCCGTTAGAAATGCCAACTATCACCTGTGCCAACAATGCCTGTAGTTGCATGGTTATTCAACACGCACAAAGGTTGCATCACGGTTGAGGGCGTAGCGTCGCTGACTTCCATCCGGTTGCGTCGTTTGAAAGATGATCGGATCGCTCGACAAGCAAAACGGAATCAAGTTGCTATTGCCCACCAAGCGATCCCACACACCTTCCATCCCACCGCTGTATTCATGTAAAGCCGGGGCAATCCATGTGTTGGTGTTGTTGTAGTCAAACACGGTTTGTAGCTCTTTGGGTTCAACGATCTCTACTTTGGTATTGGCGCAGGTGGTGTTCACCCCGCCCCCAGCCCAATATTGCTGGCACACAAACCATTCCGCTTCCATCACCTCGCGGTCGCCACACGCGCCATCGCGTTGCTCCGCAGTGGTGAAGGCGTAGCGATCCAAGAAGGGCATACGCGATGCTAACGCGCCGGGCAAGAAGAAGCTGGTATCTTCAACCACTTTAGATTCAAGCCGTGCCCCTGTTTCATCAAAGCCCATGCTACGCTCAAGGGAACGCTCAACAGCTTGAGGATCAACCTCAAGGGTTTGCACAATGCACGCTTCTTCTGAACCCATCACACATTCCACCAACGACTGGCTATTGCCCCATCCGATATAGGCAATGATGCTCAAGGCGATTACCACCGTGATGGTAGAAACACTAAAGACGGTGATCTGTAAAACCCGAATGGGTATCTGACGCACCTGTTCTTTCTGCTTTTGGTATTGGCGTTCCGCTTCAATCTTTTGGGTGATGCGGTCTTCTTCTACCTGACGCAAGACAATTTCCTGCGTGCGACGGTGCGCATCAATCATGCGCCGTGTTTCTGCTTCGGACACCAAGCCCCGTATTTCTTGCGTCTCTCGCACGATTTCCTGCACGCGCTGGGGCAGGGGCTTGCCGTCAATCTCACTTGGAACAGCGGCATGAACAGTTGTCGAACGCTTAGAGACGGGGGGCAAATCCGACAGGGGGATGGGGTTGGTTTCAAGATCACGCATAAAGTTGGGCACGGCGGACGGAATGGCAATCGCTTCCGTTGGCATATCCCAGTCAATTTCCGTCACGCGCAACATCTCGCCCGTTTGCGTGATGAAGCGCGGATCATTGAGGATGCTAGGGCTGGGTAACGGGATTTCTTGCTTATCCCGAATATCCCCATCTTGTTCTGGTTGTGGAGAAAGATTTAATTCATCATGGGTCATTCGTTTATCATCCATTAGGCTATCCATAGCCCTTCCCTAACAAAAGGATAATCTTCATTATATGCTACGTTAGGGGTATCGTTCGTAAGAATCCTTAAACTTTGCTCACGCTCTAAACTGGCTATAGATGCGCTTGGTGGCGGTGGCGTGGTCATCTAAAGCATCTACCGAGTATGGCTCAAAGTTTGGCAACAACAGCCCAGTGAGTTTCCCCCCATATACACAGCGCGTATCCAAAGCAAATACGCGGTCTTTGTAATTTAGAAAAGGATACTCACGATGCCCAACGATAATCGGACGATCCCCATCGTAGGTCTTATACCATGTTTCGGGGTCGATGCCGTTGTTAAGCAAGTGTTCCTCCCCCTCTGGATGCCCCAATAGCACCGCCCGTCGTTGTTCGTCCGCCCGTTTCCCACTCTCAAAATAGGCATGCACTACCAACGCCGTTGGGAATTCCATATACACCGGCAACATCTGGAAGTAAGCAAGCATTTGGATGTAGTTCTCTTCACTTCCCATTTGATGTTTGGTGGTGGCACGCGAGGGGTTATAGTCCATCACCCCTTGATGTGCCAAGATGTGTTTGTGTTCGCGGTTGCCCATGATGCTGAAGGCATTCGGGGTGGTCTTGAAGAACTGTACCACCTCGCGCGGTTTGGGACCTCGGTCAACCAAGTCCCCCACATGCACGATCCAATCCCCATCTGACAAGGGCACTTTGTCTAACAAAGCCTGTAGCTCGTCATAGCACCCATGAATATCGCCAATGACCAATATCTGCGGTTGACTCATCCCACCCCCATCATTCACGATCAAGCGGATTATGGCGATGTTCAGTAGCATCCCACTTGGGCTTCTCACGTTGAAGCAACTGCTCAAATTGGTCATCCTTGAGGGAACGCCCTTGACGTAGCCCACGCCCAACACTCCCCGACGTGGAGGAAGAGGGGTCAGTTGGGGGGAGGGATTGCGCCTGTGCCAAGACTTCATCCTTCAAGATGGCGCGGTCAAAGATCAAGCGCACCGCCAAACGTGCCAAGAAGGACGCACCGATGGCAAACGGAATCGCCGTCCACTTGGGGGCGGGCGTGACAAAGACAATGCCAATGGTCATGATGAACGCACCAATAGAAGCAAGATTGCTCCGTTGGTAGATGAGCAAATTGGTGGGGGTCAGCTCGCGTAGATGGGCAAGGCGACGGTTGGCATTGCTGGTGAAAATGTTGGCACTCAACACCACCACCCCTACATCATCAGCGTAACCGAAAAGCGGAATGAGAAAGTCTGGAATAATATCAATGGGGGAAACCAGATACAGCAATAAGAACAAGACCAAACCGATCTTATAGCCGAGTGGCACATGCGGATGAACGAATAATTCCCAAAAGTCCTGTTTGTCTGTTTCGGGTATATCAATCTTAGAACGACCCATAACCATCACCTGAATCACCAAAGGACGAGATAGCATGATGGTAGCAAATTCACGCAAAATCCTCCACTCTATAAACGTCTAGTTCTATTCCATGGCAATGGAATATTCACCGTTATTTAACATAATAGCTTGGCAATGTACCGTATACTTTGAGGATGCTTGCAGTGGGAGGTAAACATTATGACAGTCCAATTAGATTGGATCGTAGAGAAACGTGTGGTTAAGATCACCGTTTTACAAGCGTATCGACGCGCTGATCTCGCTCAAGTCAATCAGTTTGTAATGGACGGGTTGCTCAACAACGATAATCAAACTGTGTATGTTGTGAGTGATCTTTCTAAAGTGACGACTGTCTTGTTTAGCCCCAGTGATATTGTACATAATTTCCGGTTCCTGAAGCATGAGCGTTTTAGTGGGGGATATGGTACTGGCATCCCCAAGAGCTTAAGAGCAGTCGGCAACCTAATGATGATAATCTTACGGCGTACTACGGGCGCGAAAATTCAGTTCGTTGATTCTGTGGAAGATGCCATTGCGCACATTCAACAGCTAGAACCTGACCTAGATTTCAGCCAGTTTCAACAGCCCTAGCGCGGTGTGTATAAATTGTGGCGACATCGTGATGCGTTACGATGGGTGTATGGGGTATACTGAATGGTATTCGTCCTTGCCCGTCGTTATAGTCATGTTACAAAGGATTGTTGCCATGAAGTCTTTTAGCACCCACAGAGATATTCAAGCCCCTGCTGAAGTGGTGTGGGCAATTTTAACCAACAGTGCCCAATATGCAGAATGGGATCCCACGCTCATCAAGATGGAAGGAACGATCGCCCTCAACCAAGTGTTGACGATTCATTCTAAGCTCGCACCTGATCGCGCTTTCACGCCTAAAGTGGTGGTGTTTGAAGCCCCTCATCGGATGGTATGGAGTTCAGGCATGCCCTTTGGGTTGTTCAAGGGGGAGCGCACTTTCGTCCTCACCCCTAACGAAAATGGGGTACGCTTCATGATGAATGAGATGTTCACGGGTGTTATGCTGGCAATGATTGGCAATAGCATCCCCGACATGACTGAACCGTTTGAGCAGTTTTCCGCCGCCCTCAAAGCCCGTGCAGAGACGCGCTAAATTGTGATGAAATGGGGGAAGTGGAATAACCCACTCCCCCTTTAAGCATGATGCTTATTCAGCCATCAATTCGCCGGTGATAGGATCAACGCCGGTTTCCAAGTCGCCAGACTTGAGCATTTCAAAGACTTCAGCAACTACTTCGGTTACTTCTTCTGGAACGTCAGCATCGTGTGCTTCAGCAAAGCCTACGCCATCGTTAGCTGCTTCAAGAACATAGATCAAGCCGGGGAGGTCTTCGCCTTCTGCCAACAGGGCAAGCAAGTCAAAGACACCGTTGTCTACACGCTTCATAGCAGAGGAGATGAGCATGTCTGCGCCGGGGGTTTCGCCTTCGCCAAAGGTGGTGAAGTATTCGTCTTGGTCAACGCCGATAACCATTACACCAGCGGCAGCAGCGGCAGAGATTGCACCAGAGCCGGTGGGTCCGCCTGCACCGAAGATCACATCTGCGCCTTCACCCATGAATTGTTCAGCAGCAGCCGCGCCACGATCAGGAGCAACAAAGTCATCAATGTAAACGCCAAGAGCGGTGACATCATCTAACTCGTATTCTTCAACAGCGTATGCTACACCTTGTTCATACCCGTTGCGGAACTTGACCACGGGGGGAATGTCGATGCCGTATACACCAGCAACCGTACCAGATTCAGTCATGAGGGCAGCCATAACACCGACGAGGAAGCCAGCTTGATCTTCACGGAATTGAATGCCGGTCAAGTTTGCAGGACCTTCTGCAAAGAATTGGTCAACGCCGATGAAGGAAACTTCGGGGTTTGCTTCGGCAAGTGCCTTAGTGGTGTCGGTCATGAGGAAGCCAACGGTGACAATTGCTTCGTAGCCTTCGTCAACACAGGTGCTGATGTTGGCTTCGTAGTCGGTGGAGGCTTGGGTTTCGATGAAGGTTACTTCGACTTCATATTCTTCTTCAGCGCGGAGCATGCCTTCATAAGCGAATTGATTAAACGTACCATCATTGACACGACCTACGTCGGTAATCAAACAAACGGATTCGATACCATCTTGTGCCATTGCAGGAACAACAGCAAAAGCCAATACAGCGAGAACAACAACCAAAATCTTGATTAAACGCATTGTTAGAGATTCCTCCAGAGTAAATCTTTACTAAGGTTAAGCCGATAACACGACCTTAACATGAACAAGTGTAGCAAAGTTTTTGTAACAATGCTATACAATGCCCGTCCTAAGTTCCTTGTGAGAGTTGACCTGCCATCATCAAAGCAGCAACCATGCCCACCAAGAACAATGATAGCCACACCAAGCCATAGGGCATGAGGACAAACAGGTAAAACAGCAAGCTAATGAACCAATGTTGATAGCGGTTGAGCATCACAATCAAGGGGATGGGACCCAACACCATCGCCACCAACCCTGCCAGCATCACCCCACCGACAGGCAAATCAAACCGCCAGCGTGGCAATTCATTGGTAGCCAACGGACAACCCGCCAACGCGCCCCCTTGCCCCGTCACACAAGCAATCCAGTCCTCTAAAATCACGATGGAAAGATCAAGTGCCTCATAGGTTGCCCAGCCCCCCAACAAGGCGATTGCCACCCCCACCACCACCAACGCCCACCATGGGCTAACCTCTGGCTCGGCTTCTTCTGTCCCTGTACTGTGTTGTTGTTCATCCGCTTGCATGGTTTGAATACTCAATTTATCCTGCTTTCATTGCGTTTGATTTTAGCGGTATGGGGCTATAATTCAATAAAGCAGGAGACAAAACCAATGAATCAACTGGAACAAGCCATTCAACTCATCAGCAATGCCAAACAGCTTTGCGTATTCAGCGGCGCGGGAATGAGCAAAGAAAGCGGTTTAGCAACCTTCCGCGACGGGGATGATAGCATCTGGTCAACCTACGATGTGCGTGAGTTGGCAACGTCCGCGGCATACCTCACCAATCCTACATTGGTCTGGGATTGGTATAGCCACCGTCGTCGTGCCGTTTTAGAAACCACCCCCAACGCTGGGCACTTCGCCTTGAAAGAGTTGGAACAATTGAAGGGGGCTTTACCCATCATCACCCAAAACGTGGACAACCTGCATGAACGCGCGGGGAGCAGCGAGGTGATTCATTTGCACGGGGAGATCACCAAGCACAAGTGTTTCTACAATTGTCAGGGCAACCCCACTGAAGTGAATCTGGATGAGGTCAACTTGGACGAAAGCCCCCCACGTTGCCCCTATTGCAATCGCCCATCCGTGCGCCCTCATGTGGTATGGTTTGGCGAGTCGTTACCCGCCCATGCGATGGAACGTGCGCAAAAATTAGCAGACACCTGTGACCTGATGTTGGTGATTGGAACATCGGGGGTGGTTTACCCAGCGGCATTGTTCCCCCTCGCCATGTTGGCGCGTCATCAACCCGTGATTGAGATCAACCCCAACAAGAGCGACCTAACCGATAGAGGGACGCTGTGGATTGAGGGCAAAAGTGGTGAAGTGCTTCCGCAAATCGTGGACGCGGTGAAACATGCTCTTTAGAAACGCGCTGGTTTGCGTGGTGGTCGTCTTGGGCGTGGGGATTAGGACGGCAACCGCGCAATACGCTGGCGTGTGGCAAGTGTTCGTAACCCATGACCCCACCACCACGCTGGACACCCTGTCATTCGTGGCAATGCAGGATGGCAACACCACCACGCTAGAAGTCTATGGGGAGCGATACACCCCTTACGGGGAGCAGGTCTTATTCTTTGACCGCTTCAATGGGCAGGTGATGCTTGCCCACCCCAACGGCGAACTCACGCCCCATCCGTTCATCCAACCCAACCCCCAAACCGCCTATGTCGATTGGGTGGCGGATGATGCCACCCGTCAGATTGCATGGACATTCACGCAACGCGCCCCCAGTGGAGAACTCAGCACGCTCACCACGTTGGCACAATTCGACGGCACGAACCCACGCATTCTGTTAGAGGATGTCCCCCGTCGGGGCGTGCGAGCAATCCCGTTAGCGTTCATCCGCAATCAGTCCGCCCTGTTGATGGACTATCAACCTGACCAAATCGGCGCACTCACCCCGTATGATGAGTTTGCCGGGATGTTTCAAATGCCGTTTGACGCGCCCAATCAACCGCTATTCCTGCCTAATGAGCCGGGGTGCTATTGTGGTGGAGACTTGCACGGCGCGTTATTTGTGCGCTTGTCGCTCTCGGATGATTTGAGCGGATTTGAGGTTCACATTCACAACCTGTTGACCCAAGCCAGCACCACCCTTCCGTCAGTGCGGTTGAGCGGTTTCACCCAAGCAGGGGATGTGATGATTTCCCCAGATGAGCGCGTGGCACTCTATGCTTTGGCACAGGTGGAAAAGTTTGGTAGCGCAGAACAAACAGTACGAACGGCGTATGTGTTGGTGGATTTAGTCGGCAACACCCAAAGCATCCTCATGCAACCCAGCGCGGTGATCTTCCGCCCGATCCAATGGACACAGAATAACGCCAGCATGCTGTTTTATGACCCCAATCAAAATGGCACGTGGGAGCTACGGCTAGATTTGCCACGCTTTGAAAAAATTGCGAACGCGCGATATATCGGTATAATCACCAGTGATGCCAATAAAATAGAGTGAGCGATGGACAAGCACAAAATCTTACAACAGGTTGACCATTTTGAAGAACGACGCGCCAAATACGCGCCTGTCTTGGCGGGCTTGTCAACGCTTTATCCCCCGTTGATCTGGCGCAAAGAAAGCTCCGCTTTGGATATTTTGTTGCTCACCATTTTGAGTGCCAGCACCACCGACCAAAATTCTGGGCAGGCATTCCGCAACCTGCAACAACGCTACCCCACCTATGAGGCAATCCTGAACGCCCCCCTCGCTGACCTTGTAGACACCGTGCGCGTGGCAGGCTTGGCAAATCAGAAAGCACCACGCCTTCAACGTGCGCTTGAACGGGTGTTTGCCGAGCGTGGGGAGTTTGATTTAGAATTTTTGGGGGAATTCCCTGCGGAAGAAGCGCGAGCGTGGTTGACAAGCATAGACGGCATTGGGTTAAAAACCGCTTCCATCGTGATTAGCTTCGGCTTCAACGGTGCGGCGTTCCCAGTCGATACGCACATCAACCGTGTGTGCCAACGCATCGGCTTCACCCCAGCCCGAACCCAGCCGGAGAAGGCGCATATCATCATGGAAGCAATGATCCCTCCCCACGATTACTTCTCCTTTCACATGCAAATCATTGCGCATGGGCGAAAGATTTGCCACGCACGTAAGCCTCAATGCGCCCAGTGCCCCCTCACCGCATGGTGTGATTACTACCAAAACGGAGCATCCCCAAACCCCGATGCCTGATCTGGATGGAATGCCCACCCTTTCCACAATGGAACTCACCGCGCTACAGGAGAACATTGTCTTCTTGCAACGCCAATTAGAGCGCGACCAAGTGGATAAACACCTGCTGAAGAATCAACTGGAAGCCGTGCAACGGTTGCTAACGCGCTTACAACACCAAGAGCGCGAGACGCTTTCTACCGCACACCTGCAAACACTGGTTAAAATCGGTGGCATGATCGGCAGTAGCCTAGACTTGCAAACGGTCTTGAATAGCGCGATGGATGCCATCTTGGCATTAACGCAAGGGGAAAGCGGATTCATCCTGATGTTGAATGCGGATGATCGCCTTGAGGCGGTGGTTGCTCGCCAGCCACATGATGACGAAAACGCCAATCAAGCCATGTCGCAATATAGCCAAACCATCGCCCGAACCGTGTTAAACAGTGGCACCCCCTTGCTAACCACCAACGCCACCGAAGACCCACGCTTCGCCAGCACCGTCAGCATTGCCTCACGCGCCATCAAAAGCATCATGGTTGCGCCCTTGCGTGCACGGGGAAACACTCTCGGCGTGTGCTATGTCCAAAGTCGTTTAGCATCCGGCTTGTTTGATGAGCATGATCTTTCAGCATTAGAGATGTTGAGTGGACAGATTGCCATGGCAATTGATAACGCCCGCTTGTTTCAAGCCACCGACCAAGAACTAACGGCAACGGTGGAGCGGTTGTCCTTGCTCCGTAAGATTGACCTCAAATTGCTGGAGCTACTCAACATTGATAAGGCGATGGAGTTTGTCATTGAAACGGTGGTGCGCCTTAGCAACGCCCAAAGTGGGCGGTTTGTGCTGTTGCGTGGGATAGACAACGATATTTTCGCTGAACATCAGTACGGGTTAGAGCCACACATCCGCACCGAGAAGCCCTTCTTTAGTACCTACCCACGCCACCATGAGGCATTGCGTTCTAGCCAACCAATCGTGCTTCCTCCCAACACGAACGGGCACGCACAATCGGTGATGTTGTTCCGCATGAAAACCCAATCGGATACGCTAGTGGGGTTGCTTGCCATCCATCAAGCGGATGAACGCCCCTTTCTGCCTAGCGAGATTGAGCTAGTGCAACAAGTCATCACCCGTGCCGCCACCACCATTGAGAACGCTTCACTCTATGCGGCGGTACAAAATGCGAACCAAGCTAAAAGCGAGTTCGTCAGCTTTGTGGCGCATGATCTCAAAGTACCCATGCACAACATTCTTGGCTTTGCTACGCTGGCGCGTGATCTTGAACAATTGGAACAGCAACCCAACCCAGAGATCATCGAGTTCATGGAGACCATCCTAGAGGTAGTAGAGGATATGCACGTTTTGGTGAGCGACATCACCGACATCAACCGCTTAGAGAGTGGCACGATGCGGATTGAACCGCGCCCCACCGATTTGAAAGCGTTGTTACAAGCAGTAGAAGAACGCCTTCGCCCAGAGATCACCAAGCGTAAGCATCAGCTGATTAAACAGATTCCCCCACAGCTTCCCCTAGTCATGGTGGATTATCACCGCATGTTGCAGGTACTGCTCAACCTGATGAGCAATGCCATCAAGTATACCCCTGACGGGGGCACCCTCACCCTAGAAATCTATGTGATGAACGATTTCGCCCGCCTAAGCATCAGCGATACGGGCATCGGCATGACCGCGCAAGATTTACAAAAATTGGGGCAAAAGTTTTTCCGCGCGTCGGATACCTTCACCCGTCGGCAGTCTGGATCGGGAATGGGCTTTGCCATCACCAAGCAACTTATCGCCATGATGGGGGGGCAACTCACCATCCAAAGTCAAGTTGGCGTAGGTAGCACCTTCACGTTCACAATCCCATTGGTGAAAGCATGATCGTTTTTTTGTCTCCACACTTTGATGATGCCGTTTATAGCTGTGGTGGGCTACTCCACCAACTCACACGACAAGGGCAATCCGTACAAGTGATAACCCTCATGGGAGGGATGCCCACCCACCCTGCCCCCGATACCCCCATCGTGCGCCAGCTACACCAACGCTGGGGAGGATATGCCGAGCCGGTTGCCGTGCGCATCCAAGAGGATCAACAGGCGGTCAGGTTGCTGGGGGCACAGCCACTTCATCTTCCAATTACGGATTGCATCTATCGGACTGATGGGCAGGGGAATGCCCTTTACCCTGATGATTCGTCCTTGTGGGAACTTCCTCACCGTGATGATCCTGCTTTGGATTACTTGCGTTCTTGGTCGCTCCCATCAACTGTAGAAAAGTTGTATATACCGTTGGGAATTGGGCAACATGTCGATCACATCATCGTTCATGAATGGGCGTTGTGGTACACTAATGAGCATCAATGGGACGCATCGCGCATATTCTTTTACGCAGATTATCCCTATGCAGGACAACAAACCGCAGTAGAAGCACGCTTACAAATGGTCAGAACCTATTGCCCCCCCTTGCACATGCAGGCAATCCCCCTCAGTGATGAGGATTTACAGGCAAAGATTCAGGCAATGCAGGCGTATCGCAGCCAAGTAACTTCGTTTTGGCAAGATGAGTGGGAACTCGATCAATCCATGCGAGCTTACCATCAACGCCAGCGCACGCACGACGGCGCATTCACTGAACCCTATTACCAGTGCTTTTGAAAGGTGGGCGTATGACCAACCATTGGCAAGTTGCACACGATAAACTGAACGCACTCATTCACCAACTAGAGCAATCCCCCACGCTAGAACCCTCCACGCTCCTAGCCGAATTAAAATCGCTACAAAGCACCTTGCCCAATCATGGGGAAGCAGAGCAAGTTATCCTAGAGAATGCACGCTTCTTGTCCGTTGCCATCCATGAGCTACGCACCCCCATTACCAGCGTGCGCGGTTATGCCGATATGCTCACCCAGCCAGCGATGGGAGAACTGAACCCGATGCAAAAGACATTCTTGGGGACGATTCGCAACAATGCCAAACGGATGGGGGCGTTGCTTTCTGACATTAGCGACATCAACAAACTGCGTAGCCACACCCTCAAGCTGAACATTGCCCCCCATGATGTGGAGGATTTGATCGCCCAGGTTGAGGATCAATCTGGCAACTTGGCAGAAGAACTGAAGCGCACGCTCACTGTCAGCGTGGCGCAAGGCTTATCTAAGGTGACGGTGGACAAAGATTTCTTCCCACGCATGATGATGAAGTTGGTTGAAAACGCGCTACAATATTCCCCATCAGATACTGAGATCCGCTTGATGGCACACCAAAAAGGGGAAGTGGTGGTGGTAGTGGTGGCAGACGAAGGCATTGGCATGACGCAAGATGAACTCAAAATGATTGGGACGTTATACTGGCGTTCTGACCATGAGGTGGTGCGTCAATACAAGGGGAGCGGATTGGGGTTAGCGGTGGCATTGGGCTTGGCACGGGAGATGGGCATCACCGTCAAGATTGAAAGCGTAGCAGACAAAGGTACAACCATCACCCTAGAGATTCCTTGCTTGCCTGCTCTCGCTTAGGCTTCCTACATTAAATTTCCAATACACTTCTTGCATACCATTTACGGTTGATCTAACGGAATGTGGTAGAGTAATAACACATTGTTCTCAAGATTTATTGGAGAACCTTATGGTTGATGAAACTTCTTTGACAGAGGGTAGCAAAAAGCGTGCCTCTGGATCATGGGGGACACAGCGTTCTGCCACCCAACCTCCCCAGTTCGTCCCACCCGTTGATGTGATTGAATTGGATGATACGATCATCATCTTGTTGGAAGTAGCCGGCATTCAGACGGATGAACTGAAGATCACCCTGTATCAAAGTCTGCTGGTTATCAGTGGCAACCGCCCCCGCCCCGACTTGCCCAGTGCCATGTATCATCAAGCGGAAATACGGTTTGGGACATTCGCTGTTGAAATCCCACTCCCGTGGGCAATCCAAAAACAACAAGTCCTTGCCACCTACCAAAGCGGTTTTTTGAAAGTTGAACTAACCCGTAAACAAGCCCAGCGCATTCACATTGTAGATTTACACAACGATCAGGACGAAGGAACGATCCGTAATGAGTGAGCATAGTGAATTAGAACATAACCTGATTGTCGAGAAAAGCGACAACGAGCAAGATTCTGCTTTTCCCTTGCCGATGACTTTAGGAATTGAGATCGGCACAGAAGTAAGCCACGGCGAAGAAGATGAGTTTGAAGTGGACATCCCCAAGAACCTCCCCATTTTGCCGGTGCGTGGCATGGTGCTTTATCCCCAAACTGCCATTCCGCTCACAGTTGGGCAACCGCGCAGCATCCGCTTGGTGGATGATATTATGTCCGGAGACCGTTTAATTGGGTTATTCGCCAGCAAAGACCCCGAAAACGATAACCCCAGCCCGGATGAGATTTACAACGTGGGCACGTTGGCAACCGTGCATCGGTTGTTCCGCGCCCCAGATGGAACCATTCGCCTATTGGTGCAAGGGCTAACCCGCATTCAGATTGAGCAATACACCGCCCAAGAACCCTACCTCATGGCGGAAGTGGTTGCCATTCCTGAAGACACCAAGAAAAGTTTTGATGATCCTCTTGAACTAGAAGCCGCCATCCGCAACGTCACCGAACAGTTCACACGCTTGGCGGATTTAGTGCCCAGCATTCCAGGGGAACTCATCTCCTCCATGTTGAACACGGAAGAACCCTTGCACTTGATCTATTCGATTGCCACCTACATACGCATTGACTTGGAGGATGCTCAAAACCTTTTAGAGATTGACTCGCTACAAGATAAGATCATGCGCTTGATTGGCATCTTGACCAAAGAAGTTGAGGTGCTTGAGCTAGGGCGCAAGATTCAAAGCGAGGCAAAATCCGAAATGGAAAAGATGCAACGCGACTACTTCCTGCGCGAGCAACTGAAGGCGATTCAGCGCGAGCTAGGGGAGGATGATGAATCCACCGCCGAGATCGAAAGTTTCCGTAAGAAGATTGCTGAAGCAGGCATGCCCGAAGAGGCGCACAAAGAAGCCACGCGCGAGCTAGACCGTTTGGCAAAGCTCCCCGTACAAGCAGCCGAATATGGGGTCATTCGCAGTTACATTGATTGGATGGTCAGCCTGCCGTGGAGCAAGACCACCGTTGATAACTTGGACATCAACCATGCCCGCCAGATTTTGAACCAAGACCATCACGGCTTGAAAGACATCAAAGACCGCATCCTAGAGTTTTTGGCAGTGCGCAAACTGCGTGCCGAACGCGCCGAAGCATTCAGCAAAATTGATGAAGAGCGTGGCACGCGCGACAGCATCCGCCGCGAACGGGGCGGGGCAATCATCCTATTCATCGGACCTCCCGGCGTGGGCAAGACCTCGCTAGGCGCAAGCATCGCCCGTGCGATGGGGCGCAAGTTCATCCGCATGAGTTTGGGTGGGATTCGAGATGAGGCGGAAATCCGCGGCTTCAAGCGCACCTACATTGGCGCAATGCCCGGACGCATCATCCAAACCATCCGCCGTGCCGAAACGCGCAACCCCCTCATCATGCTAGATGAGATTGATAAGCTCAGTCGTGACCTGCGTGGCGACCCTTCTTCCGCGCTGTTAGAAGTGCTTGACCCCGAACAGAACCGTGAATTCCGTGATAACTATATGGATGTTCCATTTGACTTGAGCGATGTTTTGTTCATTGCCACCGCCAACGAGTTTGAGGGCATTCCGCTCCCGTTGCTTGATCGTATGGAGATCATCCAATTGAGTGGCTATACCGAGCAGGAAAAGGCGATCATCGGGCGCGACTATCTCATCCCCCGTCAAATTCGGGAGAACGGTTTACACGATGAGGAGATCACCTTTGAGCCGGCGGCAATCCAAACGATTATACGGGATTACACGCGCGAGGCAGGCGTGCGCCAGCTAGAGCGACAAATTGGCAAGCTGGCACGCAAGGTTGCCACCAAGATTGCCGCCGGTGAAGTCACCGAACTCACCGTTACACCCCCCGTCACGCTTGAGTTGTTGGGCAAGTCCAAGAGCAACTACGATCAAACCGTTGCCGAGCGCACCACCGAGCCGGGCGTAGCAACGGGGTTAGCCTATACCGCGGTTGGAGGGGAAGTCTTGTTCATTGAAGCGACGGCTTATGAAGGGAAACAAGGCTTCCGCTATACGGGGCAACTAGGGGATGTGATGAAAGAGAGTGCCCAGCTTGCCCTTAGCCTTGTGCGCAAATATCAGCACATGCTGGGCATTGAACCGCATTACTTCGATGCACATGATATTCATCTGCATGTGCCGGCGGGTGCTGTCCCCAAAGACGGACCCAGTGCCGGCATCACCATGGCCACCGCCCTAGCTTCATTGGCAACCAATCGCCCCGTGCGCCAAGACTTGGCGATGACGGGGGAGATCACCTTGAGCGGGCAAGTGTTGCCCATTGGTGGGGTTAAAGACAAAGTGTTGGCAGCGCACCGTCAAGGCTTAAAGCGTGTGATGATCCCTAAAAAGAATGAACCTGACCTTGACGACCTCCCCCAAGAAGTCCGCGACGAGGTGGAGTTTTTGTTAGTGAAGTCGTTGGATGAGGTATTTGAACACGCTTTACTAGACCCCACGCCAGACGCAAAACGCGCCCATAAGGGGCGTATAGGGTTTTAGATTGATATAGATTGACGGATACCATAGTAGCGTGGTGGCGTTTGCCCCACGCTATGATCTTGCGTTCCGAGTAGTATGAAAGTCATAGATGCGCTATACTGCTTATCGTCTGTATTCAATCCAATGATAGGATCGTCCCTTGTCAAGAATCTTAATTGTTGATGATGATAAAACAACCGTACAATTGTTGCAGTTGCTTTTACAGTTAGAAGGATTTGAAACCCAAGCCGTTGGGCGTGGGAGCGATGTCTTGAATGCGGTTGAACGCTTTCAACCCCATCTTCTCCTCATGGATTATCACCTAGCGGATATGGACAGCATCATTGTGTTACGGCAATTGCGCCAGCTTGAACCCTATCGGAAATTACCTATTGTGATTGCGTCGGGCTTGGATGTGGAAAGAGAAGTCATACAAGCAGGGGCAAATCGTTTTTTAGTGAAACCGTTTGAACCCAATGAACTTTCTAAATTATTCAAAGTCTTGATTGCTGAAGTGAACTAAAAACTGAAACACGAACGTGGCTAAAAAAACAACACTCAAAAATCGGTGGATCAACGCCGATTTACACATTCATACCCCCGCCTCTGCTGATTATCGTGACCCGTCAGCAACCTATCTTGATATTCTTTATCGTGCAGAAAATCGCAGTTTAGAGATTATCGCCTTCACCGATCATAACACGGTCAATGGCTATGCCACTATGCAACGCGAGATTGAGCAATTGCGCTATATGCGTGACTCGGGACGTGTTAAACCTGACGAGTTAAACCGTCTTCAAGAATATGAACGTCTGCTCCAGAAGATTTTGGTGTTGCCCGGTTTTGAATTCACCGCTACCTTTGGCTTTCACGTCTTAGCCATCTTTCCCCCAACAAAATCCATACGCGAGATTGACCATATTCTGTTGAGTTTGAATGTGCCCATTGATGCAATTGAAAAAGGGAATTCAGAAGTGGGTGCCTCTTCGGATGTGTTGCGTGCGTATGAAAGCATCTATCAGGCAGGGGGCTTAGTCATTGCCGCCCACGCCAATAGTGCCAATGGCGTAGCAATGCGCAATGTGAAGTTTGGTGGACAAACGCGCATCGCCTATACCCAGTCTGAATTTTTGCACGCGCTGGAGCTAACCGACCTGAATGCGTCTGATAGCACCGCGCGGCTTTTTGATGGGACACGGAGCGAATATTCACGACGGATGCGCTGTATTCAAGGATCGGACGCGCACGCGCTGGATACCCAAACCGATAAGAACGGGAAGCTCCTCACGCTAGGCGTGGGCGAACGCACCACAGAATACCTGATGACCGAGCCGACCTTTGGGAATTTGCTAGAACTCTTCCAGAACAATGACTTCACGCGCTCGCGCCCATACAAACGCGATGATGTGCAGGTTTCACGCACCAAAGGGGCAACTAGCACACAATCCTTCCATGTGTCTGCACAGCAACACGGGGGGCATCTGCATAAAGTCTTGGTGGATGTATGCGCGTTCGCCAATACAGATGGGGGAACCATCTACATCGGCTTGGATGCTGACCCCAACAGGTCTGTCGCTGGCGTTCAAAATGCCCCAAAGGTGATGAGTGACCTTTCACAAGCCATCAACCGCAACGTATTCCCCTCCTTGAAAACAGAGCTAGACATCCTTGAAACGCATGGACAAAACGTCATTCGCGTTCAAGTGCCAATGGGTAAGCAACGCCCCTACGCTGTAGGCAAAGATAAAATCTACATGCGCAATGGGACGGACTCCTCTTTAGCAGTGCGCGATGAAATCGTGAATTTGGTAGAGCAGAACTTGCCAGAAGAGTGGGTATCCACCACCCAGTCCTTTCATGTTTCTGCACAGCAACAGGGGGGACATCTCCACAAAATCTTGATGGATGTATGCGCGTTCGCCAATACAGATGGGGGAACGATTTACATCGGCTTAGAGGCAGACCCCAACAAGCCCCCCATTGCCGGCATTCCAAATGCCCTAGAGGTGGTCAATGAACTTACGCAAACCATCGACCGCACCGTCTCCCCCCAGCTAAAGGTAGAACTAGACATCCTTCAGATCGAAGGGGAAAACGTGATTCGCATTCGTGTACCGCTGGGCAAAGAACGCCCTTACGCGCTCAGCAAAGATAAAATCTATGTGCGTAGCGAATCGGAATCGTCGTTGGCATCGCGTGATGAAGTGGTTCGTTTGGTGGCACACGGCTTACGGCTTGCCCGTTCTAGCAAAACGATAGAGACCGAAGCCACCCCTCCGCCCCCTTCCGTCCCTGAAATCTTTGATGACGCGGATAGCATTCCTAAGACAGGGGTTGAAGTGGTGGGCACGGAAAGACGAGATGGTCAGGATTACTACATTGTGCGTGATTTGCGCACGGGCTACGTCATTCACCGTGTTGAGCAAGCATCCGCCCATAAGTTGTGGCAATATGCCATCAACCAAAGTGAAAACAATCCCATTGATGAAAGCAAAATCCAATGGGCATCCTCCTCAAGTGACATCGGATTATGGCGCGTTTACAAGATTGGGCAAGACAAACGCTATGATCTGGTCATGCGTGGGAGCGCAGGCTTGCGCGTCTTCTATGGGGTGAGTGAAGTTGGCATGAGCGGGGTATGGTTACAACTCATTAAATCGGAAGCACCCTAAACAAGATGGGCAACTCTCGCAGACTGGGCGCATCACGCTATGAAGCTGATGAACATTATCGCACTGCCTTAGACTATTATCACAAAGGCAACCTTGAGCCTGCCCTCCAAGCTATTGAAGCGGCTCTAGCGTTGATCCCCAAAAATTCAGAATACCATGCTTGTAAGGGGTTGTTTCATCTAGTGAAAGGCGAACCAACCCCCGCCAAGTTGGCATTTGAAACTGCACTCAACATTCATGAGAGTGAGATGCTTGCCAACTATGGGTTGGGCGTGCTTGCCTTCAACGATAAACAGTGGGATGACGCGCGAAAATACTTCACCACCGCCCGCGCGGTTTACCCCAATCATGCTGAGATTCCCTATTACCTTGCGCTCATTCACCATCGTGAACAAGATAACCAAACCGCGTTGCTCTATATGCAACATGCCACCCAGTTGATGGAGGGGCAACATGATAAGCGCGTGGCGGATGCGCGACGCTGGCTACGCGAATTTGAAAAACTCATTCAACAAGCGCAAAACCGCCCCGATGCCTTGCCTGTTCAACCGAGCTTGTTCGCCAATGAACAGGCAAGCCCTTCCGACGAAGCCCCACAAGAACGGGTGCTCTTCATTCCCAACGAGCAACCCGCCTTGTTGAGTGCCAGCACGCCCACCGATTCAGCAGGCGTGCTCTCCGACGATGCGGACGATGAGGATGCTACCGACCCTTCGGATGAATGATGCGCGTTTAGGGGCGTTGCTCAAAATGGAATAGGTGATAGCCAAAGCCCTGCAACTCAACGTATAGCCCCTCTTTAACCATGCGCGAGCCATCCCATGTATACTCAGCTTGGTGCATGACATCCACCAAAACCCAAGTTTGATCTCCCAGCGTTTGCCAGTCTTTGAGGGGAATGATCCCCTTAGTGAACGCCCCGCTCACATTGACCACGATCAAGCGATATGCCCCACCTGTGGGGTCATACCAACCGTGTGCAATCACACTATACGGAAACCCATTGAAAGGGGCGTAATCAAATAATCGCCA
Organism: Phototrophicaceae bacterium; assembly: GCA_049318945.1. GTDB lineage: Bacteria > Chloroflexota > Anaerolineae > Aggregatilineales > Phototrophicaceae > CAIRDJ01. The sequence goes on along the minus strand of JBMOEO010000043.1, from coordinate 6,224 downwards.
GATGCCCTGAATGTAGATGGCACTTTGTAGTTCCTTGAACAAATCCCGATAGAATAGCTTCAGCGTGGGGTTCACCACCTCTTGAGGGGCACGTCCCAACTGTACGGGTAGCTTCACTTTTGCCCCATCAAATTGCCCATGAAAGGTGAGCAACGCGCCCGGCAAGGTGAACACCAGCACCGCCACCCCCGGCTGACGCTCATAGCCAAAGGTGGAGCCAGCGCGGGGTTCATCGTGGTTTTCGATGAAGCGCACTAAACGGTTTTGATAACTAATGTCAGCGATCAAATGGGCACGGATTGCCCCGGCGTTCCCTTCTAGCAAGCGATCATAGAGCTGCTTGTCATACGTGTAGTGAAAGCCTTGCTGAAGCAATTCCGATTCCATATTCCAATAGACTTCGGCAATGAAGATGAACGTGGGGAACTGTGCCTTCACGGCAGAAATCACCTCGTCCCAGTATTCAGTTGGAGGCGTGGGGGTATCTTTCAAAAGCCATCCCCACGTCTGGCGGAAAACCGCATTGGTCATGAGCATTGCCATATCACAACGCACGCCGTCACAAATCGTAGCGAGCCGTAGCAATGTATCAATCACCTGTTGACGCAAGTCAGGATGAAAGGCGTTGAGTTGGGCGGTGTCAATCCATGCTGGAAAGTAAGGGTCGCGCCCACGTGCCACAATCACCTCGCGCTCCCACGCATCGGTAGTCTTCAAGAAACTGAGGTCATCTTTGGCATGGAGTTCGGGCGTACCTTGAATGAATAGCCGTGGCGAATGTTTGAGCCAGTGGGCATCAGTCGCCATGTGGTTGGGGATGAAATCCAAGATGAGGGAAATCTGCCGTTTTTGTAAACGTGCCCGCAAATGCTTCAAACCGATTTCACCACCCATCTCACGATCGACAGTATAATCATAGATGGCATACGGAGAACCGCTCACATCCTCGCGTTCAAGATCAGGGAGGGCGGGGCGATACTCATGGATATAGTTTAACGCGCTTTGGCGTGTGGCTTCGCTTCGTTGCCAAACGCCCATCAACCAGAGCGTGGTGATACCCAAACTGGCGAGTTCACCCAGCACTTCATCAGGGATGGTGCTTAGGTTGATGGAACGGTTAAACCGTCGAGATAGCTCATTGAGCCACACAATGGTATTGATTTCATGAATGTACAGTTTTTGCGAAAGGGGAAGCATTTCGGGATTCCCAAGTGTGTGCCGCAACCAGAAACTACGCATCTGGTCAAGCATGTTTATAATAAAGATGATGCCACTCCAATTCGATAAAATGAGAGTTGGTTTGGGTTTTAATACATCTTACAAAAAGTATCAAGATACTTTCGGTAGATACGTTAAACTTCACCTTGTTGGTTCAGTTCCTTTGAGGTTAAACGATGGGCTTACAATCCTCCAACCAATCAAAACGAAACGGCGCACGGCAACGACAAATGGTGCGTCAACAACGCACGCACACGGTACGCCAGCAATCAAACGACAACAAAAAGCGTGGGAACACCCCCTTCAAACTAGAAGAGGTGGCATTCTTGCAAAACCTGCGGTGGTATTTGCGCTTTCAAGGGGTGATCGTGCGCTATGGGGTGTTGGCGGTGGTAGTGGGATTCTTCTTGTACTACCTAAGCCACCCACTCTTGGGACGGATTTTCCCAAATGTATCCGCGCTTGGCATCAACATCGGGGGGCTATCCCCAGAGCGAGCGGCACAAGTGCTTCAAACGGAATGGCAATCCGTCCAGTTGCAAGTGTTCATCAATGGGGAGCTACATCAGAGCCTCTCCCCCGTTCAATTAGGGCTACAGTTTGATGCGTTGCAAACGGCGGAACAGGCAAAGCGTGTGAGCATGGGAGAAAGCCTGTTCGGCACGCAAGTGCTACCCATCATCAGCCTGCCCGAAAGTGGCATGCTCACCGCGCAAGACTATCTGCTCAACCTCACGCCGACGGTCAATCTCGCCCCCACCAATGCCGGCTTCCGTTGGGAAGGGGAGAGTTTACAGATGGTGGAAGGAACAACGGGACAACTCTTGGACATTCCACGCACGCTGGAAATGCTCAACCAAAGCCCTGCCAACATCGTCGCATTCCGTCGCTTGGATGTCCTCACCTCTCCTGTGTATCCGCAAGTGGTGGATAGCACCCCATACCTAGAGACCGTGCGCAACTTCACCAGCACGCCGTTGGTCTTCAAGGGATATGATCCCTACCTTGACCAAACAGTGACATGGACAACCGACCGCGACACGCTGACCACTTGGCTAGAGATTGATAGCGACGGACTGAGCGTGCGCGAGGAGACCTTTGCCCCGTTTGTGGAGGCACAAACCAACTCACTCCAAGCACAACATGCCGAGCCACGCTACATCCAAACCGAAGAGGCAATCGAGTTATTGCGCGAGGCACTTGCCAACCAACAGCACGAAGTGGGGTTACGCATTCGCTATGAGCCACAAGTCTATACTGTGCAAGCAGGAGACACCGCCTCACGGGTAGCACGCAAGACAGGCATCCCCTTCTACTTGATTGCCCAACAAAACAGCGGACGTGATCTTGACCGCCTGTCCATTGGGGATACCCTCCAGATACCCAGCAAGGATGTCACCATGCCCCACAAGCCCATGCCCCACAAGCGCGTCATTGTTGATTTGGATGAGCAATGGCTGGCGGCTTATGAAAATGGGCAACTGGTATTCAGTTGGTCGATCTCCTCTGGTAGAGACACCGCGCCCACATCGCCGGGCATTTACCAAATCTTGGATCATTCCGATCAAGCATTTGGGAGCAGCTATAACCTGTGTGATGATTTGGGATGTGGGCAATGGGAGATGTTCTGGTTCATGGGGATTTATGAAGTGGTGCCGGGCTTGGTGAATGGCTTTCATGGGGCGGTGGTTTTACCCAATGGCGCATACCTCAACAATGGCGCGGTTGGCAACCCAGCCACCTTCGGCTGTGTGATGTCAGAGAATAGCCAAGCGGAACAACTTTATCGTTGGGCAGAACAAGGCACAGTGGTAGAAATCATCTCCAGTGAGTTTGCTCCCGTCAGCCAAACCGCGATTCAATTCAAAACACAAGGCGTTTAACTGGCTAGGGGAGGGCATGCGGAATGTTCTCCCCTAGCATCCCATCGCACTAGGGAATCAAATGTGACCGCAAGTTGCCCAATGTTTGAAGCAGGTTGCGGCGTTGGGTGGGGATGCGCTCCCGTTGCGCCTGTTGCATGATCTCATCGGCGACCACATACGCCGCGTCAGGTACGGCAATGCGACGGGCTGCTTCGGCACGTTCTCGCAATTTCTCACGCCCTTCTGCCACCCACTTTGCCACAGTGCGCCCCACTTCTTCTGGACTGCCGGGGTATGCCCCCGCGCCATTTTGCACAATGTATTGCATGTTGCCGGTCTCTTGACCGGGGATTACATCGCTGATGATGAGGGGCAAGCCGGCAGTGATGGCTTCGCTAATGCTTGCCGCCCCTGCTTTGGTGACAATCATATCCGCGGCAGACATCAACAAGGGCATCTCACGGGTGAATGGGTAAATCCATGTGGGTTGATCCCACGTAACCGCTTCTAGTTTCTGCTTGAGGGATTTGTTCTTGCCGGCGACCACAACCAACTGAATATCGAGTTGCTGGTCATTGATGGCGCGTGCCATGCGGTATAACGGACCCATGCCTTCGCCCCCGCCCAGCATCAACACGGTGAGCTTGTCCGGAAGCCAGCCGAGCTTTTGGCGTGCTTCGGCTTGTGGCACTAAACGATCAGCAAAGCTAGGGTTCACGGGTAGCCCTGTCACCCGCATTAATTCCGCAGGCACCCCCACTTCTAACCCACGTTCAAAGGTGGGGTCAGTGGGAACAAGCAACCGATCCACCCGTTGGTCATACCAAAACAAATGGGTAGAAGCCAGATCCGTCACCACCGTTATAAATGGCGGGCGATCTTTGAAAGACATCAGTGCGTCCATCACGGGGGAGATCAACAGCAGATGGACACTCACAATCACATCCGCCTCATGGTCACGCAACATCTGCTTGAAGTAGCGTTCTAGCGTGAAATAGGCGGTACGGTTGACCGACTGTGCCGAGAGTTTGCTGTTGGTCATGTAGTAACTGAGTTGCCATGTTGCCTTGCCATGTGCAATCCAGATGGGGTACATCTCCGGCGCGTATTTGAACGGAGCGGGAGTGTACTCCCGTAGCCCATCGACCACCTCAACCTGTGCTTGATCGGGATAGCGAATGGCAATGGCATCCCGAATGGCATGAGCAACCGCGCGATGTCCCCCGCCGGTATCGGACATCAAAATTAAAATCTTCTTCATCGTGCCCTCCTTTCCTAGAAAAATGTCGTTTGTATCCTAAACTAAACCCCACGCCTAAGCGCAGGTTACTGCGGTGGGCGTGGCAAAACCCCTTTAAGCGTTTGATTGAACTTGGAGCGGGGCAATTCAACTTTACGACCACAGCCGTTGCACACCAACGCAACATCCGAACCCAAGCGCGTCACCGTCCAATGGTTGCTTCCACACGGGTGAGGCTTGCGCATGTGTACAATATCGCCTAGTTGAACTTGTATGGGTGCTTTCATCGTGGCTGTCCTCCCAACCCATTGTCATAACATCCTACACGAAATACCAGCCCTGCATCACAACTCATGCTATTTTTCACTCTCACATTCACTATACGGACGTTATAATATTTTGTTGGTCAATTACCGAATGGAACTTCAACATGACGTATAAAGCACAACTCATTGATTCGTTGCACAACAAAACTGCAACCGTTGGCATTCTTGGTTTAGGGTATGTTGGATTGCCCCTTGCGGTAGAGTTTGCCGAGCAAGGGTATACCGTTTTAGGGTTCGATGTCAGCCAATCCAAAGTAGACCTTTTGAATAGTGGGGTGAGTTACATTGAGGATATTCCAACGGAACGCCTTCAGCCCCTTGTAGAGCGTGGCAAAATCCGCGCAACCACCCACGAAGGGGAGTTAAGCCAAGCGGATGCCGTGAGCATTTGCGTGCCCACACCCCTGCGCAAAACCAAAGACCCCGATATGTCCTACGTGATGCAAGCGCGTGACACCATCCTCAAGGTGATTCATAAAGGGATGTTGGTTGTGCTAGAAAGTACCACCTACCCCGGCACCACAGAAGAAATCTTTGTGCCTGCCATTCGTGACTTGGGCTACACCATTGGGGAAGATGTCTTTGTCGCCTTCTCTCCAGAACGGATTGATCCCGGCAACAAAGTCTGGAACGTACATAACACACCGAAAGTAATCGGCGGGGTGACACCCTCCTGTACCGAAGCAACGCAAGTTTTGTATGGCGCGGCTGTTGAGCGCGTAGTACAGGTTTCTACCCCCACCGCAGCCGAAATGGTCAAGCTACTAGAGAACACCTTCCGCGCCGTCAACATTGGGCTAGTCAACGAGATGGCGTTGATGTGTGACAAGTTGGGCGTGGATGTGTGGGAAGTGATTCAAGCCGCTTCTACCAAACCGTTTGGCTTCATGCCCTTCTATCCGGGGCCGGGCTTGGGGGGGCACTGCATCCCCGTTGATCCGCACTACCTCAGCTGGAAACTCAAGACGCTCAACTACAACGCTCGCTTCATTGAATTGGCAAGCGAGATCAATACCTCTATGCCCTATTATGTGGTGGAGAAAATCACCAACGCCCTCAACGATGAGCGCAAAGCCGTTAACGGGGCGCGGGTGGTGGTGATGGGGGTGGCATACAAGCGCGATGTCAACGACGTGCGCGAAAGCCCCGCGTTAGATGTCATTGGTTTGTTGCAAGAGAAGGGCGCGGACGTGGTTTATCATGACCCCCACATCCCCACCATTCGCCTTGAGGGAGACCACAGTTTAGCGTCCCTCCCATACAGTGATGCTCTCATTCAAGAGGCGGATTGCGTGGTCATCTTGACCGACCATTCCAGCTTTGATTGGCAACACCTGATGGATCATAGCAAATTGATTGTGGACACGCGACATGCCATTCCACCGCGTAACGGTTCTGCTCGGCTGGTGTTGTTGTAAGGTGTAAGACATCGTTTGTCTGTAGCCTAATAGCGCATCATTTGCCGAGAGGATCATGGGATGAGCCGATCTTTACCCTTTGAACTGCAAAAATTACCTTCATCCGCTTTAGATGTGTTACGTTACTTTGCTGAAAACGGCAACCACTGGGTGGATG
>JBMOEO010000042.1:0-30141 GCA_049318945.1 Phototrophicaceae bacterium | reverse complement strand
AGCTTATGTTCAGTCGCCATCGATATCTCCGTGTCAAATTTCTCGAGTGGTCAAATCCATAGCAAGGCGCCGACCAGCTATTTGGCGGCGCGATGTGTTCGGGTTCAGTTTTAGGCGGTTAGCGGGTTGACCTTGTTGGGGTCTTGGGTGAGCGTATTCTTGCATGATGCCAGCAAACATGCCGAGAGCGAAGCAGAAGTTGTACGGACGGCACGCCTCTTAAAGGCAGTCGGTGGGGAATCAGCGGTAATCATCTTGGGGAATGACCCGTATGGAGACCCCATGCGCAATTTGTATTCTGGGCGTGCCACCGCTGAACACGGGATGAGCGACGCACAATGGGATATTTTTGCCAACGGTGCAAACCGCATCGCCCGCACTGTCATGAATGAAACTGGCTTGCGTACCGTCATTCATCATCATGTGGGGACATGGATTGAAACCCCTGCAGAAACCGAACGCCTGCTCCAGATGACGGATCCCACTATCTTAGGCTTGGTCTTTGATACGGGGCACTGGACATTTGCCGGCGGAGATGCGGTTGAAGGTATCCGTAAATACGCTGACCGCATTTGGCATGTACACTTCAAAGATTGTGATACCGCCGTTGCTGACCGTTCACGTGTCGAAGGTTGGGATGGACCCACATCAGTAGGGCATGGTGTGTTCTGTGAGTTGGGTAAGGGTGGCGTAGACTTTCCCGCCGTTCTGCAAGCCTTGCAAGAGATTCAATACAACGGTTGGATTGTGGTTGAACAAGATGTTCTACCCGGTATGGGAACGCCCAAAGACAGCGCACAACGCAATCGTGACTATCTAACCAGCATCGGATTGTAAAGAGGTTAGGCTTCATGAACGATCAACTAACCCATTTAGATGCTCAAGGCAACGCCAACATGGTGGATGTTGGGGAGAAACCAGATTCTGAGCGAGTCGCTATTGCGGAAGGTTATGTCGTTATGGAGCAGAATACCTTGCAACTCATTCGTGAAGGACATCTCAAAAAAGGGGATGTCCTGACGGTGGCGAAGATTGCAGGTATTATGGGGGCAAAGCAAACCGCCAACCTCATCCCACTGTGTCACCCGATCCCACTCACTAAAATTCAGCTTGACCTTTCGTTAGATGAAGCGCGTTGTGCTGTACACATTGTAGCAATGGCGCGTACTCTGGGTAAAACGGGAGTGGAGATGGAAGCCCTCACTGCGGTGACGGTTGCCGCGCTGACCATCTACGACATGGCGAAAGCGGTGGATCGTGCAATGCGCATCAGTGATATTCGCCTCCTTGAGAAACGGGGCGGGGTTCATGGAGATTATGTAGCAGGAGTAGATACACCATGAAAGTACAAATCTTGTTGTTTGCCCTATTGAAAGACCTTGCCCACACAAACCGCTTGGAAGTCACCTTCACGGATGCCACCGTCACCATTGCCCAAGTGCGTCAAGCTGTGGCACAAGCGCATCCTCAACTAGAAAAACAGATGCAGATAGCCATTGCCGCGTGCAATCAAGAGTTTGCCAATCCTACTGATCTGGTTAAAGACGGGGATGAAGTCGCGTTCTTTCCGCCAGTGAGTGGGGGGAATCTCAATAAACCGCTCTTCACGCGGATTACCACCGATGCGGTCAATCATGATGAACTGATCCGTTTTGTCACCACCCCCGCCACTGGGGCGGTTGTCACCTTTTCTGGTGTGGTACGTGGGACAACCACACGCCAAGAGGGAACTTTGCAGACCGATCATTTAGAGTATGAAGCCTATCATGAGATGGCAGAATCCAAAATGAAACAGGTCGCCCAAGAGATTTGGGAACGTTGGGAGAGCGTGCAAGGTGTGGCGATTGTCCAACGCATTGGCAAACTTGAAGTGGGTGAGAATACGGTGGTGATTGCATGCTCAACGGGACATCGTGGGGATGGTGGGTTTGAGGCAGCACGCTATGGGATTGACCGCTTGAAAGAGATTGTGCCCGTATGGAAAAAAGAAGTGCAGGGAGATCAATCCAATTGGGTGATTGGAGATTATACGCCGACCGCATCCGATAACCACCCATGAATGACGCGCTAACTAGGTGTTGGCGTAGCCATAAAAGTGAGTGTTTGTTGAATCCTACGTGACAAGCCCATGTTGCTGATGTAATATAATACTGACTGGTCAGTATCGTATGGACGAAACAACATGACAGATGATCCGAAAACCGCCGAATTTACCACAAAAGACCGCATCCTTGATGCAGCGTTGACCATCTTCTCCAACCAAGGTTATCACGAGACACGCCTTGATGAAGTGGTCAGCGAGGCAAAAGTCTCTAAGGGATCCATCTACTTCCATTTCCCCAACAAAGAACAATTGTTTTTGGCGTTGGTTGACCAATTCGCCGACAAGCTAGAGCGTAGCGTTGCCGAAGCAACTCAAGGCGAAACGGTCAATATGCGCCGTGTTCACCTTGCTTTAGATGCTATCCTTGCCACCTTCAGTAAATATCGCCGCCCTGCCAAAATCTTGTTAGTCCAAGCGGTTGGTTTGGGGGCATCTTTTGAGCGTAAACGCTTGGAAGTCAATCAACGCTTTGCAGAGTATATTCAGCTGCAACTAGATGAGGCAATTCGCATGGGCGAGATCGCCCCGATTGATAGTGCCATGGTTGCCCATGCGTGGATGGGGGCGATTTACAATGTGGTCATCCAATGGTTGTATACCAATGAACCGCGCAAAGAACAGATCGTAAGCGGATTGTTGCCCATTCTGTTGAATAGTGTAGGCTATAAGGAAGATCAACATCATGCTTGATGGACAATCTATTCCTCGCACAACGTGCCTTGCTACTTACTCTATAGCGGTTGAGGGCATCAGTCCCCTAGAGTTCTTGCGCCATGCCCACCATCAACCACGCTTCTTATGGCAACAAGAAGACTTCACCTTAGCAGGCTTTGGGGTGACGGCGGAATTATTTGCCTATGGCGAAAACCGCTTTAAGCGTATTCAACAAGATGCTCAAGCCTTGTTTGCTGATTCAATCATAGGGGGCAATCCTCCCGCTTGGGCAAGCACAAAGCTATTCGGTGGTTTCGCCTTTCGGTCAGACTTTGTTCCCGATGAGGCGTGGGCAAACTTTTATCCTGCGCACTTTGTCCTTCCACATTTTCAACTGGTGTCACGTCATGGGGAAACATGGCTCACGATTAACACACAAGTCCCCTCTGATTCCGCCATAGAGGATTTGCAAGCGAACCTCCATGATGCCCTATTGAAGTTGGTTGCTGATGAGATACCTCAACATGCTCAACCTCAACAACGCCCACAGGAAATCCGCTATCCCCTGTCTTATCCTGAATGGGAGGGGATGTTGAATGCCAGCATCCAGCAGATGCAAGATGGCGTGCTAAAGAAGGTTGTGCTGTCTAGGGTGGCGGAGATCACCTTCAGCGATGCGCCTAATCTATTAGATAGCATTGCCTATCTCGATCATGCCTACCCTGAATGTCACCGCTTCTTGTTTGAACCTGTTCCACATCATGCGTTCTTGGGCGCAACTCCAGAGCTGATCGTTGCTGTGGAACAAGGCAACCTGTTCACGATGGGCTTGGCTGGGAGCATTGCACGCGGGGCAACCGCCGAACATGACCAACAATTGGCGGATCAACTCTTCCATGATCCTAAAGAAACCTATGAGCATCAATTGGTTGTTGAACAGATTGATGCGCGTTTGCGAGAATGTGGGCTACAACCCCGTGTGGATGAACGACAAATTATGCGCCTGCGTAACATTCAACATTTGTATACGCCCATTCACGCCACCTTGCACCAGCACACCATCTTGGAACTATTAGAAGTTTTGCATCCCACCCCAGCTTTAGGGGGGCAACCCAGCGCGTTGGCGATGCAACTCATCCGCAACCTAGAGTCGGTTACGCGCGGATGGTATGCCGCCCCCATCGGATGGTTTGACGCGCACGGGGATGGACAGTTTGGCGTGGGGATTCGTAGTGCTGTGGCGAATAACCGTCGTGTATGGCTTTATGCCGGTGGTGGGATCGTTGCTAAAAGCCAACCACAAAATGAATGGAACGAAACCGCCCTCAAGTTCAAGCCGATGTTGAATGCCTTCGGAGCCATCGATTATGCCCAATAGAAACAGTATGTGGTCACAAGTCTTGGTGGATGAGTTGGTACGTTCGGGGTTAGAAGCGGTCTGCATCGCCCCCGGTTCACGCTCTACTCCCTTAACGCTTGCCTTTGCCCAGCATCCTCACGTCAAAATCTATACCCATCTTGACGAACGAAGCGCAGGATTTTTTGCGTTGGGCATGGCGATTGCCTCTGATAAACCCGTTGCCCTAGTGTGTACATCAGGCAGTGCAACAGTCAATTTCTTCCCTGCCATTGTGGAAGCGCATGAGTCGCGCGTGCCGTTGATCGTCCTGACCACCGACCGTCCCCATGAGTTGCGCCATAGCGGTGCCAATCAAACCATCGACCAAGTGAAAATCTTCGGTGGGTTCGCGTTGTGGGCGGTGGATTGCGCCTTGCCAGAAGCAAAACCCAGTAACCTTGCCATCCGCAACTTACGCACCACCGCTAACCGTGCCTACGCTATTGCCAATGGTCAACGTAAAGGGGTGGTGCATTTGAACCTCCCTTTCCGCAAACCCTTAGAACCCATCCCTGTTGCTGAGGATGTCACGCAACTGAGCCTAGAGGCAATGCCACGCGCTGATGAGATGCCATCTGTGGCGTTCCCGACTGTTACAATGTCACCGAGCGCAGAACTGCTACAGGAATTACAAGCAGTCTTAGGCGCGTGCAAACATGGCATCATCGTGTGTGGCACACAAACCCTACGCACCCCCCATGACGGCTACTTTGCTGATTTGCTCGCTTTCTCGAAGGCGTGGCAGTATCCCATTTTTGCTGATGTGGTATCGGGGGTGCGCTTCGGTGATGAGCAGATCATCGGGAGCTATGACGCTTTCTTGAATGATGGCAACCCATTCCCTGAATACGATGTTGATGTTGTGATTCGTCTGGGTGATTTGCCCACTTCACAAGCATTATCGCGTTACCTTGACCAACTCCAGCCCAAGCATATCATCCACATTCAACCAAGCGGGGTGTGGGCGGATGATAGCCATCGTGTGTCAACCTTCATCCAAGCTGATCCTAGCGTGATCTTGCGAGAATGTTTACCCAATCAACCTGAACCATCCGCTTTCTATGATGCGTTCATCGCGCTTGAACACACAACACGCCATGCCATCCGTCAGCACGTGCAAGGTGCAACGCGCTTTGATGGACAAGTAGTCTTTGATGCGTTTGATACCATCCCCAACGGAACAACGGTCTTTCTTGGGAACAGCCTTGCCATTCGTCATGCTGATTTATATGCCTTGCCAGCCGACGACAAACACCTACGGGTAGTTGCCAACCGTGGGGCAAGCGGTATTGATGGGAACACCTCTACCGCTTTGGGAATGGGAGCTGCTTTGCCAGATCGCCCTTTGGTGGCAATCTTGGGGGATACCACCTTCTACCATGATATGAACGGTTTGTTAGCCATTCAACGCTGTGGCATTCCCATTGTGATTGTCCTGCTCAACAACGATGGCGGGGGAATTTTTAAGCGGTTGCCCATCCGTCAGTTTGAGCCATACTTCACTGATTTGTTCGTGATGTCACACGGGTTAGACTTTGCCCATGTTGCCCATCTTTATGGCTTAACCTATCACTTGAACTTAGACCGTCGTGAATTTCAGCGTGTGTTGAACGACGCATTGGCAACCCGCCAATCGTGTTTGATTGAAGTTCAAACGCAAATTGACGCTGATTTTGAAATGCACCAACAGATGATGAAGCTGATTGGTGAAAGTATCCGCAACCTTTAATGAGTACAACACCTAGAAAAGGAAGTGAAAATATGGAACTCTCTAAATTGGTGCAATGGCAAGAAGCCAAAACTTACACAGACATCACCTATCACAAGGGGGATGGAATCGCGCGTATTGCATTCAACCGTCCAGAGAAGCGTAATGCTTTCCGCCCTTTGACGATTGACGAAATGACAGAGGCGTTGCTGGATGCGTGGATGGATCCAGAAGTCGGCGTGATTTTGTTGGCAGGAAATGGACCTTCTCCCAAAGATGGCAAATATGCTTTCTGCTCCGGTGGAGATCAAAGCGTGCGAGGGCATGCCGGCTATGTGGGAGATGATGGGGTGGCACGCTTGAACGTGTTGCAACTCCAACGCTACATTCGCACCATTCCTAAGCCAGTCATTGCCGTAGTGGCAGGGTATGCTATCGGTGGGGGGCATGTGCTACATGTGATTTGTGATCTCACCGTTGCGGCGGACAATGCCATCTTCGGACAGACTGGTCCCATCGTGGGGAGCTTTGATGGTGGCTATGGGGCAAGCTATTTAGCTTCTATCGTGGGACAAAAGAAAGCGCGTGAGATTTGGTACTTGTGCCGTCAGTATAATGCGCAAGAGGCTTTAGAGATGGGCTTGGTCAACACGGTTGTTCCCGTTGAACAGGTGGAAGATGAAGGGGTGAAGTGGGCACAAGAAATCCTTGAGAAGAGTCCCATTGCTCTACGCTTCTTGAAGGCAGGCTTCAACGCTGACTTGGATGGTCAAACAGGCATTCAAGTTTTAGCAGGAGATGCCACCATGCTCTACTACATGAGCGAAGAGGGGACGGAAGGCAAGACTGCCTACCTCGAAAAGCGCAAGCCCAACTTCCGCAAGTTCCCACGCCGTCCCTAAGATGGATGCCTTATTCCTATCGGATTGGCTAACCGCAACCCGTGCGGTTAGCCCCGATCATCTCGCCGTGATTTACCACGAGACCGATGGGCAAATCCGACGGCTTACCTATCGCCAGTTGTATGACCAAGCGATCAACATGGCATATCGCTTAGAGCGCATGGGCGTGCAACAGGGGGATCATGTGGCGGTGTGTTTACCCAATAGCATGGAGTATGTCGTCCTGATTCATGCACTTGTCCAATTGCGAGCGGTCTTAGTGCCCATCAACACGCGCCTCACCCCTGATGAAGCGCAAGAACGGGTGACACAGGCAGATTGTCGCTGGCTTGTCGATCCGCAACGGCTTGCGGAAATACACTTGATGCCTCTTCCCAACGATGTGAACCCGTTACCTTACCGTGAACGCGCCTTTAACCTTGAAGCATTGTGTGCCATCGTGCATACCTCCGGCACATCTGGGCGTTCCAAAGGGGTGATGTTGGCATATCGACAATTCTTCTATAGCGCGATGTCCTCCGCTTATCGGATCGGTACGTCACCCACAGATCGCTGGCTATGCGTGATGCCCCTTTATCATGTGGGTGGGTTGAGCATCGTCTTTCGTGCGGTATTGTATGGAATCACGCTTGAACTTGCTCCTAAGTTTGATGCCGAATGGGTGCATGCCGTTCTCAAGCGTGAGCAGATTACGTTGGTTTCCCTCGTCCCAACCATGCTATATCGGTTGATTCAACGCATGGATACCCCTAATCCTTTTCCAGCATTGCGTTTGATTCTGTTGGGAGGGGCGGCGGCGAGTCCTAACTTATTGGCACAAGCGCGTGATTTATATCTCCCCATAGCAACCACCTACGGATTAACCGAGTGTACCTCTCAAGTGGCAACACACATCCTATCCCCCGATGAAACACCACTCGGAAGCGTTGGTAAACCCTTGTTCATGACTGAGATTCGTATAGTGAATCAACAAGGTGAACCCGCCCTAACCAACGAGTGGGGGGAAGTCGCCGTCCGTAGTCCTATGGTGATGAATGGATACTATAACCACCCCACCGCCACCGCTCAAGCGATACGGGATGGCTGGCTTTACACAGGCGACATCGGCTACCTCGATCCGCACAGCGATCTATGGATCATGCAACGCCGTTCCGATCTAATTATCACAGGTGGAGAAAATGTCTACCCGATAGAAGTTGAGACCGTTTTGAATCAATTCCCCAGCATTACAGAATCCATTGTGGTTGGGCTAGAGGATGCCGAATGGGGACAACTTGTCGTGGCGGTGGTGGTTTCTAATGACCCTCAATCCCTCAATCTGGTCGAATTACAACAGCACACACGCCAGCACCTCGCCGGCTACAAAGTGCCACGCCGTTGGTTGGTGGTGGATGCCCTCCCATATAATGCCTCTGCTAAGGTTGATCGAAACGCGGTGAAGGAGCTATTCCAGTGAATCTCAACGGGCTAGAATACCACCTTGAGACGGACGGGCACGGTAGTCCATTGCTGATGTTACACGGCTTTATGGGATCGTCCGATAGTTGGTCATCTATTAGGCGCGGTTTGGCAGAACGCTTCCAATTGCTCATGCCTGATTTAGTCGGTCATGGGCAAACTGCTTTCACGCCCGAACTGACACGTTATGACATGTCTAGCGTAGGGCATGATCTTGCCCTGCTGATGGGGGATGCGCCTTTTAATTTGTTGGGATATTCAATGGGAGGGAGGCTTGCCCTCTATTTTGCGATTCACTACCCACACCTCATCCGCAAACTCATCATCATCAGCGGATCGCCCGGCTTGGCAAATGCTGACCAACGCATGGCACGCCGACAAGCCGATGATGCCTTAGCGGATCGTATGGATGCACAATCCATTGAACAAGTGGTTGCCGAGTGGGAGCGACTCCCGTTGTGGCAATCCTCTACTTTTAGCCAACTGGCTCAGGCACAATTGCGAGCAGTGCGCCTCGCCCAAAATCCGCGCGGTTTGGCACTGAGTTTGCGCGGAATGGGAACGGGTGTACAGCCCCCGTTATGGGAGCAACTCCATCAGGTGAGCATGCCCACGCTCTTGATGGTGGGCGAACAAGATACAAAGTTTGTGCAGATTGCTCACCAAATGATGGAGCATCTTCCCCATGCCTCCCTTGAGATCATCCCGAATGTTGGGCATAGTGTCTCTATAGAAGCACCCCAATTAACGCTTGCTAGTGTGGTACGATTTTTAGAAGATGATAGGGGTGGGGAATGTTCATCAGAACATTCTCCGCGATAGTAGAAGCAGTTGTTTTTACGTAAAGTCTTTCTATTTCATGACGAGTTGAAGATGAGGGAAGTCACCTCATCGGTAAGGGTTTGGAATGAGTACAGTACATCCTCGCAATGATGGAATGAGTTTCGACGAAAGTCTGTTACGGTTGCATGAGCGCGTAAACTTAAGCGCGGTTGAACAACGCGCCAATACTTTGGGCAAGCGTCGCTCAATTAAGAACGATTGGCAAGCAGCATGGTTGCTCAAAGCGATCACCTGCATTGACCTCACCACGCTGGCTGGAGATGATACTCTCGGCAAAGTGCATCGCTTGTCCTTGAAGGCACGCCAACCGTTGCGCTTGGATATGGTGGAGGCACTCGGCATTGCTGATCTGGGCATTCAATGTGGGGCGGTGTGCGTTTATCACAATCGCATAGCAGAAGCCGTCAACGCCCTACGTGGGACATCCATACCCGTTGCTGCGGTTTCAACTGGGTTTCCTGCTGGGCAAACACCCCATGAGTTGAAGCTGAAAGAAATCGTTGCTTCTGTAGAAGCAGGCGCGAAAGAGATTGATATTGTCATCTCGCGCGATTATGTTCTCACTGGGAAGTGGCGTGCCCTCTATGATGAGGTGCAACAATTCCGCCAAGCATGTGGAGAGGCGCACCTCAAAACCATTCTTGCCACAGGGGAGTTAGGGTCGCTCTCCAACGTAGCACGCGCTAGTTGGGTGTGCATGATGGCAGGCGCGGACTTCATCAAGACTTCAACCGGCAAAGAATCGGTCAATGCCACTATACCGGTTGGGTTAGTGATGGTACGCGCCATCCGTGAGTATGCGCAACACACCAACTATCACGTTGGCTTTAAGCCAGCCGGCGGAATCCGTACTGCTAAGGACGCGCTCTTGTGGCAAACCTTGATGAAGGAAGAGTTGGGCAACGAATGGCTAGAGCCGTCTCTATTCCGTTTGGGTGCTTCTAGTTTGCTAACCGATATTGAACGCCAACTCTCACATTATTTGACCGGGCGTTATGCCGCTGAACATCACATGCCAATGGGGTAAACAACATGCCAACAATCGCAGAAATCTTTAAGACGATGGACTACGGACTTTCTCCCGAATCGCCCAGTGTAGCAACGCAATGGCTCGCCAGTCATCAACACCGCTTCGACTTGTTCATTAATGGCGAATGGGTTGCCCCTGCCAGTGGACATTACGCCCCCGTGATGAACCCTGCCAATGCCCAAGAGCTGGCACAAGTGGCACAGGCAAACACCGCCGATATAGATCAGGCGTACCATGCCGCGCGAAGTGCGTTTGAAAGCTGGAGTCGTTTGGATGGGCATGTGCGTGCCCGTTACTTATATCAGATTGCCCGTCAGGTGCAAAAGCATCAACGTTTGTTGGCAGTCATAGAATCGCTCAACAATGGTAAGTCCATCCGTGAATCGCGTGATCTGGACGTTCCGTTGGTGGCACGGCACTTCTACCATCATGCCGGGTGGGCACAGCTTCAATCCACCGAATTGGCATCCTATCAACCGTTGGGAGTGGTGGGGCAGATCATCCCTTGGAACTTCCCGCTGTTGATGTTGGCGTGGAAAATTGCCCCAGCCATTGCGATGGGCAATACTGTGGTCATCAAACCCGCTCCTTATACCCCACTCACCGCATTGCTCTTTGCAGAAATTCTTGCAGAAGCCGGGTTGCCTGCTGGGGTTGTCAACATCGTTCCCGGCGGAGATGAGGCTGGGGTGGCAATCACCTCCCATCAAGGCTTCGATAAAATCGCGTTCACTGGCTCAACCGATGTCGGCAAGATCATTCGCCGTGCAACCGCCGGACGCGGACAAAAACTCTCGCTAGAGTTAGGTGGCAAATCCCCGTTTGTGATCTTTGACGACGCTGACCAAGATAGCGCGGTTGAGGGCTTGGTGGATGCGATCTGGTTCAATCAAGGGCAGGTGTGTTGTGCTGGCTCACGTATGCTTGTGCAAGAAAGCATCGCCGATGGCTTCTTTGAGAAGGTGCGCCGTCGCATGGATCAGTTGCGCGTGGGGGATTCGCTCGATAAAGGCATAGACTTGGGGGCGGTGGTTGCGCCCATCCAACAGGAGACCATTCAGAAATGGGTACAGATCGGTTTAAGCGAAGGCGCAGAACTTTATCAACCAGCCTGTGAGCTTCCAGCATCGGGATATTATTTCCCACCCACATTGTTAACCCATGTTGCCCCGTCCTCTACCGTTGCTCAAGAGGAAATCTTTGGTCCCGTCTTGGTGGGGATGACCTTCCGCACGGTGAAAGAAGCGATTGAACTTGCCAACAATACCCGTTATGGACTTGCTGCCAGCGTATGGAGCGAGACCATTGGGCGAGCGTTGTATGTGGCGCAGAAGATAAAGGCTGGGAGCGTGTGGGTGAATTGCACCAACCAGTTTGATGCAGCATCGGGCTTCGGTGGCTACCGTGAAAGTGGCTATGGGCGTGAAGGTGGGCGTGAGGGGTTGCTTGAATACCTGCGTCATGTTGCAGAACCGCATTCTCGCCTAGAACCACGCCAGCTAAACTCCAACTGGGGCAAGCATAACGGCGCAATTCCTGCGATGATTCACCCTACCGCCTCGCCACAGGCAACTCTCCCACGTATTGACCGCACGCCCAAACTCTATATCGGTGGCAAACAACAACGCCCAGATGGCAACTATACCCAAGCGGTGCTTGATCCAAACGGGCACGTGATTGGGCAGGTGGGGGACGGCAACCGTAAGGACATTCGGGATGCAGTCGAGGCGGCGTTGAAAGCACAAGGCTGGGCAGAGAAGTCGGGTCATGCTCGCGCTCAAATCTTGTACTACATTGCGGAGAACTTAGACGTGCGTCGGGATGAATTTACCGAACGGCTTGTCAGCATGTGCGGTTATTCACAGGATCAAGCACGCTTAGAAGTGGAAACCAGCATTAGCCGTTGGTTCACCTATGGCGCGTATGCCGATAAGTTTGGCGGTACGATTCAAGAGACCCCCATGCGTGGGGTGACAATGGCAGTCATGGAAGCCATTGGGGTGATCGGAATGGTCTGCCCCAACGAAGCCCCCTTGTTGGGAATGGTGTCCTTAATTGCCCCAGCTATTGCGCGTGGCAACACCGTGATTGTTATCCCGTCATCTTCCTACCCGTTGAGTGCCACTGATTTTTATCAAGTTCTGGACACGTCCGACGTGCCAGATGGGGTGATTAACATCATCACCGGCAATCAGGCACATCTTACCAAGACGCTGGTTGAACACGATGCGGTCGATGCTGTTTGGTATTTTGGGGATGTTGAAGGAAGTCAACAGGTGGAGTATCGCTCGGCATCCAATATGAAGCGCACATGGGTTTCAAATGGAAACGGGCGTGATTGGTATGATCCCCAACAAGGCGCAGGAGAAACTTTCCTACGCCATGCCACCCAAGTGAAAAATATCTGGATTCCCAACGGGGATTAAGCCACGCCTAAGCCAAACGCTTTGGCAGTTTCATCCACAATGAGGTTGCCCAAGTACAAAGACGATGTTGCCGCAGGTGATGGCGCGTTTTGTACATGGGCAACTCGCTCGCCATAGACCACCAAGAAATCATCGAGCAAATCACCGTGAGTGTTCATGGCTTGAGCGCGAATCCCACCCCATGCTGTTAACAAGTCCGACAGTTCTAAGCTGGGCATGTAGCGTTGGATGTCTTGTAAGTAAGCAGGCTTCACAAAATCGCGGTACATCTCTAGCGTGCCCATGCGCCAATATTGCAGAGCCAGTTTCCAAAAGCCGGGGTAGGTGAGGGTATCTAACAGATCAGCAGGATTCACGCTCCAACGAGAATAGCCCTCGCGTGCGAATGCCAATACTGCGTTGGGTCCCACCAGAACATCCCCTGCCATAGTCGGAGTGAAATGAACCCCCAAGAACGGGAAGTTTGGATCGGGAACGGGGTAGATCAAGCGCGTCACCTGATGGGCTTTGGTAGGGGGGAGTTTGTAATAGCTCCCACGGAACGGCACCATCTTGACCTCGCCCGTCACCCCTGATAATGCTCGCACGCGGTCGGCATACACCCCGGCGCACGTCACCAACAAGCGCGTTTCCACCTCACCATGAGTTGTCATCAAGATGGTACTCTGCTGGCGTGTGTTGATTTGTTCCACCTTGCAACTTGTCAAGACGGTTCCGCCTAGTGCCTGAATATCCTGCGCAAATTGTTGCGCCACTTTCCCATAATCAACAATGCCGGTGTGGGGAGAATAGATCGCTTTGATCCCGTTGAGGTATGGTTCCATTTCACGTAGAGGGGCTTGATCCAACAGTTGTAAATCTTGCACCCCATTGGCATTGCCACGCTCCCACAAGTCCATTAAACGGGGCAACTCGCTTTCGTCCAGCGCAACGATCAACTTGCCCACTTTGCGATAAGGGATGCCGTGTTCATCACAATAGGCAATCATGGCACGTTGACCATTCACACACGCTTTGGCTTTGAAGGAGTTGGGTTTGTAATAGATGCCGGCGTGTAACACGCCACTGTTATGACCGGTTTGGTGTTGCCCAAGTTGCGCTTCTTTTTCTAAGATTGCCACCTGTAAATGGGGATAGCGCATGAGGTAAGCGCGAGCGGTGCTTAACCCGACAATGCCCCCACCGACTACCACAAGGTCATAACGCTTCATCTATGCCTGATCCTGTTTGCGCTGATCTTTGATGCGCTGTGCGGTAGCACGGTGGTCAATCTCCACATATTGCGCATCGAGTTCCGCCACGATGGCATCACACACCTCATCGGGAGTGCCTTCGCGCGTTAATGCCTCGCCCCATATAAAGCCTGCAGTATAGGACTCATTATCAACGCTCTTGGATGCCATTGCTGCTTTGTCCACCGCCTCCATAAAACGAGGTGGCAACTCACGACTAGCGCGAACACGTCCCTCACGCGCTTTCACCTGAACGGGAATATCATGCCAGAATAATACTTGATAGCTTGCCATGTCTGTTGTGCCCTTTCGATTAAACCAAGATAGCCTATATAAGGATGGGCATGAGTGGATGACCCATGCCCGTTGTAAGAAGGGGATTATTGCAGGGTTGCCACCATCGCGGCGATGTGTTGTGGGGTTGTACCACAACATCCCCCGATGATCTTCACCCCTAATGCTTTCACCGTATTGGTATAAGCCGCCATATCTGATGGGGATGCGTCATAAACCGCCACCCCTTTGATGAGTTTGGGAATACCAGCATTGGACTTCGCAATCAACGGAATGGTTGTGCCGGTTGCGCTCATCTTCTGCATGACTCCCACAATTTCATCAATGCCGTTGCCACAATTCCCACCGATGGCGGTCAGGTTCATGGGGCTAAGGGTTTGGATTGCCTGTTCAGGGGTGACACCCATCATGGTGCGTCCGCGCGTATCAAAGGTCATGGTGACGACAATTGGGAAGGTGGCGTTCACCTGACGTATCCCCTCCACCGCCGCCCGAACTTCTTCAAGGTCGGACATGGTTTCAATCCAGATCACATCCACCCCACCTTGAATCAGCCCACGTGCTTGCTCGGCGAACACTTCAACAGCCGTCTCAAATTCCATCTCCCCATACGGAACGAGGATGCTACCCGTAGGACCCATCGAGCCAGCAACCACCACGCCACGCTCGCTTTGATCGGCAACCGCGCGGGCGATTTGTGCCGCCTGTTGGTTGATTTCAATCGCACGCTCGGACAGGTTATGTAACCCTAGTCGCAAGCGATTTCCCCCAAAGGTATTGGTCAAGATGACATGGGAGCCAGCATCAACATACAATTGATGCAATTGCGCGATGCGGTTAGCATGTTCAAGATTCCACATTTCAGGCGAATCACCGTGTTGTAAACCCATCTCAAACAGCATGGTGCCGGTGGCACCGTCTAAGATAATCCAGTCTTGCTGGGTGAGTAATTGTTCGAGCGTTGTTTTCAAGTTGATTGATCCTCTTCTCTGTCGTATTATGCTTCGTTGGTTCTGCGTGACCGTCGGTCACGGCGACGATTGCGCCCACCCTCTGCGTCTTCTGATTCAGTAGGAACGGGCAGGACATCCGCTAAATGGGGGAAGGCATCGCTGGCATGGGGCAATCCCATTGCCGCCACGAAGTGCGCTTGAAAGCCCGGTTCCACCGCAGTTTCAACATACTCCACATTCAAGACGGATTCTTGGATGCCTAAGCGTTGTTCATAGTTCAACAGTGCGATCCGCGCCCCGTCTCCCGCGGCGTTCCCCACCGCAGAAACCTGATCGTGCTGGCAATCAGGAATTAAGCCTAACACCATAGCATAGTATGGGTCAATATAGCTACCAAACGCGCCAGCCAATTTGATGCGGTCAACGCTTTGAATATTATGGCGATCCATCAACAATTTCACCCCAGCATACAACGCAGCTTTAGCCAGTTGGATATTACGGATGTCTTGTTGGGTGACTACGATGTCTTTGCCAGTGGCAGTTTTATCAGCAGATTCTAGCAATAGCTCCGCCGTGCGCCCCACAGGACGAACCGCAGGGAAGCGTTCAGAAGAGGCAACATTGAACAATCCGCCTGCGTCAATCATGCCTGCCAAGAACATCTCCGCCACCACCTCAATGATGCCAGATCCGCAAATGCCCGTAGGGGAAAGGGTCATGCCCTCGTCAAGCTCATTGTTCCAACGGGTATCCCCAATCACTTTGTAGCGCACTTCGCCCGTCGTGCGGTCAATCCGAATGCGCTCAATCGCGCCCGGCGCGGCACGTTGCCCATGCTCAATCTGTGCGCCTTCAAACGCAGGGCCGGTTGGGCTAGAGGCGGACAGCACCACCTCACGATTGCCAAACAGGATTTCTGCATTCGTGCCGATGTCTACAATCAGGGTGTTCTTGTCGTCTAGTAGACTTTGCTCTGCCAGCAATACTGCCACATTATCCGCCCCCACATGTCCAGCAATGCACGGGAGGATATGCACCATCGCGCCTAAACTGGCTGCCGTCAAGCTAAGGTCACGCGCCTTTAGGTCAATTGCCTGTTGCGTAACCAAGGCAAACGGTGCGCCCCCTAGTTCTACCGGGTCAACATTGAGGAGGATGTGGTGCATGACCGAGTTGCCCACTAGGATCACATCACACACGCTATGCTTGGCAAGCCCCGCGCTTTCTTCCGCTTGGGTGATGAGTTGGTTGAGTGCCTTGATGACGGCGCGGTGCATTTTCTCCACCCCACCGGGGTTCATCATCCCATACGAAACGCGACTCATCAAATCTTCGCCATAGCGCACTTGTGGGTTCATCGTGCTTTCAGTGGCAACTACTTCACCCGTGCGTAAGTTGCACAGGTGGGCGGCAATGGTGGTAGAGCCAATGTCCACCGCCAAGCCATACAACGTTTCAGAATAGCCCGCTTCATAACGAATGACTTGACCATTGCGATGGATGGTTAGCGTGATTGACCAGTTGCCTTGTCGTAATGTTTTCTGTAGATGGGGCAACAAGAGCGGGTCAATCGTCAGATCAGTTATCCCATGTTGCTGTTGGAGTGCCTGTTGAATGCGCTCCCAATCGCCGGGCAACCCTAGCTCCGCTGGCACAACGCGCACATACGCCAAGCGCACCGCAGGGGATAGCTCAATCTGCAGGTTGCTGGCTTCTTTGCGTACCACTTGCTTGCGAGCAAGGCTTGTTTCGGGCACATGAATGAGGAGATCACCCATGATACATGCTGAACAGGACAGGCGCACTTGGTTCAAATCAAGTTGATGCTTGTGAGCATAGGCTGTTTCGGTGGCATCAGGAGGGGTGATGTGATCGCTGTTGGAAGTGATGCCGTGCTTGGCGAATTGTCCAAACTCTGGGGAAATCAAACACTTTCCGCAAGTTTGGTTTCCGCCACAGATGGATTCAATTTCTACACCGAGTTGACGCGCCGCTTCTAAAACGGTTGTGCCATGCGCAACATCCCCCTGCCGACCGCTGGGCATGAGAATCGCACGGTGTGTGTTGTGTGATGTTGTCATCAAGATTCATCCTCTAACGGAGGTTGGTAAATTTTCGAGTGTAACCCACAATACTACCCATCTTGTGGCAACTTAGAAGATGCAGTTCTATGGTTTGAGGGTGTCTGCGATTAGCACGATGGTGAACGCCATCCCTACCCATTCAAACGTGGTAGGGAACGGTGCGCACTCGCTAAGTTTTTTTGGGGGAGATCATCCGTGTAGATAGTTGATGACAGTTTCTGTGCTTGTTCCGAAGCTGACGATTGCTTCTAGTTCTTGCTGTTCGTTCACAACGAAGTAGCTGGCGGTGTGGTCAACAAGGTAATTTGCTTGTGAACCGCTGTTATAGTTCTTTTCAAAGTACAACCCATAATCGACCCCAACACGCCGAAGTTCCCCTTCTGTGCCCGTCAGGGCGGTGACGGTTTGACTGACTTGGCGCGTTTCTAAATACTGTGCCAAGCGTTCGGGCGTGTCGCGTTCGCCATCCACACTGATGAAGACAAATGCCACCTGTTCAGCATGCTCTCCTAGTGCCTTGTGAATGCGGGCGAAGTCCATCAAGGTTAGGGGGCATACATCCGGACAGTGTGTGTACCCAAAGGCAAGCACCACAGTTTTTCCGCGATAATCTGCCAGTGAAACGGTTTCATCAGTAGAAGCCGTAAGCGTGAAGTTTGCCACGGGGCGGGCTGGCTCAAGGCGTGTGATGCCCCCTTCAGACTGCAATATGGAGGGGGATTGCCCATAGCGTTGCTTGACCAGTGTCCTGACTACCGTCAGCATCCCCATGAAAAATAGGGCAGTTACTGCAAGGGCAATCCATCCCAACGCGCGTTTCGTCCACATCAGCCTTACCGCCGAGAGAATGGCAAACGCTTACTAACTTTGAGTACGCCGCCCACCACCAACAAGGTGAGTGCGCCCGTGATGAGCAACGGTAATTCTAAACTATCCGCACTTGGGCGACCGCAAATGGCATCCCACACTTGGTTAGGCACATTGCGCAAAGTTTCTAAGTCCTTGATGTAAGCAAGTGCGAAAGCCAACAGGGTGAAGCTCATCGTGAAGATGAACAGAGAGATGATGTCCCGCATAAACGATTGATCGTTATGGGTATCTAGGGTGGGTTGTAACATGTTGAACCTTCCTCATCATGAAGTTTATAAAGGGTGTTGCCTGTGTGTGGGATAGCACATGAGTTATACGCGCTATCCCACATTGTCATAAACTACGGTTTCATCAGGTTGGTGTAACCGGGCGACCAATATCCGCTAGTCAGGTTGATTGCCTGAATGAGAATCGGACCCCACATAATCAGGTTAGAGAGGGCGATCACGCCAACCCACAAGCCCCAACGCTCAAAGATGGCGGGGATGTATTCGTTTTGTGGGGTGTCATTCTCCACCGGCACCACTTCGTTTTCATCCAAAGGCTTGCTGGAGAAGAACAATGTGCCAATCAAGACGACGTACAGCAAGATCGAACTGATGAGTAAGATCACCCCAGCGATTGCCGCGCCATTCATGTACATTCCAACGATGTCAGAAATGTATGCTCCTGCTCCACCCAAGTCCGTCCGACGGGTTGCGCCCTCAATGCCGGCACGTCCCATCGTTGTTCCGAAGATCAACATCCCAATGAACCACAGGTACACCATAGCGGTTGCCAAGCGGGGTTGAAACAATTGCCGACGACGAATCATGGGCAAAATCCAGAAGGTGATGCCAATATAGGTGAGGAAGACGGCTCCCCCTAGTGTGGTGTGGAAGTGTCCCACTACCCAAGTGGTGTTATGCAGGGCGACATTCATATTGTAAGAAGCGTTCATCAACCCGGTGATACCACCAATGATGAAGAGCAACATCCCACAGAACTGTGCCGCGATAACGGGGTTGCCCCAAGGTTGTTTGAAGAACCAATCTACCATGTTGGTTGCCCCACGTTTGCGCCCTGAACGTTCGATGGTGGCGGCAATGTTGAAAGCGGTGAGCAGGCTGGGGGCGGCAACCACGAACGTGAGCGCACTGTGCAAGATTTTAGACGTTTCGCTCACGCCCGGATCAGCGAAGAGGTGATGCGCCCCAATCGGAATGGAGACAATAGCAATGGTCAAGAAGGCGACGCGCCCCATGGTATCGCTGAATAGCTTCACTCCCAATTGCTTGGGCAACATGGTGTACCAAGAGACATACGCCGGTATCAGCCAAAAGTAAACGAGCGGATGCCCAAAGAACCAGAAGAGAATCCGCGCCACTTGTGGATCGGTGGTATCAATGATCCCTAACGAAAGGGGCAATAGCATGGTCAAGACTTCAATGGCAACCCCAAGTGAGGCACTGAACCACATCATGAAGTTTGCTAAAATGGCGAATGCCGCCAACGGGAGACGCTTGCCGGGGTTGTCCGCACGCCATTCAAAATAGGTGATGAAGGTGTGCCAAACGCCAATCCACGACCCCACAATGACCAATGCCAACCCCAAGTAAAAAGTCCAGCTGGCTTGCATGGGAGGGTAAAAGGTGTAAAGCACATTTGCCTGACCGCTTAGAATCCCATACCCTGCTAAGACCATCCCGATGAACATCGTCCAGAAAGACACCCAGATGAAGGTGATGCTCTTCAAGGGGCGACCGATCGCCCGTTGAAAGACGAAGTATGATGTCCCCATGATGAAGAACGTCGTGAATACCAGCGCGTTCAAAACCCCATGCAGAGTCAATGCTTGGTAGTAGTAACTAAAGAACGGAATCTCCCATTGTAGCGCAGGGGCACGGCGGAACGTTTGGAACGGGCCCAGCAAGATACCAATTGAAAGCGCAAGAAAAGCGACGAATAAATGTACGCCAACATGGTAGCGTTCGGCTTCTAGCAAGAGATTCTTGGGAAAGTGAATCGTCTTGCGTTCGGTTTGAATGTCAGTAAAAGTGGGTTGTAAAGTAGCCATTGTGGATTCTCCTTAAGCCTCTGGATTTGCTTCAACACGGATGGTTGCGTGCATGATGTGATGACCCGTTCCACAATATTCGTGGCACAAAATCTTGAACTCTCCCACACGGTTAAACTTCACTTGGGCGCGGGCGATGTGACCGGGCACAACTTCAAAGTTCACGTTATGGTGTTCGATCATGAATCCGTGTGTAATGTCGGAACTGGTGACGTAGAAAGTGACATCTGCCCCTTCTGGCAAGGTGATGAGTGCAGGGTTGAAATACCACGCTTGTGCCAACAAGACCACTTCGTAACGATTGCCCCCCATGTGACGCACGCCGGGTTCTGCGAATATGGTTTCATTCAACTTTTGTGGGTTCACAAACCCACCTGCGTCTGCTGGCTGTACACCGAATATAACCGCCCCTGCTAACAAAGAAGCGAAGAAAACTCCCAACGCAATGGTAATCATGTAAAGCCATTGCTTCTCGTATGGATCAATATGCAGTTGATCGTGTGGCATAGTGGACATCTTAAAGCCCTCTCAATACAAAGATTTCAATCCAGTTGATGAACCAATAACCGACATAAAACACCAACATCAAGATGACGAATAAGAATGCCCCTTTAGGTTCGGCATACGTTTCAGTCGATGGGGTGTCCGTTGATGCCTGCACTTCTGTTACTTGTGTTTCTGGTTGTTCACTCATGATGGTAGCCCTTTCTTGAGTTACTTATTGAAGCGTGAGTAGGTAAGCGACAAGATCATATTGCTCTTGCTCACTGAGCAAGTCCCCATAAACTTTGGGCATGAGGTCAGCGACGTAAGTTTCTACAACGTAATCATTGGGGAGTAAGATCGAGGTGAAGATATACTCTTCTGCACTGATGCCATCCACACGGGTGGTTGCGCGTTCAGCAATGCTCAACAAACCCGGTCCAACTAGGCGATCTTCGGATGCGTTATTGTGACAGTTGGAACAGGCGAAAGAGGCTTCAGCATAGAATGTACCAAACAACACTTCACCATTGGCGGGGTCTGCATTGGCGATCAAGGTTGCCCAGTCATCTCCCGTTTCGGCGGTGGCTTCTACTTCAGCAGTTACTTCTGCTTCAACCGTTGCCTCTGCCACAACGGTTGTCGGTGCTTGCGTTACGACTTCCATAACCGTTGTGGGGACAACATCGGGCAATTGTCTGCCACAACCAACCGCTGACAGAATGGCTACAAATAGTGCGAAAACAAGTGTATTTCTCATGACATATCCTTCCCTGTGAAAATCTAATGATAAGTTTCGCACAAGCAAGGTAATAAAATGTCATACACATTTGTGCCAGTTGTCACAATGTGCATTCACAAAACACGGTTTAGGTCATCCAATGACCCCCTCTTGTTTGAGTTGTTCGATCTGGATAAGGTCATAGTCCAACCAGTTCTGTAGGATTTCGGTTGTGTGCTCGCCTAATGTGGGTGGAGCTGAATAGGGCTGGGTGGGGGTTGCGCTCAATCCGATTGCAGAACCCACATACGCCCAGTCTTGACCGTTGCTAAGGGGCATCGTTCCAATTAGCCCACGCTCTTGGATGTGCGGATCATTCAATGCCTGTTCTACTGTGTTGATTTGTCCTGCTGGAATATCCAACGCTAGCAACGCCTCTACCCATTGCGAGGCGGTACGTTGTAAGAAGCGTTCGGCAAGGATCGGAATTAGGGTTTCACGATGGGCAACCCGTGATGGGTTGGTACTGAAGCGTTGATCGGTTGCCAACGCATCCAACTCAAGCAGATGACACAATGCTGTAAACTGGCGATCATTCCCAACCGCCACCACAAACCCTTGATCTTGTGCTTGGAACACCTGATAAGGAACGATGTTCGGATGGCTATTCCCTAAACGCTGTGGGACTTGGTGAGAAACAAGATAGTTGCTGGCGATATTCACCAGTGAAGCCAGTTGCGTTTCCAATAGATTAATGTCCACATGTTGCCCTAGCCCCGTCAGGTTTGCGTAGCGCAGGGCGGCTTGAATCCCGTTGGCAGCATATAGCCCAGCGATGACATCGGCTATGGCAACGCCTACTTTTTGCGGTTCTTGGTTGGGCATACCGGTGATGGACATCAACCCACTCATCGCCTGAATCACATAATCATAGCCCGGTCGTGTGCTATACTGCCCACTTTGCCCAAACCCACTGATGCTACAATAAACCATGCTTGGGTTGATGGAATGCACATCCGCATATCCCAAGCCATAGCTTGCCATCTGCCCGACTTTGAAGTTCTCAATGAGTACGTGGCTTTGTAAGATCAATTGACGGATGATCTCAATCCCTTTAGGATTTTTTAGGTTGATTGTCATGCTTTTTTTGTTACGGTTGACGCTAAGAAAATAGGCACTTTGTCGGGTATCATCACTTCCTAACCACGGCGGACCCCATTCACGGGTATCATCTCCGCGTTGTGGATGTTCAATCTTGATGACGGTTGCGCCTAAATCGGCAAGGATCATCGTACAAAGCGGTCCCGCTAAAACGCGGGTCATGTCTAAAACAACAAGGTCGCTAAGGGGTTTTAGGGTCACGATTTTATTTCTATCAATTCAGCACACAAAAAAAGGGATTGAATATTGGAGTGTAGCACTATGGCATACAATTCCACCTTACACTAGCATTGAATGCTGTTGAATACTATTGATTCTTTTTCTCCCACGGAGAGCATCCAAATGACCCATGCAGTAAATGAATCCGAACCGCGTCGCCGTAGACGTGAACGTGTCGTCAGTGCCGAAAGCCGTGTAACGCGGGTGCCCCAACCTGTGTTTAAGACTCCTGCCTATGAACTTGTTGATGAAGAAGTTCTTGAAAGAATTCATCAGAAGTCTATGCAAATCTTGTCTGAAGCCGGACTTGCTTTCTATCATGATGAGTCTGTCGAAATTCTGAAGGCGAACGGAATCAAGGTTGATGATGAGAACATCGCCTACTTTGATCCCGATCATCTGATGGAAATCATCGGGAAAGCACCCAGAGAATTCACCTTATTGGCGCGTAACCCCAACAACAACACGCTGATTAGCCCTGACGTGTTGACCTTTTCCCCCGTTTATGGACCTCCATTCACCTTTGATTTGGATCGTGGGCGACGAGCCGCCAAGCTAGAAGACCTCCAGAATTTCATCAAACTCACCTATATGACCCCATGGTTACATCACGGCGGGGGTATCATCTGTGAGCCGAACGATGAACCTGTGCCCACGCGCCACCTAGACATCACCTATAGCCATGCCAAATACACCGATAAATCTTTCTTCGGTTCTAGCATTGGGCGTGTGCCAGCAGAAGATGTGGTCAAAATGGCGGAGATCCTCTATGGTGCAGAAGCAATCCGAGAGAACCCCGGTTTGCTCATCACCATTAACGTGAGTAGCCCACGTCGTTTGGATGATCGCATGCTTGAATCCATGATCGTGAATGCGAAGGCGCGTCAGGCAATCATGATGACCCCCTTCATTCTGTCGGGTGCAATGGGTCCGGTCTCTATTGCTGGCACAGTGGCACAACTCAATGCAGAGGCACTCGCAGGTATTGCCTTCATCCAGTTAGTCAATCCGGGTTGCCCTGTTATTTATGGTTCGTTCCAAACCACCATTGACCTCCAAAGCGGTGCCCCCGTTATGGGCGCGCCGGAAAGCCAACAGTCCTCTATCATCAGTCGCCAATTGGCACGCAAGTACAACCTGCCTTTCCGTGGCAATGGCATGTATGCCAGCTCTAAGATTGATGATGCACAAGGGGCGTATGAATCGGTCATGGCAATGTTGCCCGGCATCTTCTCTCAGGGTAACTTTGTGTTGCATGCTGCTGGTTGGCTAGAGAGTGGCTTGGCGGCTGGCTATGAGAAGTTCATCTTGGATAGCGAAATCTTGGGGATGTTCCACAAGTTCTTGCAACCGGTTGATTTCTCTGAAGAGGAATTTGCTATGGAGTCTATCAAAGCCGTTCCTCCCGGCGGGCACCATCTCGGAACGCCCTTCACTATGGAACGCTTCCGCAATGTGTTCTATCGCGCGGAAATGTTTGATTATGATTCTGCAGAACGCTGGGAAGAGCGCGGTTCATTGACGGCTAGTCAACGGGCGAATGCCAAGTTCAAACAGATGCTGAATGAGTATGAAGCCCCCACGCTTGATCCTGCAATTGATGAGGCATTGCGTGACTTCATGGCGCGTCGTAAGCGCGAAATCAGCGGAAAATAATTCTATAGATAACCTTAAAGGAGTAGTGAAAAATGCAAGTTGTTCAAACAAAAGTTGTGATTGTTGGCGCGGGTATGATTGGGGCATCCATTGCCTATCACCTAGTCAAGCTGGGCTGGCGCGATATTATCCTAGTGGATAAGGGCAATCTCTACGAAAATGATGGCTCTACCTCCCATGCTCCCGGTGGGGTGGCGGCAATCAATCATTCTAAACTCATGGCAGACTTTGCCCAATACACCACCAAGTTGTATGCCGAGTTGCCAGAGTTCAACCAATTCCGACGCACGCATAACCCCGTAGGCAGTTTTGAGTTAGCGCGGACGGATGCTCGCTGGGCAGATATGAAACGTCTACACAGTGCGGCACAGTCTTATGGCATTGAAACGCATTTGCTCACTGCCAAAGAGGTACAAGAACAACATTGGAATATGATTAATCCAGAAGCGTTTAAGGGCGTGTTGCACATCCCCAATTCGTGTTTGGTTTCTGGGACGGGTGCGTCTGGCTCATTGCTCTTAGAAGCTGAACGCATTGGCGGGGCAAAGGCATATCCCAATACAACCGTCACCGATATGGAAATTGTGAACGGGCGTGTCCGTGCCCTGCTCACCAACAATCCCGATATGGCACGCATTGAGTGTGAATACGTCATTCTTGCTACCAATATCTGGGGACCCGTGCTAGGGGATAAAATTGGCATGGCGTTGCCCTTGCTCGCCTTTGAACATCACTACACCTATTCTGAACCGATGGACGAGCTAAGTCAGTTTGACCCCACTAACCGCGATCATGAGGCAGTTTTGCCCCTCATCCGTGATTTGGATGTCACCATGTACTATCGCCACCACTGGAACAAGCTGGGTGTTGGGAGCTACTACCATAGACCCTTGCCTGTTAATCCCTATGATTTGCCCAAAACCGCTATCAAACCCTTCACCCCAGAAGACTATGTAGAAGCACGTACACTTGCCGATCAGATGATGCCCGCTTACGCAGGCAAGCAACTCCAACATGCTATCAATGGGATGTTCGCCTTCTCGGTTGATGGCTATCCCATTATGGGAGAGATGCCCACCGTGAAGGGGGTTTGGGCGTGTGTTGCTTCATGGATTACTCACGCAGGTGGGGTTGGTAAGGCGTTGGCAGAATGGATGGTTTATGGTGAATCTGAAAAAGATTTGCGTGCGTGTGATGTCAACCGTTTCCATGCTTACCAAACCACGCGCGATTACATCATGCAGATTACTCAATGCAACTATACTGAGGTTTATGACATTGTTCAT
This sequence comes from Phototrophicaceae bacterium, assembly GCA_049318945.1. Lineage (GTDB taxonomy): Bacteria > Chloroflexota > Anaerolineae > Aggregatilineales > Phototrophicaceae > CAIRDJ01. The sequence goes on along the minus strand of JBMOEO010000042.1, from coordinate 4,602 downwards.
CCGCGTAAACCTACCACCGTTCCGCGCAATGTGCGTTACTCCCCCTTCCATGATCGCAACGTAGAACTGGGCGGTCATTTAGTGCCAGCATCCGGCATTGAAGTTCCCAATTGGTATGAATCTAACGCGCCCCTGCTGGAAAAATATGCCGATCAAATTCCCTCACGTGAAGGATGGGCTGCACAATACTGGTCGCCCATTCAAGCAGTTGAGCATTTTGAAGTGCGCAATAACGTAGGCGTGTTTGATCTCACTGCGCTTTCAATCATCGAGGTCAAGGGGAGTGGGGCGGTCAAGTTTGTGAACTGGCTTTGCACCAATGAGATGGATCGCCCGGTGGGGTCTGTGATTTACACCTGCTGGCTCACCCCGAAGGGTGGCATCAAGCGCGATCTAGCAGTGGCACGGATGAGTGATGATAGCTATTGGATGTTTGTCGGTGAAGGAAGCATCAACCGCGATATGGCGTGGGTGCTTGCCCAAGCTCCCCAAGACGGTAGCGTACAGGTGAACAATGTTTCGGCGTTGTATTCTGCACTTGGTATCTGGGGACCCAACGCCCGTAAGGTGATGGAAAAAGTCACCGCTGACGACATGAGCCACGAAGGCTTCCCCTACTATGGTGGACGCTGGATTGAGATTGGCACCACTCGCGTTTATGCGATGCGCATCTCTTATGTGGGTGAACTCGGCTGGGAGTTGCACATTCCTACCGATCAATCGTTGCCTGTTTGGGACATGATTTGGGAAGCAGGGCGTGAGTTCGAGATGGTCGCCGTTGGAGCAGCTTGTATGGATACCCTCCGCTTTGAGAAGGGTTATCGCTTGTGGGGTGGGGACATTTACACTGAATACAATGTCTATCAAGCCGGCTTGTCTTGGACAGCACGCTTTAAGAAAGAGGGTGGTTTCATCGGGCGCGAAGCGACGCTTGAGGCGAAAGATAAACTCAAGAAGAAGCTATGCTGTTTGGCAATCGACGGTGCTACAACCTTTGGTTATGAACCTGTCTACGCGGGTGATGCAGTCATCAGCCATATCATGACTTCCAACTATGGCTATACCTATGGAAAACAATTGGCATTTGCTTACTTACCCTTAGAGTACGCAGTTGAAGGAACTGCTCTTGAGGTTGGTTACTTTGCTGAACGTTATGCTGCAACGGTGGTATCTGACCCTGTATATGACAAGGGTATGGAACGCCTCAAGATGTAAGGTTGAGCGATACTGTTGGGCGTGTCTTTCACGAGGCACGCCTACAGGCGTTTTCTCATTCCCAACATAGCACTATGAATCTGTGCTTGAAACTCCCCAATATGCGCCACCATTAAACGGGTTGCCACTTCCTCATCTTTTGCGCGTAAAGCCTCTAAAATCAACTGATGCTCATGAATCGTTGGGTGCATATCCCCTAGCTCACGGATGTAAAAATACCACAAGCGCAAACTAAGCGCGTACCATGTCGAAAGCGTATCCTGCAAAAAGCGGTTTCCAGTTGCCTGATAGATGATGTGGTGGCAACGTTCATCAATATGAATGAGTTGTTCATTGGTGAGAGGGGCGTTCGCTCGTTGCAGTTCAAAGAGTACCGCTTCCATCTGTTCCCAATGCTGTGGCGTGCCATACTCAACTGCCAAGCGGATCGCTTTTTCCTCTAGCACTAGCCGTCCCTCAAACAAATGGCGCAAGTCATTGATGCTAATCTCCGCTACGAACATCCCTCGACGTGGTGCAATGTTGACCAGTTGCTCATGCGAAAGGCGCAATAAAGCCTCGCGTACAGGAGTTCGCCCTAACTGAAGTTCGCGTTGTAGTGTCCCTTCGTCAAGGGTGGCACCCGGCTCCAAATGAAGCGAAACGATCATCTGACGGATTTTTTGGTATGCTTGTTCGCGTAATGACATGGGTATGTTCTCATGGGGATGCCCTCAATCTATGCTGAAGGGCATCCCCATTCTATAAAGGCTTAAGCCTTCATGCGCTCATTGGTTGGATCAAATAGAGAACGATTGCCCACCACCGCGACGGTAACGGGGTAGTGATCTCCAAAATATTCTACTTTCAAGGATGTGCCTTCAACGGCATATTGAGGGGGCAAGTATGCCATGAGTAGGTGTTTGCCCAAGGAAGGCGCGACCCCAGCAGAGGTGACGAATGAGCGACGACCCTTATCATCCGTGATGGGTTCGCCATCCACCGTAAGAACAGGGGTGAAGGACATAGGATAGCGTGCGATTCCCTTGGGGGAGGTAAGATCATCCACTGTGAGCGTACATAGTAACGCGGCGGGGGTTTGTGCGCGGTGCGCTAGATAAGCCTGCTTGCCGATGAAATTCGCATCCTTGACTTTGGCGCGGTTCAAGCCAGCTTCCACCACGTTATACTCAGAATCGAGTTCTGCCCCTACTAGGCGATAACCCTTTTCGATGCGTGCGGTTGTTCCATAAACACCAATGCCCACCGGCAAGATGCCATGCTCTTTGCCCGCTTCCTCAAGCACATTCCACAATGCCATGCCTTGCTCAAAGGGTACATACAATTCCCAACCGAGTTCACCCACATAAGAGATGCGCATCGCTAAAACGCGCGTATGACGAATGGTAAGCTCTTTGGTTGTACCGTAGGGGAAGGCTTCATTGGATACATCATCTGCTGTTACTGCTTGCAACACTTCACGCGCTTTTGGTCCCCACAAGCCCAGTGTGGAGAAGCGGGAAGTGTTCTCAATGATTTGTACCGATCCATCTGCAGGCAAGTGACGGCGGAACCACATTAGATCGCGCCCGATGTCGGTTGCACCTGTCACCACGCGGAAGTGATTTTCTCCCAAGCGCATGATGGTTAAGTCGGAACGGAAGCCCCCGTTGGTATCGAGAATGGGTGTATAGATAGATTTGCCAACAGCCACATCCATCTTAGCAACCGCCATATTTTCCATGTAGCTCAACGTACCTGCGCCCACCACATCGAAAATGCCAAACGCGGAAAGATCAATCATGCCCACCCCATCACGCATGGCGAGATGTTCGGCTTGAACAATCGGCGACCACCAGCGACCATCCCATTCATGGGGCATCCACAAGATACGATCCTTGTAAGTCTCTAGGAGGTGCGCATTAGACTCATACCACATCGGGCGTTCCCAACCGCCTGCTTGGAAGAAGAACGCTCCCAACTCTTGTTGACGGGCAAAGTATGGGCTAACGCGCAAATTGCGAGAACCCTTCCATTGCTCACGTGGGTGAATGATCCCATAAGTTTTGATGAACCCTTCGGTTGCCCGTGAGCGCACATATTCGGTGCTACGCCCATATTCGTAGAAACGAGCAATATCAGAATGATGGGGGTCAATTTCAGAATGACCATCGACCATCCACTCGGCAATCATGCGCCCAACGCCGGGACCTTCCTTCACCCAAACCGCATTAGCAGACCACAGGTTCTTGACCTCTGGCGTTTCGCCTAATACGGGATGTCCGTCTGGAGTGAGCGAGAGCAAGCCGTTGATCGCATACGTGATCTTACCGCTGATTTCTTCGGTCAACAGTTCTGGGATGATCTCTTTTGCGTGGATCATTTGTTGTGCAAAATCTTCAGACGTGAAAGGCATTTCAGTTGGGGAGAGTTTGGCATCCTTCAGCGAGGGGATTTCATCAGGAGAAAGTACGATAGCGCGGTGTGCATACGAACCGATGTGCAGGTGTTCCCCGGTTTGATGGTTGTACATCAAGCTATCCATATCACGCACGATGGGATACTCAATGTGTTTTTGTGCGCCTTTGAAGAAGGGGATGGGTCCCACGCTAATCATCTGGTGGACGGCGGGATAGTTGGGAATGAACGCGCCTGCCATGCGTGCGATGCGCGGTGCCCAAATGCCACACGAGATCACCACATATTCCGCTTCAATGTAACCCTTGTCGGTTGTCACCCCTTTGATTTGCCCTTGCTCAACCGTCAGTCCCAGCACTTCCGTTTCATCATGAACGCTCAACGCGCCCATCTCTACTGCGCGGTCGCGCATAATGGTGGAGGCGGTGGGGGAATGGGCGATACCGATCATCGGGACATAGAAACCGCCCACCAAGATTTTCTCGTTGATGTAGGGCACCATCTCTTTGATCTCTGCAGGCGAAAGCAAGTAGGATTCCACACCAAATGACTTGGCAGACATCATACGTCGCTTCAGTTCTTCGAGGCGTTCCTCACTACGGGCGACTTCAAACCCGCCACTCTGTTGATAAATCCCTAGCTCACGATATTGACGGATGCTGTCTAGGGTCATCTGGGTCATTTCTTTAGAGTGGTCAACCGGGTACAAAAAGTTGGACGCATGCCCAGTTGAACCGCCCGGCTTGGGGAGCTTACCTTTATCCAAGAGGACGATGTTCTTCCAACCCTTTAGGGAAAGGTGATAGGCGATGGAGTTACCAACGATGCCAGCACCGATGATAACCACTTTTGCTTCTTGTGGGAGGGGACTCATATTTTATCCTTTGATCGTGACATACAACTAAAACATATTGAATATATACGTGATATATCAAAGGGGCAGGAATGAAAAGAGGGAATTTATCCCTGCCCCAAAAAGTTATTCGGATT
>JBMOEO010000041.1:0-30255 GCA_049318945.1 Phototrophicaceae bacterium | reverse complement strand
ATCGAGTTGCGAAACACTCCCCCTATTCCCCTACTGACACCACGCGCTAGAGCAACTCGGCGTGAACGAAAACGTGTCTACGTCGCGCAATGCCTCAAACGCCAGCGCGTCCAACGTGGTATCTTGGTAATCCACAAACAACACAAACCCCTCCCCTGCAATCAACACCATGCGCGAGAACGGCGCATAGCTCCGCGCCAACGCCTCAAACGTTGTGCCACTGGGGATCACCCCTGCGCCTTCCCCAGCAGCGCGATCAAGATACGCCGCGGCATCCGTCACCACGCTCAATGGGGGGGGCGGAACGGGCGTTTCGGTGGGGGTTTGTCCGCTCAAGATGAAGTTCCCCGTTAACAAGGTGGTTTCGACAAACACGTTCAACTCGCGCTCCACTTCCTCACAATAGTTGCCACTCCCTGCTGCGGTCAACGGGGTGAACACTTCTTGCCGCCCCAAGAGGGTGATGAGGTTTTGCGTGGAACGGGCGCACCGCATGAGCGGATCATCCCCAATCCAGAACGGGGGGCGCACGCCGGGCGCGATCAGCAAATCAGCCAGCAACTCTAAATCATGGCGCACGTCCCGCGCCAGCGCGTAAGGCGTGGTGGGGTTCACGCCAAACCACCCCAACGGGCGATCATTGGAAAACGCCCCCACCAACGTCTCCAGATCAAGGCGCACCAACAGGGGCATCTGTGGATCGTCCACGTTGTAGCTTCCGCTCCAGCCTGCTGGGGGGGTGCCCAGCGTTGCCCCCGTCAACAATTCCAAATCGTTGCGAACTGCCAGCAAGATTCGGGCGGTGGCATCGTGTTCTGGGCGCAAGAACTGGTTGATGTCTGGCAGAGGCGTGGCGGTGGGGGGGGGCAAGGTGGGGGTTGCCGTCGCGGTGGGAATGGCAAAGGCGGCAAGCGTGGGCGTGGGGGGTGGGGGTGGCGTTTGCGCCCCAACCCGCCCCACTGTGGAGAGCATCACCAACAAGATCAATGGATATAGCACTTGAGTTTTCATCATTTGGATCACCTCTCCACCACACACGCGCAACCTAGAGCGCACTCAAAAAGACTTGTTGCCCGTTCACATTCACAAACCAATTGGGAATCCACGTGATGCCGAATAGCTCAACATGGATGTCTTTCTTATAGGGTGTCACCAGATAATCTTGGACTTGGTTGGTGATGCCCACCCACTTCTCATTCAACTTGTTCAACTCCGCCTCAAACTGTTGCTCAATCTGGGCGATCTCTTGCTCGATCTCCGCGATGACTTCGCTGGATTCATCGAGGTCTTCTTTGGTTTGGCGACGTTGACGGCTGACCGAGCTGGCACGTGAGAGGGTGTAAGCGTAACGTTTGTTGAGAATACTGATGAACGCCTCCCCTGCGGTGAAAAGTTCCTCGCGCTTGCGGTCGGTCAGTTCCTTCTTTTCCGCCTTCAGCTCGCGGTTCTTCTTGCGCAGTTTATCATCCAAGCGATCCATCATCTTCTCAAACCGCTCGGTCAACTTGTCCACTTCACCATCACGCCCCTCACGTGCCGCCTGTTGCACAGCAGCTTGAAAGACGCTGAAGTCTTTGTTGGGGTCGCCATAGATGCCCAGCGTGGGGTTCATCGGGATGGTCAGGTTGGCGGTGTTGTAGAGCATGTCCACCATTTCGCCCTCTAAAGACTTGATGCGCTTGGGATCAAGCATCTCGATGGGCACGTTGCCGAACAGCACATTGGGGCGGAGTGGCTCACCGCTCAAGCGACGCGCGTCAATGTGTGTGTTGACCACGTATTGATCCCAGTGAATCAAGCCGGTACGAGGCAACTCTTCAATGTGGAATGAATAGGTGCGGTCAGTGAAGATGGCGGTCTTTTTGTCTTGGTAGCGGATGCTCACTTGCCCCACCAGTTTAGGCTTATATGCCAACAAGGGAGTGGCACCACGCGCGGAGAAGTTGGTTTGTTGCTCCCACTTTTGTACCGCTTGCGCCTCGTTGATTGCCTCTGGCACAAAGTATTGTTGAATCCCGTTGGGGATGGCAGGGTGGGTGATGCCGTACCCTTGAGGCACATTGCCAAACGAGATGCCAGCTTGGGGTTGGGTGGCAGGCATGGGGGCACTCTGTGCGCCGAAGGTGGGCAAGGCTTGCCCATAGCCTTGTGGGGGAGGGTAGCCAGGGGCGGGCGGATAGCTGGGTGGTTGGGGATAGCCCGTTTGAGGGGGATAGCCCGTGGGGATGGGTTGCCCATAGTTGGGCATGGTGGGCGGGGGGGCAACCGGGAACGGTTGGACACCGTAGCCGGTGGTTGCGCCCGGTATCACGGGGGGCGTGCCATAAGCCGCTTGCGCCTGCATAGGAGGGTAGCCAGTGGGCATGCCATAGCCCATTTGCTGTTGCGGAGGCATCCCATAGCCTTGTTGCGGAGGCATATATCCCATCGTTTGCATCAGTTGGGCGCGTTGGGGTGCCATCAGTATCTTGATCTGTTGGCGCGTGAGGGGGCCGCTGAGGTAGCTCATCGTCCAGCGCGTCATCATCAACTGGGGTCCGCTTTGGTTGTGAATGTTGTGCATCAAGAACACGCGCGAGTTCAACTCAGAAATCAGCGTGTCCACACTCCCCAAGTTCAATTTGGCATCGTTCGCCGCCAATGCCTCTAGCCCACCCATCACCTTGCGCTTGTCATTGTCCGACTGTAACCGCCCGATGAACCATGTGCCGGCGTTGGAAAGCCCCTTGTAGTCAAGGTCGCCGGGGTTTTGCGTAGCCAATACCAGCCCCAACCCGAAGGCGCGTGCCTGCTTGAGCAAGCGCAAGATGGGGTCTTTGGTGGGGGGATTTTGTGGATAGGGTGGAAAGTACCCAAACATCTCATCAATGTACAAGATCGCCCGCAGGCTACTCGTGCCGTTTTGCAGGCGCATCCATGCCAACAAGTTTTCTAGGATCAGCGTCAGGATGAAGTCGCGTTCGGGTTGAGAAAGGTGCGCAATGTAGAAGATGCTCACGCGGGGCTTTAAGCGCACTTCGCCTGTTGGCAATTGGACGGGTTGATAGAGCAGGCTTTGAATGTCCAGCGGTTCACCTTGCAACCACGACTGAAACGACGGGGCGGCAATGATGCTGTTTAAGTCCATCGCCAATTTGTAGCGGCGTTTCTCGGTGATGTAGTTCTCCAGCGGAAGCACGCCCAACTGGTCAAAGGGGGGGCGTTGCACCTGAATAATCAGGTCTTCCATCGTGAGGTCGCGCCCTTGTCGCCAGTTGTATTCAAAGATGTTCGCCAATAAGACGTGTTCTTCATCCTCGGTGGGCTTCGCCTTTTTGCCGATGAGTGCCAAAAGCGCGGTGGCAATCCCGTTGATGCGCTCGCGGTTGCCTTCTTCATTCGCATGAAAGCCTTCACGTGGGGCACGCAACGAAGCAAGAATGCTAATCGGCAAGCCGGCATCGCTTCCGGGAGTGTAGATGCTGTACTTGGCAGCCAGCTTCGCCCACTTCAAACGCTCCGATACAATCCCCCATTCTTGAAGCCCGTTTCTCCAACGGTCTGCTACTGCCCCCGCATAATCCGCCTCGCTCATGCCGGCGCGTCGGGAATCATCCGGGTGAATCCACGGGGCAAAGTCACTAGGTTGAAGCGTGGGGAAGTTCAGCATCAGGTTGGTGATGTCCCCCTTCGGATCAATGATGATGCTAGGGATGTTGTCAAGGATGGCTTCTTCCAGTAAGTTCACACACAACCCGGTTTTACCGCTCCCGGTCATCCCCACCACCACCGCATGGGTGGTCAAATCGCGTGAGTCGTAGTAGATCACGTCCGACGTGGTGGATTTGGTCTGGGGGCTATAGCGTCTCCCCAGATAAAATGTGGTGGGTGCTTCAATAAACGACATGGATTCGTTGCTCCGCTATGGCTTGGACACTGAAGGACAATTGTAGCACAAATGGGCGGAAAGTTGCACGGCTCTTGTGGTGTTTTTAACAGGTTATGATGTGACTTGCCCGCCGTGCGCTTGAACCGCTACACAGAATTTTAACACTTTGCCAACGAAACTTAAAAAAATGGATGTTTAGTATTCTCTAAGAATAGGACTACAATAGATCGTCTTAGACCAAAACAATTAAGGATAGCCAAGATGGCACAAGCTCTTGGAGCGATACCACACGAACAACCCATTAAGTTTGGGATGTGGTGGTTACGAGCATTGCAATTTTTAAGCATCGGCGCATTAGGATTATCTACCCCGTTCTTCAGCCTATATCTGAACGACATCGGCTTTTCAGAAACTTACTTGGGCATCTTGCTGGCAATCGGTGCTTTGCTAGAGATGACCCTCATCCCCATGTTCCTCAATCTGGCAGACCGTCGCGGATTACACCGCCTGATGTATCGCCTGTTCATCGTGGGATTTGCCGTGGCGAATCTCCTGTACTTTGGCTCTACCCATATCGCGGTGTTGACTATCGCCTTCTTGTTGGTAGAAATCACCGTCCGCCCCAGCATTGTGATGGGGGGGCAGTTGGTGTTGAGCATGCAAAATCGTGGGGTGGGCAAGATCGGCAACATCCGTTTTTATGCCGCGCTGGGCTTTGCGGTGGGGGGCTTTGTTGCCAACTGGTTAATTGGCACGGGTGGATTCACGCTATCCTTCTTGATGGCGAGCATCGTTGGGTTGTCCTCGTTGGCATTCACAGGGGTTTTCCCACCTTCCATCACTGAGCATCATGAGAAGCACGCTCCCGTGCCCCGTCGTCGTGGCTTCAAGATTTTGATGGTGGGCTTGTTCCTCGTCTCGATTGGGCTACGGGCGGGCTTTGCCTTTTGGTTCATCCACATCCGCAATAACGTTGGGGTCTCTGATGATTACATCGGATGGATTGTGGCATTATTCCCACTGGGGGAATTGCCGTTCTTCTTGCTATTTGATCCAATGGTCAAGCGGCTCGGTGGGCGGTTGACCTTCATCTTGGGCTTGGGGGGCTTCTCCCTCTTCTGGATTGCTACGGCGTTTGTCTCAAATGTATGGTGGTTGATCCCGTTGCTGGCGATGCGTGGCTTGGTGTTCGTGATGTATCACTTGGGCGCGTTTGTCTTGATCCAAGAAGTGAGCGACCCACGCAACATTGCCACCAATCAGGCACTGGCACAAATCACCATCCCCAGCCTTGCCGCCCTCATCACCTCCGCCCCGATGGGGTGGGTGTTTGAGAATTGGGGGGCGTTCCCCTTCTTCTCCATCTGCACCGTCACGGGGATAGTGGGCACGCTCGTTTTAGTCGTGAACTATCGCCAGCTAAAGCCGAGCGCGTCGGTCGCCTAACTTCATCTTATGCCCCCCACGCTTCGCCTTGCTCACCCATCTTGAAGAGGGCGCAGGGTGTGGCATGAGGTGGGGGGCGTGGCAACTCAACAAGTTGTGTAGGATGTGTTCGGTGGTGTACTGTGCCGCCACTTTGGCATCAAGCGGATTCGCATAATAGGCGGTGGTCAAGTTCCCCACAGCAAAGACGCGCCCCTTCGCTTGGCGAATGTGTACCACTTCATGATCTTGATTGACTGGAAAGCGTTGCCCCATCTTAAACGGCAGGCGATACGTCTCAATCAGATCGGTGTAGAGGGTGGGCAAGCCAGCAAGAGGCGTGCTGTCGTGGAGTACCTGTTCCGCCACAGGTTTGTAGGCTTGCGCCCGTAAGCTGGGCGAGGGGGGGCGCGTTTGCCCCACATGCTCAAACAAGGGTACATCCGTTTGTAGCACCAACTCAACCTGATCGAGCGCGAGATGCACATAGCGTACCACCACGCATTGCACGCTTGGGATTCCGTCCGTGATATACACGACTATGTAGCGGTCATGGTCAGTCTTGCGCAAGGCAAGCGCACGTCCACGCTTGCGAATCGGAAAGCGCGGGCGTTGCCGAAACAACGCAGGGAAGGGGCGCGTCCCAATTGAGGCGATATAGTGGGGGTTTGCCCCGTGATGCAACAACGCCTGAACCCACACTAGGCTTTCAACCCCGTCTCCGATGCTCAAATACTCCAGCTCATTCAGCGGAAGATGCAGGGCTTTGAGGCTACTCATGCTGACTACAGGGTTCAAAAAGCATAATGGCAGGTTCATGGTGTGCCTCTTTGCTTGTGCTCATGCAGGGGAAATTGCCCCATCTTTGCTGATTGTACACGATAAATTCATGACAATCGGCTATACTATTGGCTAAATCTGATGTTGGCTTGCAACCCTACGGGAGCAAAGACGTATAGCACAACATCGGAGTGTTGAAAACGGCAAGCGAAAGCGATCAACCCCGTGTCTGACGCAACCATTATTGAATGGGTCTATGCTGCGATGGAGGGCAACGACGATGCCTTTGCAGAACTCGTCTATGCTTATCAAGATGCAGTATACAATTTATGTTATCGCATGTTGAACAATGGTGCTGAAGCAGAGGATGCAACCCAAGAAGCGTTCTTGCGTGCTTATGGCAATCTTGAGCGATATGATGTGGCACGTTCGTTTAAGACGTGGGTCATGAGTATTGCCTCGAATTATTGCATTGATCTCATTCGTAAACGACGCATGCAGTTATTGTCATTGGATGAACCGCTGTCCAGTGAGGATATGTTAAACCTAACTAGCCGAATTGAAGATAGTCCGGAACGCTTGGCAATGCGCACAGAACAATCGGAACAAATTCAAGCCCTGTTAGAGACGTTGCCACCCGACTATAAAGCAGCGGTCATTTTGAAATATTGGTATGACTATTCCTACACGGAAATTGCGGACGCGCTAGACACCACCGAAAGCGCGGTGAAAAGCCGTCTCTTCCGTGCCCGACAAATGTTAGCAGACCATGCCAAGTGGATGGCAAATGACGATGATGAGATGCCATCAACGAGCGCATTGAGGAGGCGAGAGTAATGGCAACCCAACCCACCAACCCCTTGCAAGACGCACGTCAACACGTGCCTAACCCTCAAGCGTATTCGCACCCGATGGATACCCTTGAGGAGGAGCATCAGGCGGTTGCCGATGTTGACCAGTTGCTCAAGCAGGCACGCCCACACGCCATCCCCAACCGTGAGCGCACCGCCCGTAGCATCATGGACAAGATCGCCACGCGCCAATTGCCCGTTGCCCAACCGCGCAAATCTGCGCAAGCGTTGGCATTCAGCTTGACCGCCGTTGCCACGTTCGCCGTGATTGTGGGGACGTTGCTGGTGGTGGCGGGGTGGTTGCTCTTCACCAATGGCATCCTCTTAAGCGCGTTGGCGCAGGTGCTGGTGGGGCTGGTGGGGGTATTGGTGGCGTTTGTGCGCTTAGTCACCCAAGTGATGACACACACCCTAGCGCAGTATCCCTTCTTGGGCGTGGGTGTTTTGCTCATCCCGTTGGCAATCGTGGGCTTGCGCCGTTTGTGTAGTGGAAAGAACGACCCCAACTGATGATGCCCAAAGCCAAACTTCCCATCTCGCGCCGTCGTGGGCAATTGCTATTGTTTGTCGCCATCTTTGTGTTGTTCATCTTGGGCAACTGGGTTTCGCGCTCCGTCTCTAAATGGGTGGGGCATGGCATCACCTATCGCGTTGGGGATGTTCTGCTGATTGAGGACGACGTGCAGGGGATGCTGGTTGCCACTGGCGAAACCATCCACATTGTGGACGGTGTGCAAATTAACGGGCAACTCTTGGCGATTGGAACGGATTTGCACATTGACGGGGAGGTGCTGGGGGATGTCACCTTGCTGGGTGAAACCGTTCAAGCAGACTTAACCGCACACGGGCAAAGCGTGCTTGCTGCTGAAACCGTCACCCTGAATGGGCAGTTTGACGGGGATGTCTTGGCGATGGCAACCACGTTAACCCTCTCTCCCTCCGTCACCACCAGCGGGCGTGTGATCGGTTGCTACGAAACCCTCGCCAATCAGGCGGGCGCAAGCGTGGCGGACTGTGAATATAGCATCGTGCGTGACCAACTTCGCCAGACGATTCTCGGCTTTAGCCAACTGTCTTGGCTCACCCTCACCCGCCCCAAGTGGCTAACCACCCTGCTTTCCCCGTTTCCCTCGTTGGGTAATGGGCTATGGTTCATCGCCATGTCCGCCTTCCTCACCTTGCTGTTCCCCCAACGCTTCGCCCATGCGCGTGAATCCTTGCGTCAACGCCCCATCCGTGTGGTGCTGATCGGGCTTTGCATCTTGCTCCTGTTGCTGGGTATCAGTGCTTTGGGCACCCTCTTGGTCGTGTATATCCCCATCAGCGCAATAGGGGTGCTGCCCATACTGGGGCTGGCTTGGGCGGTGCATAGCCTATTGCAGGGTTTCGGATGGTCGGTGGTGGTGTATATGCTGGGACATTGGATCAATCTCAACTATCGTAAGCATGACTTCCCCCCCTTCATTGAAAGCACGGTGGGTGGCTTAAGCCTATTCTTGTTGCTGTTGTTCATGGGTTGGCTTCCGTTTGGTGGCAGAAGCTCGCTCGTTCTCATCTTGGTGTTGAGCATGGCAGGGGCTGGCGCGGTTGTTTTTTCACGCTTGGGCACAAGAACCCAAAACCGTTGATGATCTTGTTTTGGGTTTCGGGTTCACATCTGTATAATGGTAGGCATGTGAATTTCATCCAATGCCAATGATCGAGAAGTGCCATGCAACGTATTCGTTTTGTGATGACTTGGGCAGTGCTGTGGGTGATGGTCTTAACCGTCCATGCAGCACCCCATAACCAAGTCGATAATCTGATTACCTTTAGCAGTGATCTCCGCGCCGACCTAGAAAGCATTGCTGATACCGTCTTTGGTGCTGGCAACCGCCCCGATAGTTGGACTGCCAATATTGACCGCACCACCGCCACCTATAGCTCAGACTTGTGGTTTGATGGTGAACTGGTAGCAAACGCCCTCTTTTCTGAAGCCTCCCGTCCAGCAGGATGGATCGGCATTACCGCCCCCAAACAAGAAATCATTGTGCGCAATGTGCGCCATGACCTCGAAATCTCTGCCGATGATGTCTATGGCGAAACCCGCCCCGCCTTTTGGAAAGGCACAACGCAACTCTTGCGCTGTGATCGTACCACCATGAACCTCATTACCCTCCTGCAAAACGAATACGCCTTTGAAGTGGTCGATGCGTTCACGGTGGTAGACTTCTGTGGTGATTTGGTGGACGATGCGCGGGTTGCCCTCTTGAATGATTACCAACTGGAGATTCAAGGGGATGTTCTCTCAGAGTCCATTCTGGCGGTGCGCGGTGATTTGGAACGCCTAGCGAATGAAATCTTTGGCGTGAATGATCGTCCCATTGCATGGACGGGCAACGCCGATATTACCTCTCCTCTGCTTTTAACCGATACCTACGACGACCTAGAACTCTTGGCGGATTTACAATTGGGGGAAGATAATCGTCCCCAAACATGGATCGGCGCGGTGACAAGCAGCAGCGTTGAAACCTATCGCAACATCCGCTATGACCTAGAGCTACTCGCTGATCGTGTTGTGCCCACCTTGCCCACCATCACCGAAGATCGCCCACGTGGTTGGCAAGGTGCAACCGATCCGCTCCGCCGTTGTGATTTCGTGGTGCAAGATTTCGTGATTATCTTGGAATCCATCTATAACACTGATGAAGAGACGCGCTTCAATCGTGACCAATATCTTTCCAGCACGAACTTCTGTGAAGATATTTTGCTTGCCGCCAACAATCACACCGAAAATCCACCCCTCACCGAACGCCAACAAGAAATCGCCACCCAAGCGGATAGCGTTTTCTTTGGTGAATCTGAAATCGCCTTCGCTTATCTCGATATGTCTGCTTTGCAATATATGGGCATGATGCCTCGTGGGACAGAGTTCCGCGCGTGGTATCGTAACTTCAACGATTCTCACATGATGTTTGTGGCGGGTGACGGCTTCGCGGTGTATTTAGATCGGCGATGGACAACGCTCCCGCAAGACGTGTTCGATCGCTTGCCCGTTCCCGAAGGCGTGTTGCCCCTCACCTTCTGTGAGGCGGATTGGTGCCAAGGCCCCGGTCCCACACCAACCCCAACCGGTAGCGCATTGGATGCGTTATTGGCGGTGGCAACCCCTGAATTCCCACCCACCAGCGTTCCCAGTCAGACCATCCCCCTAGAAGAGAAGACGCAACTCACCTTTGAGTATGTGCGCGTCACCTATCTATCGGATAACTTAGAATCACGTGTGGCACAAGTGAGCTTAGAGTTATGCCAAGAAACCACCTTGACCACTTGCGAAGTGGTGACGCGCATCTTCGATACGGTGACGGCAACGGACATTCCATCCGTCTCGCAATTTGGGGGGCGTGCGGTGTTTGAGCTGGACTACGGTTATACCGCCGGTCTCATCATTGAAAGCGCATCGCTGGTTTCTAGCGAGGTCTTCATCAGCGACCCCAGCCTCCGCGCCGGTAGCTAAACCCACCTACACGGGGACTCATCATCGCCATGAGTCCCCATATTCGGACGCAATTTGTGGGAGATATATTTACGAAAGAGTACACCATGCTTTTTGAGTTTAGCAACAAGATTATCTACTGGCGCGGACCCGCCCCCTTCTTTTTTGTACCCGTGCCGGAAGAGCAAAGCCAAGACATCAAAGCCATCTCGAACCTTGTCACCTATGGTTGGGGTGTGATTCCCGTTGATGCGCAAATCGGCAACACCAAATGGTATACCTCGCTCTTCCCAAAAGAAGGACGCTACCTTGTCCCCCTCAAGGCAGATGTTCGTAAGGCGGAACATCTCGAAGAAGGGGAGCTGGTCAACGTGTGGCTTCAGGTTAGGGGATAGTCTTTCGCCTAGCAACAGCAAGATTCTGGCTTGTCGGGTATCATAAGGGAAATGATACGCTCACTAAACAGGCTCTCAGGAAAATAAATCATGAAGTTATTTCTCAATGCAACCGTCCTCACTCATCCCTTTTTACCCCCAGCCGAAGCGGTGCTGGTAGACGATCACGGGCGCGTCGTCTTCGTGGGCAAGCTGAATGAGATCAACCTTCCCTCACATGCGGAGCAGGTGGACTTAGGGGGGCAGACGCTCATCCCCGCCTTCAACGATGCTCATATTCACATCTGGAAACTTGGCTTGTTGCTCACCGTTCAGGTGGATGTGCGCGAACATGGCGCGGTCGGATTCAACTCATTGGTGCGCATTCTACAAGCACATGCCGAACGCTCGCCCGAAGGCTGGATTTTAGGGCGTGGCTATGATGAGGCAACCCTTGCCGAAGGCGTTCATCCCACGCGCGAGGTCTTGGATGCCGTCAGCCCTGACCGTCCGCTTGCGCTCACGCGCATCTGTGGGCACATCATGGCACTCAACACACGCGCCTTGCAACTGGCAAACATCACTGCCAACACGCCCGACCCCAGCGGAGGCATCATCGACCGCGACGAACACGGCAACCCAAGCGGCATCATCCGCGAGAATGCCATGGCGTTGGTGAACCGCGTCATTCCGCCCATCACCGATGCCCAACTGGCGAACGCCATCCTTGCCACACATCAACACCAATTGAGATTGGGCATTGTTAGCGCGACCGACCCGTTGGTTACGCCTGACCATCTGCGCGTGTATCGTCAACTAGAGGCGGAAAAACGCCTGCTCGTGCGGACGAACTGCTTGGCAGTGCGACGCTTAGACGGCGGAACGGAAACGCTCCCCCTGCCCGAAAAATTCGTGAGCGAGATGTTGCGCGTGGATAGCGTCAAGTTCTTCGCCGATGGTGGCTTAAGTGGGGCAACCGCTTCCATTTATGGGGAGTATCTGGATGTGGGCGGACAGGGCATCTTGCGCTATGAAACGGCGGATATGTTGGAATTGATGTGGGAAGCGCATCATCAGGGCTATCGCATTGGCACACATGCCATTGGCGACCGCGCCCTAGACCAAGTGCTAACGTGCTACGAAAGCCTATATGCCCGTCACCCCCACGCCCCGCGCCACCGCGTCGAACATTTTGGGTTGCCCCTCCCAGAGCATATCGCCATGTGTCAACGCATGAACGTGATTGCCGTGATGCAAACGATCTTCTTGCCGGCATTGGGGCGCAACTATCGTCGCTATCTTAACCAGAGCTATCTCGATCGCGCTTATCCTGCACGCACCCTGTGGGATGCCAACATCACCGTCGCGCTTAGTTCAGATGCCCCCGTTGTTCCCAATGATGACCCCATCGCCGGCATGATTGCCGCCGTCAACCGCCATGACCACAACGGGCAACCCATCGGCGAAAATGAAGCTCTCACGGTGGCGGAGTCCTTATGGGGATACACGATGGGAGGGGCGATTGCCAGCGGTGATGAGGCTAACTTCGGTAGTATTGAAGTGGGCAAGTGGGCAGACTTCGCCGTATTGAACCGTAACCCACTCCTCACCCCAACGCATGAGTTGGCAAGCGTTCACGTTCTACAAACCTATCGCGCTGGAGAATGCGTCTACACGCGCTAAAGCCATAGCAAGACTAGGCGTAGTCGATAACCGTTACGCCTAGTACCCATCTCAATTCCGTAACCAACTTGATTGGAGAACTGATTAATGAGAATTCAGCAAATCCAACTAGAACGCTTCAAACAATTCAAGGACTATACGCTTGTCCTAGAAGCATCCCCTTATGACTCAACCAACGTCACCTTGTTGATAGGGGACAATGGGCGTGGCAAGTCAACCGTATTGCAGGCGATTGCTGCCACACTTGCCACAGCAACGCGCCAGCTAGAAACCCC
Organism: Phototrophicaceae bacterium; assembly: GCA_049318945.1. Taxonomy (GTDB): domain Bacteria; phylum Chloroflexota; class Anaerolineae; order Aggregatilineales; family Phototrophicaceae; genus CAIRDJ01. The sequence goes on along the minus strand of JBMOEO010000041.1, from coordinate 17,524 downwards.
CGAACAGTTAGAGTGGGCTGGTTTCCTCCCTGAAGGTTTATCGGCTAACCATCGGGGCTACTTTGAGGTTAGGCTCACTGTTGAATTTACAGAGCAAGAGTTAAAAGCCACACGTAGATTTTATGAGCGTAGTGATTATTCCACCTTAGCGGATGCTGTCCCTCCCAAAGATGCGCATTCTGTAGCGTTGGTGTGGACTAACAATCCAAAACGCAAATACCCCGTCAGTACCGATCCGATGGGGGCGGGCTATTTCTACCAATTTCAAGGGCGACGGTATGCCTATAACCTGCTTTCAAATCGCCAAGCCCAAGAGGAGAGGATGTTCAAGCAGATTGGCGGAATCTTTTGGTATACCGAACAACGCACCTCTTATAGCCTCACCCCATTTCTGCCAGAACAGAGTAAGCCGAATAGCAAAAGTACGGTTCAACCTGTTGAGACGGAGCAGGCAATGCGTAATTTATTTGTGCGTTGGTTTGCCACTGCACCCCATAAAGTGAAGCTATTCAATGATTACTACAATCGTCTATTCATGGGCAAGCATTTGGCGCGGATTGAAGATGTATATGGTGCAACCATCACGCCTGTCTACTTTAATGACGGGGTTCATGATTATGATGTTTCTGAACTTTCGGCTGGGGAGCGTGCGATTATCCCCATTTTGCTAGACTTTGTAGAATGGGACATTAACCATTCGGTGATCCTGATTGATGAACTTGAACTCCATCTGCACCCACCCCTGCAACAAGCCTTGCTGATGCTCCTTCCTCAATTGGGAACGCATAATCAATTCATCATCACCAGCCATTCAGAAGCGGTTGCCAGCTTGATGGATGCCAACGCAATTAGATTGGTGGGGGAGGCGTGATGTCGTCAATTATAGACCCACGCTCAAACCGCGTGATTATCTGTGAAGGGGAGCGCGAAAGCCCTGACATCATTTTCTATAGCAGAATATTCATCAAGCGAGAGGCGTATACAGGCAAAGAAGGCTACCGCATTCAATTAATCCCAGCAGGTGGAAAACATGGGATAGCAAGCTATGCACGAGGATATGCCCAACATGGGAATTATGTAGTTGTTCGGGATCGAGACTTGGATGCTCAACCCGATTCAACAGGAGGCTTTATCCAGTGGAACGCTGGTAAAATCATGTTGACGGGGCGCACCTGTTTAGAGAGTTACTTTCTATCCCCCGAATTGCTTTGGAGGTATGGTCAACAACACTCCCTCAAACTCACTCAAGAAGATTGTCAAACTTCCTTGAGCATTGCCCTGCGTCAATTAAGGGATTATCAAGCGATGCGTTGGGCGTTGCAAATGTTGCGCGAGGTGATGAAACCTGTAACTGAAGAACAGATAGTCAATCGTTTAACCAAAGCAGATGGCAACCTGCCCAACCTAGATGAAGCGCATCTCATACAACAAGCAGAATCAAAGATTCAATCCGCTCAACAGAGGTTCAGCAAGGTGACAGTGGAAGCATTATTTGAGCAGTATGAGGCTTTCAAACAGCGGTTTGACGGTGATGATTTTTGGAATACTGAACAACCCTACCGTTGGTTTCATGGGAAGGATGTGCTTGTCGCGTGGTTGCGACAACACACCAATGTGAAACATGCCGACTATACCAACTGGGCGGCGTATCATATAACGTGGGAAAACTTTGCAGACTTAAAAGCACTCCAAGAATATTGTCTAACCAAGTCAGAAGTTTGACCGAAAGTTGAATTGCATTGTATACAGGGTTGTCTAAAATAAAGAGTAAGATTATCTAAATTAAAATGGAGTACGCTGATGGCGTATGGGCGGCTAGACGTTTTTGGGCAAGACCAACAACACCCTGATTCACACCTGCTACAAGAGCCGAATATCTCTATCGGGCGTTCATCAGGGGCAACCATCCAATTCGATACCGATACCATTTCACGTTATCATGTTGGCATCTCGTATGAGAATGGCATGGTCATGCTGGCGGATATGGGATCGCAAAACGGTACGTTTGTAGATGGCGTGCGCGTTAATGAAGATGAAAGCATGGTTTTACAAGGTGGAGAAGAAATCCGCATTGGTAATTTGCGCATGGTCTTCCATCTCTTAGAAACACCCGAAACCCACCTGAGTGCTACCACCTTAGAATCTTCTGAAACTCAACCTCTCAACCAAAGTGGGGATGCCCCCTTTACGATCAGCATCCAACCTCCTCCCATAGCCATTCCTCCTAGCTCCAACATTGCCGCCGAACTAACGATTGTGAATCCCACGCAAGAAGCGATCCCGTGTGTGGTGGAAGTGAGCGGACCTCCAGCCGAGTGGATGCGCGTTAACCGCCCACGCTTCACGGTTGACCCAGAGCAAACCACGCGCGTGCTCATCACGTTTCGCCCTCCACGCCTGCCCAGCGCAACCCCTGGTGAATACACCGTGCGCTTGGTGGTGCGCCATGCCGAAGATGCCCATGCCTTCCGCGAGGTACTCACCAAGTTACACGTGTTGCCCTATCACGGTTTTGGCGCACAGCTAGAACGGCGTGTCATTCAACATGGCGAAACCTTCCGCCTGCACATTCATAATCAAGGGAACTCTAAACTACCGATAGACTTCCATCTTGCGGAACGGTTCAATTCGTCGATCGCGCTACAAAACAAGGGGAGCGGTGAACTCACCCTTAAGGCAGGGGAGCGTGCCGTCATTGAAGGCACGGTGCAAAGCAAGAAACGCCCCCTACTGGGCAAGCCCATCACGCTCCCTTATCAACTGGTGATCCATTCACTCGACGCGGCGGGCTTCACTATCGCCGTTCAAGGGAAGGTGATTCGTCATGCCATCGTTCCCTCTGCTGTTGCTTATGGCTTGGCTGGCTTGTTGGCAGGGCTGTTGGTGGTATGGGGAATCATAAACGGAATCATGAGCCGCCCAGAACCAACCCTAACCGTCGCCCTCAGCAGCACCAATATCATCCGTGGGAACGCCCTAGAAATTGTGTGGGAAGCACAAGACATCAAAAACATTGATGTTTTCATGGAGGGGGTTGCCATCCGAGAAGACATAGACCCCGCCACCACCAATCTGTTCTTGGATACCACGCTCTTTCCAGAACGTGGGCTGTTGCGCTTGGTGGGGGAGAATGGCTCGCGCACGGCGCAGGTTGAGCAGATCATCCGCATTATTGAACCCATGACTATCGTTGCCTTTGATGTCCAACCCGATCCACTCATGCGCAATGTCACCGCTAATCTAACCTTGCAATGGGAAGTCACCTATGCCAAGTTTGTTCAAATTAACGGGTTAGAGGCACTCACGGGGGTTACATCGCCGGGAAGGCTTCAACCCACTGATAGCAATACGGTAGCGGGTATTCCTAGCGGAGACTTAGAACTGACCTTGTATGCTGAAGATGAATTTGGCAATAGCATTGAAGAGCCGTTATCGGTGGTGGTGATAGACCCAACTTGTACCCCGTTGGATGAAACAGTCACCCTGCATGACGGACCCTCGGAGTATAACCTACCGATTGCGCTGATTCCACAACAGACGGTTGTGGTGGTGGATGCACGCGACCAAAGCGGAAAATGGATACGTGCTCAATTGAGTGGCGGTGTGCGTGGGTGGGGCGAAGCCGCCTTGCTCAACTGTGATGAACGCTTTGATACGGCTGACTTGCGGATTGAACTGGATGTGATTGCCCCTCCAGCTACCCCAACCCATACGCCGCTACCCACTTTGCCCCCTGCCACTTCTGCGCCTGTTGATCCCACTGTCACCCCCGCGCCCAACCAACTGCTTACCCCTAGCCCAACGACCAGCGGTTAGAGGTGGTGGTTGCTTATAGAAAGGCTTTGCATCAATTGCGTTTTGAGGTGATCGGGCGCGTCTGATAGATGATTGACCAAGTGGATGCCATGCGTTAGCGTGGGGTTCACTTCGGTCAACACGTTGAAGATCATCTGAAAGCGTGAATCCGCCGAGACGATGAAGCATCCTCTAAACCCACTCGGTAGTTTATTAATAAGCATTTTTAATTGCAGTATCCACCCGGTTGTACGAACCCGACATTGTTCCATCCGTAATATAATTAAGAAATTAATTGACGGAGGAATTATGCTCACAGCGTTGTTGAAGTCCGCAGCAAATCCATACAGTCGGTTGGTTTCGGGTGTAAGGATTAACACCCCTTTATGTTCAATCCATTCTGCCTTCATAAAATACGCTTTTCTACCTACTATGTTGAGTTTGAATGAAGTCAAAATAAAGATAAGCGGATTGCAGAGGGATTGTCAATGAAGGATGCGTCTAAATATTTTTGCACGCGCACACATGTGTAAAGGGTGTAACAGGAAGAAAATAAAATTCTATCGTAATGATTACAAAGTATTCACTAAGGGAAGTAAAAACACCCCTCAAGCAGGAAAACGGATGAAATTACGCCTTCATCCGTTTATAAGTTTTTATGGGTTAAGGGTGTGGGGATACACACTCGCGCGTATGGGCAAGCGTGATGAATCCGCGTCGTTGCAAGATGGGGCGGCTCATTGGGCTTGCGTCCACCGTGAGATACTGTTTACCGCGTTCATGTGCCACCACCATGCGTTGGGCAACTAAAGCGGTGTAGATGCCTTGCCCACGATACGCTGGCAAGGTTGCCCCACCCCACAGCGACCCAAACGGGCTATCTTCAGAAACACGCAACCACGCCGCTGAAATGGGTTGATCCCCATCGTATACCGCCCAGAACAATAAACTCTCTGGATAATTACGAAGTTCCTCTGCCAGCGCAACATTCATCCACCCATCTTGTTCAGACTCAAAGACCGGGTTCTGTACCGCATTCAAGACCGCCCCCAGATCATCGGGGTTGGTTATGGTACGCATGCTAAACTCGCTGGGTAAGTTCACCGCTAGAGGGGGATTGGGAATGGGCAAAACCATCAATGCTTCTTCCTCTCCAATCTGAAAACCGTGTTGCTCTAGGCGTTGAAGCAAGTCGGCAGGTTGGTCATAGTCATACCACTTCCATTCAAAAGGATGATCGAAATAGGCGATTTGTTCGGCAATTGCCTGATCGGCATTCTCAACGGTGAGGGTGCTATGCAGGACGAAGCTATGTTGTTTTTGAGGGTCAATATATCGAACTACTGTTGGGGTGATTTCCGCGCGGTAGCCGATTTCTGCGGCGTGAACGCGCTCATGGTAGGTGTATAGGCGTTGAAGCGCGACGACATCATGGGCATGGGACATATTAATCAATCTCCGTTGTAGAGGTAGCTGAATAGTCTCGGATGAATTCTAAGGCGAGTTTGAGTTTGCCAACAAGGTGCAAAACTTTTTGCTCATCCTTCACGGTGGTGATGAACATATTGGTCAATACCCGTGCAATAGGGCGCGAACTCACAATCCAGATGGAACGGACGATCCCACTTGCTATGGCGCGTCGGTAGAGATGCGCCATCCGCACCGTTGTTGTTGAGGGAAAAGTCCCATCATTTGGGGTGAAGTCTAACACCACATCAATCTTGCCCAGTTGTTCAAGCGGGGCAACCTGTTGTGTCCACTCTTGAAGGTGATCTTCCAATTCATTCAGCGTCCAGCCAACCGAAAAGCGAAAGAGCAACAACTTCGGACAATCCACTTCCCATTCCATCACAATGCTCATCTTAATCTTGATGTCCCTTTCTGCAACGGTGGAAGGGATTGTAATGGAGAAATAAGTACGCGCCTATGGGAGATGTGGTGGGATAGATTTCGCTTAAAAACACCCAACAGTTTGGCTATGTACAGGGGCAAGTTGGGGTTATAATCCCCAAAAATTTAGGATGCGTTATAACATGGTAATTGAAACTCAAACCAACGAAAAAACACAATCCATCATCAATCGCCATCAGGCGGTGATGTTCCCTGCTATTGCGCCTTACTATGGGGAGCATCCCATCGTCGTTGACCATGCGAAAGATCAATACTTGTGGGATGTAGAGGGCAACCGCTATCTCGATTTCTTTGGGGGGGTGTTGACTGTTTCGGTGGGACATGCCAATGATGAAATCAATGAGCGCGTCATGCAACAGCTACAGCTTGCTCAACACACTTCCACTTTGTACATCAATGAGATCATGGTCAAAGTGGCGGAGAAAGTGGTGCAACTGGCACCGGGTCGCTTGGCAAAGTGCTACTTCACCAGTAGCGGAACAGAGGCAAACGAAACCGCCATCATGGCGGCGCGGATGTATACTGGCAATGATGTCATTATTGCCTTACGCCACGCCTATAGCGGACGCACCATGACCGCCATGAGTGTCACCGCGCACAACACATGGCGACTGGGCAACGTGACCGATCCGTCCATCCGTCACGTGCGTAATCCGTATGTCTATCGCGCCCCACTCAACTTGAGCGCGGAGGAAGTGGTCGAGTTATGCGTGCGTGATTTGGAGGAAACGCTTCAAACCGTGACCGGGGGGCGGATTGCCGCTTTCATGGCAGAACCCATTCAAGGGGTGGGTGGGTTCATTGTTCCCCCAGCAGAATACTTCAAGCGTATTTTGCCCCTTGTGAAAGAAGCTGGCGGGGTGTTCATCGCCGACGAAGTACAAACAGGCTGGGGGCGCACCGGTCATAAATGGTTTGGCATTGAGCAATGGGGCGTGGATCCAGACATCATGACTTTTGCTAAAGGCATGGCAAATGGCTTCCCAATTGGGGCAACGCTTGCCACGCCTGAAATTGCTGAGGCAGTAAAAGGGCTAACCTTTGCCACCTTTGGGGGGAATCCCCTCACCATGACAGCGGCATTGGCAACCATCGAATACATCGAGAAATATAATCTACCCCAAAACGCCGCTGAACGCGGGGCAGAGTTGCGCAATCGCCTTGTGCAATTCCAGCAGGACTACGATTTCATCGGGGACGTGCGCGGAATGGGTTTGATGCAGGCGTTAGAGATCGTCGTGCCCAACACCGACAAAACCCCTGATGCCGCGCTCACTGCTCAACTCTTGAACGCCGCTCGCCGTCAAGGATTGCTCATTGGCAAGGGTGGGCTATATGGCAATACCATTCGGATTGCGCCTCATTTGAACGTCACTCAACAGGACATCACCGCTGGATGCGATATGCTCGAAGCGGCTTTAGCAGAACTGAAAGGAAAATCATGACCAAACCAAACCTCAACATACCCGACCGAAACATGGAGGCAGGCATTGCCCTCTCTAGCCCTGCCATCATCTGGATGAGTCTCCTGTTCATCACCCCGTTGTTGGTGGTGATGTTCATGAGTTTCTTGAGCCGTTCGCGTGGTGGCGGTGAACTCCCCTATACCCTAGAATCCTATCAAACCGTTTTCGGTGGCTTTTACGAATGGGAAGCCATTCAAGAGGGCTTTGCTGAATTGGGGACGGTTGGCTCATTTGCAGAAGGCTGGGAAGTTTTTGGTGACATCATCGCCCCTGATAACCCCTACGGCTTGGTACTCATCCGCTCCATCCGCATTGCCCTCATCACCACCCTCATTACACTGTTCGTTGGCTATCCGCTTGCCTACTACATCAGCACGCGCGAATCCGCATTCATGCGCACCTTTACGCTCTTCTTGGTGATCTTACCCTTTTGGACAAACTTCTTGATTCGCACCTATGCTTGGCGCGTGATCTTGGGGGAAGAAGGGGTTATCAACAATATGTTCTTGGCAATCGGTTTGATTGATGCCCCGTTGGAAATGCTTTATACACAGGGCGCGGTCATTGTGGGCTTGGTGTACGGCTTCTTACCGTTCATGGTCTTGCCCATTTATGCGGCAGTGGAACGCTTTGACTTTAGCCTAGTGGAGGCGGCTCATGACTTGGGCGCGAATGACTGGTCGGCGTTTTGGAGGGTGGTCTTGCCGGGCACGTTGCCGGGCGTGGTTGCTGGGTGCATCTTGGTTTTCATCCCCAGCATTGGTTCATACGTCACCCCAGATTTGCTGGGTGGAACGGATGGCTTGATGATCGGTAATCTGATCGCTGGTCAGTTCAAGGGCACCGGGCATTGGCCCCGTGGCTCCACGCTTTCTATCGTCTTGATGTTCATCGTGATGCTATCCCTATGGGCATACAACACCTTTGGACAATCCGAACCGACTAACCGCAAGGAGAACTAACCATGAACCAACGCTTTGAAATCAACCAAGCTAAATTAGGTCGTGACCTCGCCATTCGGCGCGTCGGGCGCGTCGGGTTGCTACTCAATCCAATTTTTACCTATTTCTTTTTGTGGGCACCAATTTTGTTATTGGTGGTTTTTTCATTCAATAACTCACGCGGGGTTTCGGTTTGGCGTGGCTTCACGTTTGATTGGTACATCAACATTTTCGATAACACCATCGGGAGCGATGCCAGCTTTAGCACCGGTCTGTTGTTGAGTTCCGTCACCAACAGCTTAATCGTGGCGGTGGCAACCACCATTTTTGCCACCTTAATTGGTACGGCAACCGGCTTAGCGTTTGCTCGCACACGCTTTCCGGGGCAAAACATCCTTGACGCGGTGTTGTATCTACCGATTGTGATTCCAGAAATCACACAGGGGATTTCGTTGGTGGTGTTCTTCAAAATAGTGTTTGATTGGTATGATCGCATCACGGGAGTCACGCTTTCGCAGGGGTTCGTCACCATCATCTTGGCACATGTCACCTTCACCATGTCCTATGTGATGTTGGTGGTGCGTGCTCGCCTTGCCAATATGAACCCACGTTACGAAGAAGCCGCGCGTGACTTGGGAGCAAACGAATGGCAGACCTTCTGGCGCGTCACGTTCCCGTTGATTTTCCCCGGCGTATTAGCAGGTGGGTTGTTGGCATTCACCTTGTCATTGGATGATTATGTGATTACCTTCTTCACCACCGGGAGCGGCACCAACACCCTACCGATGTTTGTATACGGGTTGCTACGGACTTCCGTCACGCCAGAAGTGAACGCGCTGAGTACCCTGATGCTAATTGCATCCACGATCTTGATCGCGGTTTCGCTCGGTTTGCAAGGGCGTAACGCCGCAGACATCTAATGTTGCACGCCCTCCCGTGTGGTGGCTTTGCCAGCAGGGGAGGGCGTGTCACTCCCTCATAAGGTGGTTTGTAGTTCAGACTGTAACCGCCAGAAGCTGGCATAGCGTCCGCGCTGGGCAATCAGGTCTGGATGGGTGCCTTGCTCCACAATGCGCCCCTTCTCCAAGACAATGATCTTATCTGCTTTCATGATCGTAGAAAGACGGTGAGCGATGATGAGCATGGTGCGCTCTTGTTGGATTTTCTGTAGCGAGTCTTGAATCAGCTTTTCCGATTCACTGTCCAAGTTACTGGTTGCCTCATCCAAGATCATGATCTCGGTATTGCGGAGGATGGCGCGTGCCAGCGAAAGCCGTTGGCGTTGCCCACCAGACAAGCGATAGCCACGCTCCCCAATCACCGTTTCATAGCCTTCTGCCAGTTGCACAATGAAGTTATGCGCATTGGCAAGACGGGCGGCTTCCACCACTTCATCAAAGGTTGCGTTGGGACGGCTCACTTGAATGTTGTATAAAACGCTGCGGTGAAATAGGAAGGGTTCTTGATCCACCACGCTGATATGGTCACGCCAGTCAGAAAGGCTCAAGTCGTGCAGGTCTACACCATCCACTAGAATACGCCCTCCCGTTGGTTCAAACAAGCCAAGCAAGACATCCGCCGTGGTAGATTTCCCCGCGCCGGACTCTCCCACTAACGCAACCGTCGTTCCGCGTTCAACATCAAACGTCACCCCGTTGAGGGCTTTGTTCTCGCCAACAATGTATTGTAATTCCACATCCTCATAGCGGATGCGGTCATGTAGCCCATGAAAAGGGACGAGCGGGCGGGGGGATTGCAACTGGCTGGTGATGTCTAGCATGTCTGCCAATTCCACCAGATGCAACTGATAGGATGCAAAATTGGTGATGATGCCGTTGAACTGGGCAAGGCGTGGGACAATGCGCCATAGCGCAAGCATGAAAACAATGATGGATGGAAGCGTGTCTGCATTGAGTCCGCCTGCGAAGAAGTAGCCAATCACGATGAATGCCGTCACAGAAAGCAACGAGGTGATCTCTAAGATGGGGGAGATCAACAAGCGAAGCGCGTTACCGCGATAGTGAACGTCGCGCTCAAGGTTTGCCAGTTCGCGCGTGGCTTCAATGGTGTGATGATTCTGATTCATAATGGTGAGCAACCGCAATGCTTGAATATTTTCAAAGATTTGCTGGTTGAACTTCTTGCGATTCTCAAACGAGATTTTCTCATAATGTTGGATGCGTTGGGTGATGGAGAATAATCCAATGCCGATCAAGCCGAACACAGCGAAGGTCGCCAACGTCATGGGGATGGATAGCCAAAACAAAACCCCTACATAGATTGCCATGTTGAAGAAGAGGTTGAGCGTTTGGTTGAACAAACTAATCATGCGCCCGATTGTGTTGGTGTAGCCAATATAGTTGGCAACATCCCCCAGTTTATACTTCATCAATTGGGCATACGGAATGCTGTTCAAGCGTTCATACACCATGACCTTGCTAGATTCCGATAGGGCGGAGTTGAGGTAACTAGAGCTTAAGCCAGAGGCAAGCGTCAGCCCACTCTTTAGCACTTGGCTTCCAATGGCGATCCCTGCCAACACGAAGAAAAATGCGGTGGGGGACATAGAGCCTTGTACTTGTAGGAACAGATCACCTAATGCGCCAAACCGAGAAGCTGCGTCGGTCATGTCCCCACCCAACAAACTGGTTAATGCCAGAACCAACAAGGTGAGAGAGTTGCTCTCAAAAAAGGCACTGAAAAAATTCATCAAAAAGATGGAGCTAATCCGCCAGCGGTAAGGACGGGCGAAACTCCACACCAATTCAAACGAACGATAGTAGGGATTTTGGCGGTCTTTGGCAAATAAGCCCGATACAAGTTGGAGGTTATGACGGACAGAGGCAAGCATGAATCATCGCTTTACGCTAATGGACAGTGGGGGAAGAAGTAGGCTTCTCTAAAATATAGGCGAAATAGGGTTCAGGTTCTTCATCATAGCGCGTTTCAAGAAAGCGGAAACCGAGCTTCTCCATCACGCGCAACGAAGCATGATTGGCTTGGTCAATCGTGGCATAGATGGCTTCTAATCCGATCCGCTCAAATCCGAAGGCAAGCACTGCACGCGCGGCTTCGGTGGCATAACCATTACCCCAACATGAAGGCACATACGCAAAGATCAGTTCCACCGGCACCACGCCCAAGCCACAAAACCCGATGAACTCCCCATTCAAGAGGGTGATGGCAAACATCCCATAGCCTTTGGTGGCGTAGTTGCGTTCACAAAGGTGAATCCACTCCTCCACTTTGTCACGTGATAATGTGCTACCATCCCCCATGAAACGCATCGCCAGTGGGTCTGCGCACAAACTGGCGAAGGCATCCAAATCATCCATGACGAATTCGCGGATGATGAGGCGGTGGGTGGTTAGGCGAATGGGACGCACAGGTTAGGGATACCATCGAAATTGCCAAACAGAAGTTGGCAATATTAAACCAAGTTGTTCCCCCGTTGTAAAGTCAACAAACGCCAGTTGCCCATGCCGATAGCCATCTTGGCTAGGTTGCACGCGGGCATACCCCGCCATCATCGAACCATCGGGGGCAAGCTGGGCATCTTTGAGGTGGCTTCCTGTATAGATGGGGATTAAGCCAGCCGGTGCGCGATAATCGACGACGCTCAAGGGGGAGGTGGTCTCAAAGGTTTGCGCGTCCCGTAGGATCAAGCGATAGGTGGACTCATCCAATAAGAGCGCGTCCATCACCGCCACTTGCGGGGGCAACACCATCAACGAGTTAACCAGATCATTCACGGGGGTGCGCTGTAGCCCTGCCGTCACCATGCCGTTATCGGTGGCATCGGTGAAGGTGAGGATGGAATGGTCGTTCAACCATCGCCCGTTGATGTACCCAAAGGGAAGTTCTTGCAACTCTCCACTGGTGAGATCAACCACCCCTGTAGAAATGCCTTCCGCATACATAACGTTCACCAACAACGCCCCAACGTTGGGGGCAAAGCGCGGACTAAACAACACTCGTATTAAAGCGGGATCATCATCGTAAACACTGGGCGCAAGCAAGCGACTTTCTCCCCCGTTGGAGGGAATCAACCACACCCCGTTCTCATCGCTGTAGGCAATCAGCGTGCCATCTTGGTTGAAGGTGGGCATGACATCCCCATCCTCAGCAAGGTCGGTTAGGCGGAGGGGCGTGGCAGGATTATCGAAGTCCACCCGCCACAAGGCGCGTCCACTGCTATAGACAACAGCCGTTTGCCCTGTTGAAACGCCATACCCACGCACCGACTCGGTGGCTTGGGTGAGCATCACGGGGGGGCGGTTGTCTTTGGGGAGCAACCAAACCTGTGTGATGCCTGTTGCATCATCCGCCAAAAAGTAGCCGTTGCTGGGCAGGTTGAAGCTGGGGGCGGTTGAGAGGGGGGGGATACCCCAATCAAACATGACCGCATTGGCAATCGGCAAAGTTAATCCTTGCTGGGTTCGCGGGTCTAAGAGTGCCAACGCCCCTCCACGCCATGCCACCATTTGCTTGCCACCCACGCCCCATTGCAAGCCTTCTAGGGTGATTGCTTGTTCACCGCGTTGGGTGATTTGCCCACGCCCATAATCAATCTCAACGAGCGTTCCACTGTCACCCTCCACGCGAAACGCTTGGAGCAATTGTCCTTCCAGCGGATAAAGCAGGTCGAAGCGTTGTTGACTGCTGAAGAGGGTGTGTTGTGTATTGGCTCGGTCAAGGTCAAGCATCATCACGCCACCTTCAGCAGGGGTGAAGGCAAGCTGATGTGCGTCCACCCATGCGACATCCAACACATTGGGGGTGGCGGCAGCCAAACGGATACCCTGCGCCGTGATGTGATAAATCTGCCAGATACCATTATTAGTGGTTGCTACTAGATAATCTCCAAGAGGACTCCATAACAGATGGGCAAAGCCTTGTAGGCTATCGCTGACGTTATAGTGTTGCTGACCAGATTCCCCCCGAAGCGTCACCCGTAAACCGTTGGATGTGGTATAAGCGATGGCTTTGCCATTGGGTGCCCAAGCCAGCGTTTTGCCCTGACCGCGCAACAAGGGGAAACTTGGTTCAAAATCAATGACGCTCCCCGCCCCGCTCAAAGGATCAATGACGATCACAAACTCACTCGTGCGGTACGCCAACCATTGCCCATCCGCCGATACGCCGAAGTCAATCACAAACTGTCCATCAGGGGTTGCCTGTTGAATGCCTTCTGTGCCAAGCCCATAGCGTTCAACATAGCCTTCATTGAGCAGGATGTACAATTCACTCGGAAGGTTCAAGCCGTCTTGTCCCTGTGCTGTTGTTGCTAGGGACAACACCAACAGCAACCACAGGTACACGCGCTTGATCTTCAACGGGTTCATAAGATGGGGCAACCAAACGGGAAGGGGGAGCATATCAGTTAGAGGGTGCTATACGGCTTCTAGGGGGGGGTATTCAATCGCAACAAGAGCAGTTTGGATGTCTGCCCATTCGGTGGGTGCATCCCATTCGACGCTGACTTGCTTGGTGGCAACATCCCCACGAACGGACGAAACTCCTGCCAACTCGTTCAACTCGTTGACGATACTGGTGACGCACCCATTGCATCCAATGTTGGGAACAACAAATGTCTTTTGAGGCATGGTTTTTACCTTTGGTGGAACTGATGACGAATGTATGTACTATACCCCTAAACCTGCACATGGTCAAACCATGCGTTATAAGACCGCGCCAGAAGCCTCTACCAAACTGGCAACTAGAGTTTGCAGGGTGCGTGGCGTGATGGGTTTGAGCAGGAACGTTTCAATATCAAACTGGTTCACCAATTGGCGGTTCTCCTCCGCCGCGCTCATGACCACAACGCGCGTGTGTTTGCGCTTGAGGCGTTCAAAGTAGCGTTCTAAAAGCGTGGTAGCAACATATCCTCCCAGTTGTACATCGGTGAGGATCAAATCAAATTGCCAATACTCAATCATCAAACGAGCTTCTTCTACGTTGGAGGCAACACGAACGGTATAGCCTTCTGTTTGAAGTGCCCGTGCATACATGTTCAATAGGTGTAAATCATCTTCAATAATGAGGATGCGGTACATAGATTCTGTCGTCATGGTGGAATGCCCATTTAACTGTAATGTTACTTCATGTTGGAATTATAATCTTTTTGGGTTTAAGATAAGGGGGGAGTGGTGGGTAAATATATAAATTCCGTAAATTTCTGCCACAACCATTTATCGAACATGAAGAGGGAAATGATGAAGAGTACGCCGTTCATTCTAATCTTAGCGTTTATCATGCTACTCAGCCTTGTCGCTTGTGGAGATGTCACCCCTGCACCCAGTGTTGCCCCAACCGTAGCAACCAGTGATACCGAGTCCACACCATTGGCAATGCCCACCCTTGCCCCCGCACGTACCACCGCCACCCAAGACCCCACTCCCCAACGTAGTGTGGCAACTTCAACAGTCATGGCGGAAACAAGTATCCGCGCCACCAGCACCCCCGACAATAGCGAATTGCCCTTATCATCTGGGGGATGAGGATAGCTAGAAATTCAGTGTGAATAACAGGTTGCCAAGTTGGACTAAATCTCCACTGGCAATCCGATTCCCCTTGTCGTGAGGGGCAAGTCGCTTCCCATTCAAGAATGTGCCGTTGGCACTATTGAGGTCTTCCAGATATAACCCGTTATCCGACAAGTGTAGGATAGCGTGTTGACGGCTGACCCCTAGCACTTGTGCGGCATAGAGGTACAAATCAATATCGGGGCTTTGTTGCTGTTTGGCATCACGTCGCCCAAGAATAGCGTGGTCGCGCGTGAATTGATAAACCATTGGCTTATCTACTTTTTTGACCTTGAGGATCAATTTGCTATTTGGGGTGAACTCAAGGCGTTGTTCACCGCTTTGAGCATGTGTGGGGGTGGATTCAAGTTGAATATTCTGCAGAGTCTCTAACAAGGTAGGGTCGGCAACTATCGAGCGATTGCAATATTCGCAGGTATCTTGCCCATGAAAGGATTGTTCACGCCAACAGTGTTGACAAATAATGGTGCCTTCACTCATTCTTTACCGATCCCATAAAGGTTTCGCACGTTGATACTATCATATTTACACAAGATGGCATAAAAACGCAATAGCCCTACCCTATATTTTACGTACCCGCCCCCACCAAACGATGAGCAAACATCTTGGCATACAGCGCGTTACAGGTTTCAAGCATGGGTTGCAAGCTAGGGGGCAGTTCAACGGACTGAGGTTCATAGGGCTTAAACGCGGTGGATTGTTCCACAGCATGATACCAATACTTCGCCCAGATGCCATCGGTTGGGCGCGTTCCAGCCGCCCACTGAAGCATCCCCTCATCGAATGGAATAGGTAGCGCGTCACACAAAGCGGAGAGGGTTTGGCGTGGATGCTTGAGGACATCGCTGGCATCAATCACGGGGGGGATTTTACCCGTGTGCTGGCAAACATACTCAAAGATGCGCACTTGCTGGGGGATGCCGGTCTGGTCAATTTGTGGGTACTGCTCAAAGACTTTGCTTTGTGAGGCAATCACTTCAGCAGGGTTGCGGATCAAGAAGCAATGTGTGAGCGACAACACCCAATCGAGTTCCACCTCATCTAGGATGTGGTGCGTCATGTGCTTTTGGTAGTAAATTTGTTTGCCGTTGGGCACGCCTGCGGTCAACTGTTGAACCACCTTGCGCCAGTCCGTTTCGTAATGGGCGATGATCTCCTCTGCGCCGGGGTGTTGATGTTCAGTACGGGTGAGGTAGTAGGCATACAAGGGTTCATCCACCACCACCGTATCCGCTCGGTTGCCCCATGAGCGCATCATCGCCGTGGAGATATTGCGCGGACCTGACCACATGGCAAGTGTAATAGGGTGCGTCATTGTTTAGGTTCTCCTCTCATTTGGGATATTCTTGGGATATTTTGGGTAATCACTCATTCATTGGGTAAGGCTTGAAGCGTAGATGGGGGAGTAGCCACGCTTGAACTTTGTTTGGCAAGATAAATTCCAACCAAGATCAACACCACCCCCACCACCTGTACTGGGGATAACGCCTCGTCAAACCACACCCACGCCACCAGCGTTGCTATCACCGGCTGCAACAAGAGCATGATCGCCGTCAACGATGCGGTGATCTCTTTGATGGCGGTGGCAATGAGCGTTTGTCCCCCAACATGCACCACCCACGCCAAGAGTATCAACGGAAGCCAGCCGCCCCATGTCGTCGGGAAAACGGTTTCCTGCGCAAGGGCGGTTGCCCCCACCAAGAACACTGCCGAAGAGGTGCTACTCCACAGCATCAGTTGGCTTGTGTTGACTCCTCTAAGAAAACGCAAAGATAGGATGTAGCCGGCATAGAAAACGGCAGCAACCAACGCCAGTCCTATCCCAATGATGCTTCCTGTTTGATCCAACGTTTTGAGGGAGAGTGCGCCCAAGCCAATCAAGGTGATCGCAAAGCCCACCAAGAACCCACGCCGAATCGGTTCACCAAACAACCACAACGAGCCAAGCGTGACAAACAAGGGGGCGGTGTTAACCGCTAACGTGGCAACAGCAAGGGTGGTATATTCAATCGAAAGATGCCACAAGATTAAGTCCCCGGTGAAGCAAAACCCACTCAACACAAAGTATCCGATCAAGCGCGGCGATAAGGGGGTAGGCGGTTGGTTAGTCTGGGAATAGCGATTGAGGGCAAGCAGAAGCGGAACAGCCAATCCCATCCGCCATAAGGCGGTAGCGATGGGTCCCACCGAGCTAAGCCGAACGGAGATGGGGGCAAGCCCGATCATCAACACCCCTAAAATCAATAGCCCAAATGAGCGGTTTAACATTGTTTATTCCTTGTGGTGGTTCAACGCTAAAAGCAGGCAGAGGGTGATTGTAAGGGAGGCATAGATAAAACACAACGATGTTGGGATCGGTCGCCCGTGTCTGCCGTTTCAACAGAATTTAATTGTAACATCCTTTCCATTATCGTTATAATAACCGCTATGGATTCCATCATCGGACAAAATGATTTTAAGGGTAAAAACTCAAGCATGAAGCATAGGGCTTGGAGACGATTCTACATGGGTATCGCGTGGTTATGCGCTTCCAGCTTGGGTTGTACCATCACCTATAGTCACTTTGATGCACCCACTCCCTATCCACTTGCCGCGCCCGACATCACCCTCACCGTTCAAGAGGCACTTAGCATAGCCGTGTTGCCCAGCGTCCCCCCACCCACCGCGCCACCACAACTGTCCATTATGGTTTCTCCGCAACCCAGCCCCACGCCCCACTATTACACCGTTCAACCCAACGATACGCTCATGGATATTGCGCTTCAGCATGACATCCTCCTAGATGATCTGTTGCTGGCAAATCCGAATGTGAGCGCAACCGCCTTACAAATTGGGCAACCGTTATTAATCGTCAAGAACCGTGCGG
>JBMOEO010000040.1:0-30359 GCA_049318945.1 Phototrophicaceae bacterium | reverse complement strand
CCCATCAGGGAAGGTGCGCAAGTTTAGCTTGCTGGCAATCGGGTCTACTTTGTGCGCGTCCGCACTACGGTAGCTAATGAAACAGGTATAAGTTGGCACGGCAAAACATCCTTACATGGGCGGAGTGAGGCTTGCCTAAGCATAGCACGGGCGTGGCTATTATTCAACTGAACTGGGCACGGGGGATTCTTAGAATTGCTCAAACTAAATCGCTTCAGCAGGGCGAAAGTCCTGTAAGATAGTAGACAATGTTCATACGCACCCGTGTTAAAGATCATGCCCAAAGCCACTATCTTTGTTGTTGAAGACGATACCCAACTCCGCGCCGGCATCCGTGACATCCTGCTTCTGGAGGATTATGATGTGCTGACAGCCGAAGATGGGCAGGTTGCGCTCAAACGCTTGATTGAGCAAAGCATTGTCCCCGATCTCATCCTGTCCGACATCATGATGCCCAACTTAGACGGCGTGCAACTGTTGCGCCATATCCGCCAGCAACCGCAATATGTCTCCGTCCCGTTCATCTTCTTGACCGCTCGCGGAGAGCGTGCCGATATTCAACGGGCAAAGCTGTTGGGTGTGGATGACTACCTCGTCAAGCCGTTTCAGCCGGATGATCTCATCATCGCGGTGGAATCGCGCTTGCGTCGCTCCCGTGCCATTGACCAAACCCATCGCAACCGCGAGGAAAAACTCAAGGCGAATATCCTTTCCATGTTGCAACATGAATTCCGCACCCCTTTGATGTATATCGTGGGCTATTCAGAATTGTTAGAAGAGTTTCGCCGTGTTGCCAGTAGCGATTCTGGCGACATGTTGGGGTTCTTGCAGGGGATTCAATCGGGCGCGGATCGGTTGCATCGCTTAGTAGAAAACTTCATCCTGCTGGTTGAGCTAGAAACGGGCGGGGCAAAAGAAGCCTACCAACGTCAGCGTCGCGTGATTGATAACGTTGGCAAGTTGATTCAAGAGGCGTGCAAGCAAGCCCACCAACTGCACGATCCGAGCTATACCTATAAAATTCGCGTGGCAAAAAACCTCCCCCCCTTTGTGGCACACCCCGAATACCTCAAGATGGCAGTCTATCACCTGATTGATAACGCCTTCAAGTTTTCTGAACGGGGGCAATCGGTAGAAGTGAGTGCCTATCCTGACCATGAAAACGTGTGTATTCGCGTGGAGGACAAGGGGCGTGGGATTGAGCCAACCCATCATCGTGAGATTTGGAACATGTTCTATCAGATCAACCGCCAACGCTATGAAGATCAAGGCGTGGGGGCGGGCTTGGCAATCGTCAGCGGTGTCGCGCGGTTGCATGGCGGACGGGTGGATTTGCGTAGCGAGGTGGGGGTGGGCAGTACCTTCATCATCCGCATTCCGTATGTTTCGGCAACGGATGCCGAATTGCTTGAATGACCCTCACCCTAGTTGTTGGTGAGGCTTGGGGAGGGCGTTTCGGGCTGGATGGCGATAGAAACCCCTTCCCAGTTGATGCCATCTGGCGAGGTGAATAACTTCATCTGGTTGCGATCCATCACCCACAACGCGGTTTCCCCGTCCGAAATCAAATGGGTGAGGTAGCGATCACCCGTGCCAATCTCCACTTCTGCCCACGCAGAATCGGTAAAGCGGAATAGCTTCCCATTGACTAGGGCATACGTCTGCTCTTGGAACTGGGCAAGCGTATCAAAGGGTTGGTTGATGGCGTTGGGCAATGCGGCTTGCCATGTTTGGCTGGGTTCGTCCCACTCTAAAATTTCGTTGTGCGTTCCTGCCCACAGCGTGCCTTGCTCGGTGAGCCAGATGTGCGCAATTGGCTCACCGGTGTCTAGGGGTTGCCATGAAGCCAATGAATCGACGGCATGATATAACTTGTCTCCCGCGCGGATGACTTGACGGTTAGAAGGCAACGTCACCCATTCAGCAATCGGCGTGCCACCTAGCGGGATGTTCAACGGGGTGGCGTGTTGTATGCTGTGCGGTTGCCCTTGATGATCCACCACCACCAAATCATCTGCGGTCTGAATGAGTCCGCGCGTGGGGGCGGGGTTGACCACTTCCCAAACGTGTGCCTGCTGGGCGAATAAGCCTTCGTCCGCAGCAATCCAAATTTGCGCCTGCTGGTCAATCACAAAGTCTTGAATGTGGGTCGTTTGCCCAACATCCACCACGCGCCATTCCCCATTATCAAGTGGCTCTAGCAACTGTCCGCTATCGGTGAGGATGTAAGGGTGAGTGTATTCGCTAGAAAGCGCAAACTCCACCATTTGCACCGGGGCGATTGGGCGCGTCTTGAGCGTTTTCCCCAGTTGAATCAGGGGAATCATCCCCAACAACACCAACACCCCGCCCACTACTGCTAAAGTCGCAATGAGGACTTTTTCTTGCCGAAGGTAAATTTGTGACATTCAAGCCTAATTTCCATTAAACCGCTAGTCAGACACAATATTCTTGTGTATAATCCTAAATTGATAATTAAAGGAACATGAGAAGCTATGTGGCGCGAAACAACCTCTAACGGT
Source organism: Phototrophicaceae bacterium (assembly GCA_049318945.1). GTDB lineage: Bacteria > Chloroflexota > Anaerolineae > Aggregatilineales > Phototrophicaceae > CAIRDJ01. The sequence continues at coordinate 27,837 of JBMOEO010000040.1, read as the reverse complement.
ACGCCCGATAACTCTCGACAGCTTCCAATCGATACCTTATTGCAATCCGCCATCGACTCGTTGCCCTCTCACATTGCCCTCTTAGATGAAACCGGTTGCATTGTTCGTATCAATGAGGCATGGCGACGGTTCGGTAAAATGAACGGCTATCGTGACCAAGCGTTTGGCTTGGGTAGTAATTACGTGCAAGTCTGCCAAGATGCTGCACAACGCAATGCCGAAGGCGCAGGGCAAGTTGCGGATGGCATCAACTCCATTTTGAGCGAGCGTTCACGCTTATATCGCGCGGAATACCCCTGCCACAGTCCCAGCGAGCAACGCTGGTTCACCCTGCAGATTGCCCGTTTTGAGTGGGAAAAACAACTACGGGTGATTACCGTCCATCAAGATGTCAGTGACCTCAAGTATACACAACGCGCCCTAGAGCAAACCCATCAACGGCTTGAGGCAATCTTGCAAACGGTGGCGGACGGCATCTTCACCGCCAATGAATATGGCATCATCCAGTCGGTTAACCCGGCGATGGAAGCAATGTTTGATTATCGGCAAGTGGATCTGGTTGGACAGCCGATCACCGTTTTGTTGGGTGAGCCAGACCGCGCCTATTATGTTGACTTGTTCAACCACACCAAGCGCGTTGTCTTCCCTAACCGTCGTCATGAAGTGCAAGGCATCACACGGACGGGCGCAAGCGTGCCACTAGACATCGCCCTAAGCCGTACCAAGCTGGGCGCGACGTGGCTCTATACCGGCATGGTCTATGACTTGACCCCCCGTAAGCACATGGAAAGCGTGCTATTGTCCCAACAGAATACCCAATTACAACTCAACAAACAGGTGGAGTTGAACGAATTGAAAAACCGTTTCATGTCGATGATCTCGCATGAGTTACGCACTCCGCTGTCGATCATGATGCTGTCTAGCGATTTCCTCAAACGTTATGAACACCGCATGAGCGAAGCCGAACGCCTAGAGTGCATCACCACCATTCAAACGCAAATTCAACAGATGGAAGAATTGGTGAATGATGTGGGCATCCTCAGCCGTAGCGAGGGTGAATATGGCAAACTCCAGCGTGAGAATGTTGACCTCATTGATTTCTGTCGAGATGTGATTGCTAACATGCGCATGTTGGATAGTGATGCTCATCCGATTGTGCTTCATACGCAGATGCCCCATTTTGAAATGTTGGTGGATTCTAAACTGATGCGCCAAATCTTCAACAACTTGATTGGCAACGCGATTAAATACTCTCCGCCACAAAGTGAGGTGAATGTGGTCATGCGCATTCATCATGCGGAGTTGCTCATTGAAGTGAGCGATAAAGGCATTGGCATTCCCGAAGGGGATCAAGCGCATTTGTTTGAGCCATTCTTCCGCGCGGCTAACGTGGGGGTGCGCTCTGGCACGGGCTTGGGGCTTGCCGTCACCAAGCGGGCAGTAGAATTACACGGTGGGAAAATCGGCTTTCGTTCGTTGCCCAACAGTGGGACAACCTTCCACATGCGCTTACCGCTTAACCCATTGCCCTAAGCGCAAGCTCTCCGCCCCCTGTCAGCAAAGCCGAACGGGGGCACATCTTCTCCCCACCACGGTGCAAAACCGTGATACACTGGTGCATGACCATGATGACCAGCAGGATGCCGAGCCGTGCAAACAGAACGCGAATTAGAATTCACCCCGATTGATTTAGCTCGCTATGAGGCAGACTATATCGCCATTTTGTCGCGCGTCATTCAGGATGACAGCATCAACCGTAACAACCTTGATCGCCTCTTGCGGGAATTTCCCAAAGACGGGATGGGCTTTTATGGGCGAGGTGAGTTGATCCGCGCATGGCAACAGCTGGCGGAACAGGGCAAGCTCCCCCCATACAACCCACAAATCGCCATGCGCATCAGCCGTAAGCCCATCCGTAGCCAAAGCGGTGTCACCCCTGTCACCGTCTTGACCAAGCCCTTCCCCTGCCCCGGCACGTGCATCTTTTGCCCCAACGATGTGCGCATGCCCAAGAGCTATCTATCGGATGAGCCGGGCGCACAACGCGCCGAGAAGAACAGCTTCGATCCTTACCTGCAAACCTATAACCGCTTGCTGGCGTATCGCAACATCGGGCATCCCACCGACAAAATCGAGATCATCATCTTGGGCGGAACATGGTCGTTCTACCCCGAAACCTATCAAATCTGGTTCATCAAGCGCATCTTTGACGCGCTCCATGATTTTGGCAACGGGCGTGATGAGCGCGAAACCGTGCTAGAAGCCATCCTCCAACATTCCCAACTGCACCCTGATACCAACACCACCCAAGTGAAATTGCTGGGGATGGATTTACAGCGTAGCTATAATCAAGTGGTACAAGACGTATACGCCGATGAGATGCGCCGCTCACGTGAGGCAACGCTCCATGCCAACCGTAGCCCGATTGATGAAGTTGCCACATGGGAAGAATTAGAATCTGCCCACCGCGAGAATGAATCGGCGGTGTGTCGCTCGGTTGGGTTGGTGATTGAAACGCGCCCCGATCACATCAGCACGGAAGAGGTGTTGCGCGTGCGCAGGCTGGGCTGTACGAAGGTGCAGATCGGCTTTCAAAGTTTGAACGATGCCGTGCTACGGGCGAACAAGCGCGGGCATGATGTGCGTGCCACACGCCGCGCCGTGCAACTATTGCGCCAAGCAGGCTTCAAGATTCATGCACATTGGATGCCCAATTTGTACGGATCGGATCCCCAGCAAGACCTTGCCGATTATCAACGGATGTTCACCGATGGGGACTTCTGTCCCGATGAACTCAAGATTTACCCGTGTAGCTTGATCGAAAGCGCAGAGCTAATGCGCTATTATCAGGCTGGGGAATGGAAGCCCTATACCCACGACGAACTGCTTGAGGTGTTGGTGGGGGCGTTGGAACACACGCCTGAATATTGTCGCCTCACGCGCATCATCCGCGATATTCCCTCCACTGATATTGTGGTGGGCAACATGTTCACCAACTTTCGACAGATTGCGGACGATGCGCTTGCCCAGCAAGGCAAGCACAGCAAAGATATTCGTGCGCGTGAAATCCGCGAACGCGCCATCACCCTAGCGGAATTGACGCTGGATGAGGTGTGGTATAGCGTGAACATTGGTGAAGAAGTCTTCCTGCAATACGTCACTGCCGAGCGCAACATTGCCGCCTTCTTGCGCTTGTCCTTGCCCAACCCCACGCTTTCCCCCCTCACAGAGGAATTGAGCGGGGCGGCGATGATCCGTGAAGTCCATGTGTATGGGCAAGCGGTGGGGGTGGGGCAATCGGAAAGTGGCAAGGCACAACATATTGGGTTGGGGGGCAAGCTGATTGAACACGCGGTGCAGATTGCCCAGCAACGGGGCTACCGCACGCTGGCGGTGATCTCGGCGGTGGGCACGCGCGGATACTATCGGGGGCGCGGTTTTGTGGATGGCACATTGTACCAACATCGCCCGCTTACACTTCCTTAACCGTGCGCATTAGGTCTGCAATTTTTGATGATGCTGGCTATACTCTTATAGCAAGCGTGACAGCATAATGGTAGAGCGTATCCTATGACCCAGCGGATCCAACGTAAGAATAAAATTGAAGAGAATCGCCGTCGGAATCGTATCCTCTTGATGGGGATTATCTTGGCAACGTTGCCCTTTTATTGTGTTGGGGGCATCCTGTTTTTCCTTGCGCCGAACCCCCAACCGACCCCTCCCCCAACCGTCCTAGTGACGGTGACACCGTATGGGGGGGAATCCGTCGGCACAATCGTTCGAGCATCCGACACGCCCGCGCCGTTGGCAACGCAAACGCTGGTGCCCACCCCCACCAACCAAACGCTTCCGACGCAAGCACTTGGCGTGCCCGCTACGCCCATCCCTGCCCGCACCGCCACCTTCACCCCCATTCCCACCCTAACGCATACGCCTTTTGTTCCACCAACGGCAACCGCCGCGCCATCCATCACGCCCATTCCAGCAGCAACCGAAACCTCCATCCCATTTGAGAGTCAATCATGAGTGAACTGAATCCGCGCATCCGCACCTTAAGAATTGTGTTGTTTGGGATTATCTTAGCGACCATCCCGTTTTACTTCTTGGGGACGTTCTTGTATGTGGTTGCCCCACGTGAAGGGGCAAACGCTACCCAAAGTGAAACGCCCACGTTAGATGTCACCTTCACCCCGTTGGGGCTGGATGTCACGGCGACGCGCACGTTGATTCCGTCCCCTACAGGAAGATATACCGCGACCGCGCTTAACCAGTTGGTTGCCACGCCGTATCAGTTCTTGCCCCCTGCCAAGACCAACACGCCGATTCCAACCCTTTATATCCCTCCCACCGCGACCACCGCGCCAAGCCTCACTCCGTTGCCCAACAATACTGCACTGCCCACCGCAACCTTCTTGCCCACGTTGGGGGCGGCAACCAGCACGCCTGTTCCCACGAACACGCCCGTTCCGCCCACCTCAACACCCATCCCTGCGCCCACTCAAACGCCGATCCCTGCGCCCACCGAGACACCAATTCCGATTCCAACGGATACGCCTATCCCCGTTCCAACGGATACCCCCATTCCACTTGAACCCACCGCCACCACAGGAGCTTAAATCCGATGACGACTTTTGACCTCAAACAACATCTCAAGCGATTGGTCACGGTGCACGCCGTGAGTGGGTCTGAATCTCCCATGCGTGCGGTGCTTCGTGAGGAGTGGCAACCGTTGGTTGATGACTTTGATAGCGACGGCTTGGGCAGTTTGATCGGCATCAAGCGCAACACACGCCAGATTGACCAACCCTACCGCATTCTGCTTTCCGCGCACATGGATGAAATCGGTATGGTGGTCAGTAACATTGTGGATGGCTTTCTGCAGGTGCAACGTATTGGGGGGACGGATGCACGGATTTTGCCCTCACAGCGCGTGTGGGTGCATGGGCGCGAAACCCTATTGGGCATCGTAGCAACCAAGCCCCCCCACTTGCTCAAGGAAGAAGAGCGCAGGAATTATCCGTTACTGGAAGATGTGTTGATTGATGTGGGGTTATCTGCTGAAGAAACCGCCCAGCGCGTGCGCATTGGCGATACGATCACCATTGACGCGCCCCCGTTTGAGATGGGCAATCGCTTCGTTTCCAAGTCACTGGACAACCGCGCTGGCATCGCCACGCTGACCACCTGCTTACACCTGTTGCAAAACCTGCACCATGCTTGGGATGTCTATGCGGTGGCAAATGTGCAGGAGGAATCCATTGGGGAATATTTGGGAGCGGTGACAAGCACCAACCATGTCGCGCCTGATCTGGCAATCGTCGTGGATGTCACCTTTGCGAACCAACACGGCGCACATGGGAACGACAACTATGAGCTAGGTGAAGCTGTGCCGATCAGCTACGGTCCCAACTTCCACCTCAAGCTGTTTGATGAAATGCAAGCAACCGCCCACGCCCTCGAGATGAAAACCGTTGTGGATGTTTTGACCGGTCAAAGCGGTACGGATGCGTGGGGGATTCAAGTAGCGCGTGAGGGCGTGCCTTGCGTCTTGTTGAACGTGCCCATCCGCAATATGCACTCTCCGATTGAAACCGCTGACCTGCGCGATATTGAGCGCGTGGGGCGATTGATGGCACACTTCATCGCTAATCTTGATTCAACCTTTTTGAACCGCATCGGATGGACGACTCATCATGACTAACTATCCTGAACTGTTACAAGACCTCTCTAACTTGGATGGCATCTCTGGGCATGAGGGGCGCGTGCGTGACCGCATTCTTAGCGCGTTAGGAGACCGCCTGCCGAATCATCACATTGATAGCATGGGGAACTTGTTGGCGCATTGGCACGGCACACACGGCGACCAACGCCCGCGCATCATGCTGGCGGCACACATGGACGAAGTGGGCTTCATGGTGACAGGCTATGACAGCGACGGCAGTTTACACTTTGCCAGCGTGGGGGGGATCAGCGATCAAATTCTGCCCGGCTTGCGTGTGCGCGTTGGCACAAACAAGCCCATCAGTGGGGTGGTCATGTGGACACCCATCCACAAGAACCGCGATCTTGCCATCAAACCCATGAGCAACCTGCGCATTGACATCGGTGCAACCTCCAAAGGGGAAGCACAGGGCAAAGCCCCGCTTGGCACGCCGATCATGTTTGAAACCGTTTTTGCTCCGCTGGGTAATTTATGGAGCGGGAAGGCGTTGGATGATCGGGCGGGATGTAGCGCGTTGGCGGAGGTGTTGAACGATGCGCCGTATGATGCGGATGTGCTGATGGCGTTCACAGTGCAAGAAGAAGTGGGGTTGCGTGGGGCAAAGGTGGCGGCAAAGATTCTCAAGCCTGATGTTGCCTTCATCCTAGAAACCACCACCGCGCAGGACTTGCCCAATCCCCACGCCAGCGAGGGCGAAAGCCAACCCAACCCGACATGTCGCTTGGGGGAGGGCGTTGCCCTCACGGTGATGGATAGCGGAAGCATCACCCCGCCCCAATTGTTGCGCTTTGTGGAACACACCGCCCAGCAACACAACATCCCCTACCAATACAAAACCAGCTTGGGCGGGCGCACCGATGGGGCAATCATCCAAAGCCAACTAGGGGGCATCCCAACCATGACCTTTTCCATCCCTGCCCGTTACATCCACACGCCCACCGCGCTAATCGCGCCGTCGGATTATGAGAGTATGGTGACGTTGGTCAAGGCGGTGTTGCACACCCTCACGCATGAGGCAATCCGCCCTCTATAGGCGAAGATATGCGGTTGCATCTTGCGCTTGAAAATTGTTATAATGCAAGCTATCTGTAGGGGCTATCGTGTGAAAAACCCAAACCGATCCGCTCGTCAGGAGGATAAAGCAACATGGTTGCCAATTTAGATTTACGATCCATTGTCAACATGGCAATGATGCGCCCTTCTACAAACGATAGCATGATCTTGGATGCAGGGTGGTGGGCAACCCAAACCGCCGCACCATCTGGTTTTCAGCATGTCACCTTGAATTTGCGCAGCGGAAGCCAAAGGTTGAGTGGGCAGTTCTATCTCATTCCTGAAACACACACGGCGCGAATGCTGATGCTTGCCCCACGCCTTGACCCTGACCAAGACGATCAAGCATGGTTGGCGATGATTGACCACATGACGCGCCATGTCGGACAACAACACGCGCACGCACTATCGGCTGAAGTAGAAGAAGATCATCCGCTGTGCGAGACCATGCGCCATGCCGGGTTTGCTATTTATTCGCGCCAGCGGTTGTGGGTGCGTTACACGCCCAACCTCACCCTTGCCCCCGCCCGTCCGCAATGGCGCGTGGCAACTGAAGCGGATCGCTGGGATATTTTGCGCCTGTATGGGCTGGTGATCCCACGCATGCTAGAGGCAATCGTTGCCCCCCACACCCTAGACGGGTGGGTCTTGCGTGACGGGGAGCAGTTGCTGGCGTACATTGCCCTTAGCGTGGGCGACAAAGGCGTATACCTGCGCCCGTTCATTCATGCCGATGCCCAAGCACGCACTCGCGCTATTTTGGCGGACGCGCTTTACTTGGCACAAACCACCTATCACGGGACAATCACGCTCAACATTCCGCGTTACATGCTGTGGCTAGAGCGCGATGCCGATAGTTTGGGGTTTGAACCCCTTCCACAGCAAGCATTGCTGGTTAAACATCTAACGGTGCGCCCCGCCCCCCTTGCCCCCCACAAGCTACTCACGCACACCGCACAACGCTGGGCACGCGCCTCTAGTCACCCTAGCCCAGTTGTGAATATTGGCGAATCTTGTCATACCCCATTACGCTAAAAGCAATGGGGCACTTTGCTCTCTTTTCATTTAGGAGTCACGTTTTTGGAAACTCGCGTCACTGATGATATTACTAAATTGCTTAATGTTTTGCCCCCACGCATTCAAAAATCCATCCATAGCCGCCGTGTTGAAGACTTGATTGAAATCGTCTTAGACTTAGGTCGTGTTCCTACTGCTCGCTATGTGAATAGCGAGGTGGTGTTGGATGAAACGGAGATCAGCCGTGATGATCTCGATTATGTTGTCGAGCATATTGGGGTATTTGATGCGGACAACCGCGCCGGCATGGAGCGCACGCTCCATCGTATTTCTGCCATTCGCAACCGTCAGAACGCGGTGATCGGGTTAACCTGTCGCGTGGGGCGGGCGGTGTATGGCACAATCGACATCATCGAAGATTTGGTGTTGTCGGGTAAAAGCGTCCTGTTGTTGGGTCCTCCCGGTGTGGGCAAGACCACGCTCCTGCGTGAAGCGGCGCGAGTTTTAGGGGAGCAACGGCGCGTGGTGATTGTGGACACGTCTAACGAAATTGGCGGAGATGGCGATGTCCCTCACCCAGCAGTGGGACGGGCACGCCGTATGCAAGTGCGCGAGCCAGCTTTACAACACGAAGTGATGATCGAAGCGGTGGAAAACCATAACCCTCAAGTCATTGTGATTGATGAAATTGGGCGTGAGCTAGAAGCGCAAGCCGCCCGTACCATCGCCGAGCGTGGCGTACAATTGATTGGCACGGCACACGGGAACGCCTTAGATAACCTGATGCTCAATCCTACGTTGTCCGATCTGATCGGTGGCATTGAATCGGTCACGCTGTCCGATGAAGAAGCGCGTCGGCGTGGCACGCAAAAGACGGTTTTAGAACGGCGCAATCCTCCCACATTTAGTATTCTGGTGGAAATCCAAACGCGCGACCGCATCCTTGTTCATCCCGATGTTGCCGAGTCGGTGGATGGTTTCTTGCGTGGTAGCCCCCCCGATGTGGAACTGCGCAAACGCCAAGCAGGTGGCTTGTTGAATATCACCTTGATTACCCCTGAAACCACGCTCATCACCGAACGGCAGATGGGGCGTGATGCCAGCGCACAACGCAACCGTCGCAATACCATCCGCAAAAATACCAACAGCACGGGCATAGTGCATCCTGTCGATGCCAAGCCTAGCTCGTCACCCATCTTGAGTACCACCCCACCGCCGAATTTTTCACCCTTGCTAGACAGCACGGATGACGGTTCGATGGATTCACACCCAGAGATGATTCCGCTCACCGTGTATGTGTACGGGGTGGCGCGTGAACGGTTGCTTCAGGCAGGGCGACGCTTGCGCGTGCCCCTAAACGTCACCGAAGATTTCGATAAGGCAACCGCCATTGTCACCGTCAAGAGTTACTACCGCCAGCGTCCGCGCTTGGTGACGGATGCTGAACGGCGTGGGATGCCCGTCTATGTGTTGCGGGCGAATACCGTTTCACAAATGGAAAAACTGCTGGCGGATTTGTTCAATTTGGAACAACCCGAAGATGATGAGAACGCCTTTGGGCAAGCAATGCGCGAGGCAGAAAACGCCATCGTCTTGGTGCAATCAGGCGAACAGGTGGTTGACCTCACCCCACAAAGCCCTCACATTCGCCGTCAACAGCATGAACTCATCCGCCGTTCGTCGCTCATTAGCGAGAGCTACGGCAAAGAACCCAACCGCTTTGTGCGCATCATTCGCCCCTAAGCCACGATAGTGCAATCTACTTTTAGGGATGCCCCACGCGCATGAATGCCTGTTGAAGGGCATCCCGTTCCCAATATCCCCCCTCCACAATGGGGGGCGCGTCGCTCAAGTCCGCTTCCGTTTTGAGATAGAAGCTACACTCGGTGGGGTGGGTGATGCCACCTCGCAGGGCAAAAGCCGCCGCGTGCAAACATCCCAACAGACTGCTTGCCTGTGACCCTACCATGATGGTCTTGCCAGCTTGAAGCGTGCGCTCCGCCATCGTGTGGGCTTGGCTAAAACCGTTGCGAGCAGTTTTGATGTTCAAGATGTCAAACGTATCAAACTGCACTTCGCGCTCCAGATCGGGGAGGGTGAAGGCGGAATCGTCTGCGATGATCGGCAGGCTTGTGGCATGGCGGAGCGCGTGGCGTGCGTGCAAATCACGAACGGGCAACGCCTCTTCACAGTATGCCACTCCCATCTCATGCAACGCATTCAACAGAGCAGGCGCGGTACTGGGGTCTAGGCACTCGTTGGCATCCACATAAAAGACTACTGAAGGAAACGCCTCAAACAACGCTTGCAAGGTCTCGCGCTCTTGAGTGGGGGCTTTGCCCACCTTGACCTTGAACACCCGTACCCCTAGCGCAAACAGTTCCGCTACATCCTCTAGCACGTCGGCAGGTGTGCCGGTGCTGACGATGTAGCTCAGGCGTGTGCGCGTTTGTTCCACACCCAACCAGTCTAAGAGGGATTGCCCGTGCGATTGTGCCAACGCGCTGTGAAGTGCCATGTTGAACGCACCCTTAGCGCAATGATTGTTCTTGATGATCTGTAGCCCTTGATCCAGCGCGTTGACATCGGCGAAGGTGTGTAGGTCGGCGTGTAACACGCGCGGGCTAACTTCGCTGTGCAAGATCGCGCTGATGCTGGCGGGGGTTTCGCCATAGATCGTCGGGCGCGGGGTCGCCTCCGCGATGCCCGTTGCGCCATCCTCCAAAATCACGCGCACCAAGACATGCTCTAAACTTGCCAGTTGATGCCCCTTGCCCCAAGACAGCGCAGACTTGAGCGCAACGGGATAGGGAGTGGTTTCGATTCGTGCGATTTTAGGCATGCTCCAACCCCTCTAAGATGCGCTCCAGTTCGTGTGCAACGGCGGAAGGGGGGAGCGTTTCTATCATGAGTTGGTGATAGCGTGGGTTCGCGCTGGGGTTGAGGAACGGGTCTAGCCCATAGTTGTGCGCCTCTCCTTGAATGATGGTCAACGCTTCTTGGGTGATGATTCCAGCTTGGTAGCTATCCCAAACACGCTCACGTTGGTCAAGCGGGATGAACGATAGATCAACCGATGGGCGCACTTGGTCAAATGCCTCATTGCGTCCGCTCAAGCGTCGCAAGCGTTCATGCAGGCTGACCACCAACTCAACGATATGCCAACGTGGGCAATTCTCCAGCGCGTAGGCAAGCTCATCCCCACCGCGTATACCATCCGAGATGAAGGGCAAGGTTGCCCCCGAAACGTGTAGCAGGGCGTAGGCTTGCACACTTCCTCCGATGAAGTGCTGGGCGAAGGCGTGGGTATAGCGGAAGCGTTCAAGGCGATCTTGAATGGGGCGGATGGGTTCACCGAGCAACACTTGCGCCGTTGGGATGATTACCCAGTCTGCCATCTCGCGCCGTGTTGGGAGTGCGTCGCTGTAGGGAGTGCGTGCTTGCTGGGCAAGGGTGGTGAGGGTGGTTGTCTTGCCCGTTCCCGTGAACGCCACCAGCATCAGCCCCGACAATTCGCTCAAGGGTTGCGTGTTAGCGGTGGCTTCCCAATGGAGGGTTGGGTATTGGTCATAGAATTGGGCGCGTGCTTCTAAGGGCAGCGCGTTCCATACATGGGTGAGATAGTAGTCAGTGGTCAGTAGGTCAGTCACCTTGATATGCCTTTACGATTAAGACAGAATTATGCCCCCCAAACCCGAAGGCGTTGCTCATCACATGGGTGAGCGTGCGCGGACGCGCCTCCCGTGCGACGTAATCGAGCGGGCAGGCAGGGTCGGGATCATCATGGTTGATGGTGGGTGGGATGATCTTAGCCTGAATGGCTTGGATACAAAATACCAATTCCATCGCCCCGCTCATCCCCATCGCATGCCCTGTCATGCTTTTGGTGGAGCTAATCGGTACGTGCCACGCATGATCTTTGAACACCTGTTGAATCGCCAGCGATTCCATCGGATCATTGAGGGGCGTGGCGGTGCCGTGCGCGTTGATGTAATCAATCTGTTCAGGGTGCAACCGCGCATCGGCTAGGGCGCGTTCCATTGCCAAGACCGCACCGCGCCCTTCGGGGTGGGGGGCAACAATGTGATAGGCATCCGAACTAGCACCATAGCCCACCAACTCGCCATAGATGGTTGCACCCCGTTGTTTGGCATGGGTCAAGGATTCTAGCGCGACCACCGCCGCGCCCTCGCTGGCAACCAATCCGCTACGCTGGCGATCAAACGGGCGCACCGCGCCAACGGGGTCGCTTTGGGTGCAGGCGGCGCGTAGGCTTTGGAAGCCGGCGATTGAGTTGGGAAGGATGGGGGCTTCTGCTGCTCCGGCAAGAATGGTGTCGTAGCGTCCCAGTCGGATCAAGTCGAAGGCATGACCAATCGAATCCGAGCCGGTGGCACATGCCGAGGTGAGCGTGTAGGATTGCCCCTGTATTCCCCATTCGATGCTCCCTAACGCGCTTGCCCCAGTGGTCATGAAGCTGGGAATCCCAAAGGCAGGCATCTTATGCGAGCCGTTTTGGGTGATGTTATGCACCTGTTCGGTGAAGCTGGTCATCCCACCAAACGCCGAGCTAACCAGAAGGGCGGTGCGCTGGCGTTCTGCCTCGTTGTCCCACGCCAAGCCGGCATGCTGGATTGCCTCCCGTAGGGCGACATGCCCAAACCACTGATAGCGATCTCGGCGACGCAATTCTTTTGTGGGTAGGAAGTCCGCTGGATTCCAGTTCTTCACCTCGCCTGCCAGCTTGATGTCATAGTCGGTGGTATCGAATAGCGTAATGCGCTCAATCCCACTGACCCCATTTTGCACGCGCTCCCAACTTTCTGCGGCAGTATTCCCAACCGCAGAAATTAATCCCATTCCGGTGATAGCGACACGTTGCACCATCGTTTCCCTCTTTTGCTCTGGCAGGTAGGAGGTGCATTCTAAAATGGGGAATGGGTTTTGGCATAGGATGATCGTACAAAAAGGGTTGAACCTTTCCCAATTTCATAAAAATGAGGGACGTAAATGGCAAGATTAGTTTGGCATCCGCTATAATGTAGAATGAATTGATACTGACTATATTGAGGGGAATGAGGCTGATGAAGGGTATTGTTTTTACAGAGTTTTTGGAAATGGTGGAAGATGTCTTTTCGTATGAGATAGCTGACCAAATCATTGAGGGGAGCAGTACCGCCACCGATGGGGCGTATACCGCGTTAGGGAATTATGACCATCAAGAGATGCTCCGCATGGTGACGCACCTTAGCCAACTCACCAACACTCCCGCGCCTACTTTGGTCAAGGCGTTTGGCAAGCATCTGTTCTCACGCTTTGTACAAGGCTATCCCAAGTTCTTTGAGACCCCACAAAGCGCGTTTGAGTTTTTGAGTGGAATTGAAGGCTATATCCACGTTGAGGTTCGCAAACTCTATCAGGATTCCGAATTGCCCTCCTTCAGTTATAGCACCCAAACCGCCACCGAATTGCGCATGACTTATCAGTCTAAACGCCCCTTTGGGGATTTAGCAGAAGGCTTGATCGAAGGGTGCTTGGCACATTACCACGAAACCGCCACCATCCAACGTGTTGATGCTTTCGATGGGGTTTACTACCGTTCAGAGTTCCACCTGACTAAATAGGAAAGACCATGACCGACCAAGCCATCTGGGAAAAAAGACTGCAACGCGAGCGCACCGCACGCAAAGAAGCGGAGAAACTTGCTGAGGAAAAAACGCGCGAGCTGTACTACGCCAATCAAAAGCTGGCACAACTCGCCAGTGGGTTAGAAGAGGACGTGGCGCGTAAAACCACCGAGACTGTGCAAGCGATGGAGTTCTTGGCGGCGGTCATTGCCAACTTGGGGGATGGTTTATTGGTAGTGGACTTTGATGATTTGGTGCGCAATGCCAATCGAAGCTATGCCCGCATGTTTAATCTGTTGGATGAACACATCATCGGTGAACCGCTGGAGAGTGTCTCAACAGAAGACATCCGTTTCTTGGTGGAGGTTTCGCGCAATCATCCGCATCACCCCCACACCATCGACCGCCAATTGCCCAACGGACGCTATGCCCGCCTTAGCGCGATCTCGCTTCCGCTCTTGAGTTCCCATAGCCAAACCTCCGCCCCCCAACTCACCACGTTGGTACAAGTCTATGACATGACTGAAACCGTCCTAGCGAATCAACAGATGGAATGGGCGCGTGACCAAGCCGTAGAGGCATCGCGCATGAAGTCTGAATTTTTGGCGACGATGAGCCACGAGATCCGCACGCCAATGAACGGAATCATCGGCATGTCCGAGCTACTCTTAGGGACGGAACTGAATGCCGAGCAATACGAATTTACTACGGTGGTGATGAACGAAGCACGCGCGTTGTTGCACCTCATCAATGAAATCTTGGACTTCTCGAAGATCGAAGCCGGCAAATTGGTGATAGAGTCCATTGAGTTTGACCTGCGCGACTTGGTGGAGGGGGTGGGGGAGATGCTGGCAACTCGCGCTAAGAGTGGGCATGTCGCCTTGATGACGCACCTTGACCCGCACATCCCGACGCACTTGATCGGTGATTCGGGGCGCATCCGTCAAGTGTTGGTCAATCTGGCTGGCAATGCTATCAAGTTCACCAATGATGGCGAAGTGACCATTGAGGTTGAAACGGTTTCTCAAACGGATGGGCAAACGCGCCTGTTGTTCAAAGTCACCGATACAGGGGTGGGGATCGCCCCAGAAGTGCAAGAGCGCATCTTCCTACCCTTCACCCAAGCGGATGGCTCCACCACGCGCCGCTATGGGGGGACGGGCTTGGGCTTGACCATTGCGCGTCGCTTAGTAGAAGCAATGCACGGGAAGATCACGCTGGAAAGCGCGTTGAATGTGGGCACAACCTTTTATGTTGAACTTCCCCTTCAAGTCCCCATCCAGCCCCATCATCCCACCTTGCCCACCTTAGCAGGGAAGCGCGTCCTCATCATTGATGACAACGCCAGCCATCGGCGCATCCTCTCCGCTTATATTGAGTTCGTGGGGGCGCATGTGCAAACCGTCCCCAATGCTGCCTTCGCCTTCATGGAGGTGGCACAAAGTCAGCCGTATGATGTCATCGTGGTGGATTTATTCCTGCCGGACTTAGACGGGTTCAAGTTGGCGGAACTGTTGGGCAAACAACCCAACACGGTTAACAGCAAGTTCTTGTTGCTCACGGGGTTTGACCAAGTGGGGCAAGGTTCAGACGCGCTAGAACGGGGCTTCTCTGCCTATTTGATTAAGCCCGTTCGGATGCTGAAACTCCTTGAAACCATTGAAACGATTCTCCATCCTGTTATAGAAGATGACCTCAACATGCCCAATGATCCTCAACTGATTGTAACCATAGCTCACCCTGCCACGCCTGCCCGCAAAATCTTGGTGGTGGAAGACAACAAAACTAACCAACAACTCATCACCCTACAACTCAAGAAACTGGGCTATACCTATGATCTGGTAGAGAACGGGCTAGAGGCGTTGCAACATTTCACCCAGTTTTCCAGCGAGTATCCGCTCATCTTGATGGATTGCCAGTTACCCTTCATGGATGGCTTTGAGGCAACCCGTCGTATACGCGCCTTGAACTTGCCCACCGAGCAACGGACGGTGATTGTTGCGCTGACGGCAAACGCGATGGCTTCTGACCGTGAACGCGCCATTGAAGCCGGCATGGATGATTATCTAACCAAGCCCCTAAATCTAAATCGACTTGAAGACGCTTTGAAGAAATGGTTCCCGTTGGAATGATGACGAGAATAGCCCAATACCCACACAGTCCATTCAGTGAGAAAGGTAGGTTATCCGATGGCAAAGACCCCTCAGAGTTTATTGCAAAGCCCCAACCCTGCTGAACGTCAACAGGGCATTAAACTGCTGGCGCAACAAACCAGTCGTACCGCGTATGAAACGCTCATTCAGGTTTACAAGACGGACACCGACCCCGCCACCAAAGAGCTGGCACGGCGTGGGGCGTTGTATATTCGGCAGAATGCACAAAAACGCCAGACCGCTTCAAACCCTGTGGTTGATTCAAAGGATGCTCCCCCCGCGCCCTCACGCGGCGCAAACTCTTTGTTGCGTTCTTCCGCTACCTCGCCTAAATCCCCGATTGCCAAGCCGTCTAGCTCGTCGTTGGCAGAAGTGAAGATGGGGGATTTCGACATACCTGATGAGCAACCTGTAGCACCCCCTACGCCTCCTCCTGCGCCTGTTACTCCTCCCAAGTCGCAAGATCCGCAACCGCAAGAAGTGGTAACGTTTGCGCCTTTTGAAGATCCGTGGGATGGCGAAGATTGGAACAAACGAATCCCCGTTACCGCGCAAAAAGAGAAACAGGCGAGTGGTTTAGTGGAATCTGCCATGAGTGCCTATTACAGCGAAAGCGACGAGGCTACCGCGCTGGAGTTGTTACACAAGGCGTTAGAGCTTAACCCCAACTTGCGTAAGGATTCATTCTTCAGCTCCTTGACCTCTAGCCTATTTGAGGGGGTGGAGATGCGCGAATCCGTGCGGATGCTCCGCAACAAGAAGATCCGCGACTACTATATTAACCTATATCGTGGGGCAGAATCCAGCAAAGAGAACCAAGCCTTTGAAGCAGAATACACCAAGCATACATGGTCAAGTGTCGGAATAGGGTTGGGAGTGTTGTTTCTGCTCACGGCTGTGGGCATCTTCGGTGTCGCCACACTTGTCTTGGGAGGAGGGGATAACCTCGTGCAAAACCTGATGGAGCTGGATCCGATCTCTGCTTCATTGGTCAGCCAGTTGTTAGCTGTCTTAGACAATACCTTTGTGATCCTTGTCACCCTAGTAGGGACGATCAACGTTGTGGCAGGCGTACTTGCTACCGCGCTGGGTGCGCACCTGATCGCTAGGGGGATGCTCGGTGGCAAAAGTCCGCTCCCCTATCTGGTGCATAACCTCAGCACCATGCTAACCGTGCGCACGGCAATAGGCTATGGATTGGCATTGTTGTGTGTTGGGGGGGGGACGTATCTGGAGATTCCGCTCACCTACGCCATGATCCCGTTGGCAATCTTCATCCCTCTTTTGCAAATTGAGATGTTCTTTAGAACCATCGGCAAGATCAATCTGACTTACCGCTTTGGGATGCTGAAGGCGTTCATCGCTTTTCTGATAGGGGGGATCATCTCTGGGATTCTGTCAGGGATTGTTAGCGCACTGACAACACCACTACTGGGGGGATACAGTGCGCGAATTGCGGAGATTGCCACCCAATTTACACAGACATTCAGCAGTAGCAGTTTCTAACGGAAGGGATGGGCGTAAGGCTATTGCGCCCATCCACATTATTCTGGGGCAGAAAGGTTGCTTTGGGCAATCACCACTTGGTTACGCCCGTTACGTTTGGCAACGTATAACGCTTCATCGGCAGGGTGAATCAAGGCCTCAAGGGCGCATGGTGTGCTTGCAATCGCGCAACCCATGCTGATGGTAACTTGAATGCGTTCTTGCTCGGCATAAAAGCTGGCGGATTCTACCGCGCGACGAATCTGCTCACACAGCGTAGTCGCCTTGTCTGTTGGGGTTTGGGGTAGGGCAAGCATAAATTCCTCGCCACCGTATCGCCCAACCAAAGCCGATTTGGGCGCGTGGCTCTTGAGCAACTCCGCCACCATGCGCAACGCCTTGTCTCCGTTCTGATGCCCATAGGTGTCATTCACCCGTTTGAAGTGGTCAATATCCACCATCACCACCGTGATAGGATACTGTTCACTTTGGTTCATCAACTCGGTGGTCAATTCCATCACGCGCCGACGGTTGAGTAACTGGGTGAGGTGGTCATGTTCGGCAAGGTCTTTCATCTTGCTGATGGATTGATTGAGGCTAGATTCCATCATGACGATGCGCTCACCAATCTTCAAACGTGCCTTGAATTCTCGATGGTCAAAAGGCTTGGTGACATAATCATCCACGCCTGATTCTAGCCCCGTCGCCACATCCTCCCTAGAACGCAACGCCGTGAGCATGATGATGTAGATATACCGTTCAGAAAACTGCGCCCGAATGCGTTGTACCAATTCAATCCCGCTCATCATCGGCATCATCCAGTCAATGACTGCTAACTGGATGGGTTGGTTGGCGAGAATGTCTAACGCTTGATAGGGGCTATGGGTGGCAACTGGCTCATAACCGATCATCTCTAAGAGGAGGGTTGCCAGTTTAAGCGTATCCGCATCATCATCAACTAAAAGAATCTTCACAACGCTTCATCCCATCTGTAGCAAAGTAGCACGCTCATTTTAGACGATCATCCCCCACAAAACAAATGGACACCCATTTTTTTTATAGACGTTATGAGATTGTCACCATGAGAAAGGTTATCGGGCGAGGACTTCACAAAACTCAATGCGTTCGCCGTCGGGTCCTAAAATGTAGAAGTAACGGATGCCGTGTTCCCAAAAGGGAAGGAAGATCGGTTCATCCTCTAGCGTGGCAAAACCCGCCCCCCGCAATTCCTGAAAAGCGGCTTGGCAGTCTTGAACGTTGAGGGCGATGTGGTCAATGTGCCCGTCTTGCCGTTGGGCAATCGCGCTGCGTTGGGGTTCGGTCAGTTCGTACAGTTCCAAGATGAAGTTACCCAACTGCATCATCTCCACACGGGCAACGGGGATCGTCTTGTGCATGACGGAATGGAATCCGAGTTGCTCATAGAATAGTTTGGAGCGTTGAAGGTTGGTGACGGGTAGCCCAATGTGTTGTAACCCCGTGATATTGTTCTTCAGGTACATGGATGAATCCTTATTGAGAATGAAAAATAAGCCGTCATTCTACCCTGAAACACGGAAAAAACTCCCCCCCAAAAAATAATATTTGAGTGTGGCGATGGGGGGAGTTTGATTAGGCGGAGCTAGTTCCCTTGCGTGATGGCATCAATTTCTGCTTGGGTGGCGATGCGCACCGTTCCGCCTTGAATTTGTTCGATGGTGGGATACGCGCCACATGCGGTGGGCAAGACAACCACCGAGCCAACGAGGATGGCGGTATTGTCAACAATGTTGTTTTGGGTTTGGATGCACTTGGGATCAAGGTTATTGGCAAAGCCAATCCCGTCTAGCGTGTCGCCAAACTGCATCACATAAGGCGTGCCGGGGATGTTCGCACCGCCTCCTTGTTCGCTCGTGCTGACGATTGCCCCATAGGCGGGGGCGTTGGTGGGGATGGTTAGCATGGCGCCGGGTTGAAGCGTGCGGTAGTTGGTGATGTTGTTGGCGGTTGCTAATGCCGTGACGGAAACATTATAAGCGCGTGCGATCGTATCGAGATTGTCACCCGATTTAATCAGGTAGTCCCCTTGTGCGCCACCTGCGCCCAGCAAGCGTGGGAAGGTGATGGGCATTGCGCCATCGTATGCTGAACAAGTGGTGAGGATGAGGAGGTCTTGCCCAATCTCAATGCGGTTGGCGTTGATGATTTGGTTGGTTTCAATGAGGCAATCTACGTCCACATCAAACAACGCGCCAATGCTGTTGAGGGTATCCCCAAAGGCAACGGTATAAATGACGTGATCCTCAATGGGGAGCGTTAGACCGCTAAAGGGTTGTTCCACCTCTTGGGCAAGGGTGGGCAAGGCAAACCCCAAAGCAACGCAAATCACAATGAAAAGGGTGGTGTATCGGTTCATCTCATCTTGTCCTGATTTTAATCCATGAATACCTGTTAAGCATATCACATTCCCCACAGCGTAACACACCATAGATTGTTCAAAACAGGTTGATTGTACGTTATGGTATCGAGCAAACAACTTCGTGCTATGATATGCCTAATAATGAATGAACGATTATAACCGAAAGTGAGAGATTGCTGATGTGGAAGCGAATAGTGATAGTGTGGGTGTTGCTCTTGTGGGTGACATCCGTTGCACAAGCACAAGACCCCCAAGCGGAGATTACTTCTCCCTTGCCGATTAGCTTGTTGAAAGGGACGGTGACTATTCAGGGCACGGTCAACCTTGATAACTTGCGCCTCTATTTTTTACAGTTCCGCCAATTGAATGAAGACTTGTTGCCCGTAGATGGACAGGCGAGCTTGTGGTCTCCGGCAACCTTGCCGAATAGCACCAACGTCACCGACGGGGTGCTAGGCGAATGGGACACTTCAACCGTTGAAGACGGGATATACGAATTACAGTTGGTGGTCTTTCCAACAGAGGGCTTACCCATTCAAGTTGGGCTGAGTCCGGTGCGCGTGGAAAACACGCCCCAAACCTACAACGGGGCGCGGTATGTGAGCAATCGCGGAGCAACGCCCCCCTTGTCCATTCTCCCTAGCATCACCCCACAAACGGGAAATGTTGCCCTTGCCACCGCCACCCCCGTTAACGCCCGTCAGGTGGTGACAGTTGTTGCAGCCTCCGTCAATGTGCGGCTGGGGGATAGCACGCTCTATCCCGTTGTAGGCTATCTATTGGTGGGAGAAGAAGCGGAGATACTGGGCAGAAGCCCACGCGCGAATTGGTATCAGGTGCAATTAGACAGTGGGGAGATTGGCTTTGTTGCCGCCAGCGGTGTCCGTAGCGACATCCCGTTAGACACGCTCAACTTTGTAGACGTTCCACCTTTGCCCTATACCCCCACGCCCACCCCAACCGCCACCCCGATCGCCAGCCCCACCCCCACCGCCAGCGGAAACTTGCAGATCACAAGCATCATCCTTAGCGCGAATCCGCCCAGCTGTCGCAACACGTTCACGGTGACGGCAACCGTTGCCAACGTGGGCACCGCCCCAACGGCTTCGGGCACGTTGGCATTGCGCGATGTCCATGTTGCCAGCAATACCCAAACCGAGACAACGATTGGGGGCTTCGGCGCATTGAACCCTGGTGCAACTTTCAGCGTGGTGATGCCGATTACGATTGTCACCTACTACGATGAAGCGCATCGCTTGGAGTTGACGCTAGACAATGCCAATACTGTGGTTGAAGCGAACGAAAGTGATAACTTCTCCACAACCGTTTATACACTTGCACGCGGAACTTGTTAGAGGAGATGGGGATACACATGACAACACACACGCTACAACAGACCATACAGACGATGAAACGGTTCATCTTATGCGGGTTGGGAATGGTGATGCTATTCATGGGGACGCTTGTCACCCACGCACAGGATGCCCAAGTGGTTGAGTTGATCTATCCGCCTGCGGTGTATACTGTGGCTGGGGAGGTTGACCTTGTGGGAACGGTCAACGGCTTGGGGCTACTCAATTACTTTTTAGAGATTCAACCGCTAGGGGATAACCTTCAACCGCTGGAAGACGAAAGCGCGTTGTGGTTTCCGATCACCTTACCACTTGCTCAAGCGGTATTGAACGGACAACTGGGCACATGGGACACCACCACCGTTGCAGACGGGGTGTATGCGGTACGCTTGACAGTGAACCGCTTGGATGAACTGCCCCTGACGGACGTTTCTTCTCCCATTCGGGTGGACAACACGCCCCAAACAACAGTGCTAGATGAGGATGAAGCAGTTAATGCCGCCTTGATCGCCCTCACCGCCACCGCTGAAGGGCAAGGGAGCGCGGTGATCGTCCCCACGCAGAGGGCAGGGGGGCTATTGCCCACGCCTACGGCTTTCACTGATGGCGACCTCACGGGGGAGATCATCACGGTTTCTAACCTGCGCGAGGGAGACAGCACCAGCTACAACATTCTATCCGGCTTGCCGATAGGGGAGGTGGTTCGGGTGATTGGCAAGAGTGCGCGAGGGAATGGGTGGCTTAAGGTTGAACTGAACAATGGGCAACAAGGCTGGGTCGCGCCCAGCGTGATCCGCTTGGACGGGGATAGCTTTGGCGTTCCCAGTTTGAATCCGCCAGCTTCTCCCACCCCGTTGGCAACCGCCACCCCCATTCCAACGCCTGCGCCCACGTTGTCCCCCTTCTCTGATGGCATCATCACCGGCATGTCGGTTGACCGTGAGATCAAGCAAGGGGAGTCATTCCAGTTATTTGTCACCGTGCAAAACGTTGGCGGAGATGTCTACCGCGATAACACGCTCTTCTGTAACATTGAGCCAATGAATGCGGAAGCCTCTCAAGTGATAGGATCGCTCCAGCCCAATGAGATGCGCACGTACACCTTCACCATGAGCCTAGCGAGTGGCGCGGGTACGACGGTGCGCATCATTTGTGCGACGGACTTCCTCCAGAATATTGTTGAAGGGAACGATACCAACAACACCCGTCGCATCGACTTAGCAGTTAAATAACGCAACACAATGAGCGGGCAAGGGCGCAGGCTTGCCCCTTGCTCGCTCGCATAGAATAGGTGAACCTTGTATGTATATGTCTCCGCGCTTGCGCCGTTTTGCCCTCTTGCCTTTGATGGGGGTTGCTCTCTTGGGGATCGTGATAGGGGTTGGTTTTTATGTGACGAACACCGCGCCTATGCCCACCACTCCCGCCCCCGTCGTGGATGATTCCACGTTCATTCCCAATCCCTCCCCCAAAGAGGCTACCCCCCAACCCGCGCTCGCTAAATCCAATGCCACCCTCACGCTCCCCACGCTGGGCATCTTTGCCGAGATCATCACCGCTTATATTGATGAAGATGGAGCGTGGGATGTCAGTCAATTGGGGATGCGGGTTGGGCATTTAGACGGCACGGCATGGGTCAATGAGATTGGCAATGTGGTTCTGTCGGGACATGTGGAGATGACAGATGGGCGGTTGGGGGTCTTTGCTCCGTTAGAGCAATTGCAAGTGGGGGATACCTTCACGCTAGAGGACAGAGAGCAGGCGTACACCTATCGAGTGTATGCTATGCAACACGTCCCCCCAGATTTTATTACCGTTTTAGAAGATGATCCCACACGCCCCCACACCCTCACGCTCATCACGTGTAGCGGTTAACGTTTCGTGTTGAATGAGTATGGTGAACGTTTGGTGATTTCCGCCGAGTTAGTCCCTTGATGCACACCAAGTAACGATCATATAGAATCATATAATCTTTTACCTTTGTAACATCATCGCTATGACTAGAAATAAGGAATATTAATTCATTATCCTAGTATTATATACTGAATACCGATATATAGAGTTTAATTATGTTGAGGGTATCTGACCCTTAAAACCCCTTTAAGCACCTATAAACTACCTATTCCCCCTCAGATTATGGTTTGTTTTCGGTTTGAATGAACCGCTAAACGCTTAGTGAGTTGCTTCAATACGTTGTGCCACGCCTTGAAACACCCGCACACTGGAGTTTGGAGAATCCTAAAAAGGTAAAATAAGTTGCTAATATTCATTACAATAGATTGCGTTTTATTTTGAAATTAAAGAAGATATTGCGATGAGCCATTTTATCCCCGTCATAGTGGGGAAGCGGAATTTTTATTATGCGAAAACATATTATCACCATCGTATTGTTTATGATCGTCCTTGGTGTGGGTCAACGTCCCTACAGCTTGGCTAAACCCATGATGCAAACCAACGTTTCAGAACTGACGTGGGATTTCAATCGCCTACCCATAGAGGTGAAACAAAACGCAACGTTTGATTTCATCTTGAACGTCGGGTGTAGCGGAACGGATGACCCGTGCGGAGATGTAGATTTCCGAGTTTTCATCCCAGATTCCCGCGTGAAGAGCGTGGTTGCGTTGTATACGCCCAGCGAGTTTGAAGCAAATGTTTTGCCTGCTGGCATGTATGACCCCGACTATACCGATGAAGCTGGGCGCACACCTTTTGTTGCCAATTATGCCACCACCAACACATCAGATGACTTCTTGGCGCAGGCAGTACAAATCACCACTGCCGACATCACAAGCGCGTGTGAGGGAACAGCTGGGGATGACCCAAACTGTTTTGATGCCGGAAGCCGTGCGACCTTCACCATTCGTGTAGAGGTAGAAGCAGATGCTTATGATTCGGCTGATCCTGTTTTGCCCATCTACATCATAGGTAAAACCGAAGACGGCACAATCACTTCTATCACACCCAATCAACCCGTTGATGTTGCCGAACCAACGCTTCAATGGACGGGGAGCAAAACGCGCACCAGCCCTCCCAGCAGTGCGCTTGCCCCCTATGTTGGGCAAGATGTCACCTATCAGGTGCGTTATTGCCCCGCCAGCACTGGCAACTTTAACCTTGAGAACTTGGTCATTACCGATACATTTGATGCCAACGCCACCTTCGTTTCTGCCTCTGATGGGGGGGTACGAAGTGGCAATACCGTGACATGGACGCATCCTACCGCCGATTACACCGCAGGATGTATTGGGCATAAAGTGGTTCTTCGCTATGACAGTGCCAATGGATTCACCACTTCCAGCACCGTCACCAATCGCTTTGATACCACCTTTGAATATAACAACGGCACAGCAGGAACCTGTAATGCCCCCTGTGGTAGGACTACACACGGCTTCACCCTGCCCACCCAAAGCGTAGAAAGTAGCAAGGAGATTCTGCAAAACCCCATCGGGATTGAAGGGATTGGGCGGTTCAATATTCAGGTGGATACCTCCCAAGCCAACGAAGGTTCAGAGGACATCATCCTTGTGGATGAGTTCCAAGACTTTACTAACTTCAAACCCCTATCTTTCTATACGGGCAAATGGACGAATCCCGCTGTCACAGCGGATTACTACACCTCTAGCGATTCTACTTGTCGCACAGATTACACCAACACCGCCCTTTATACGCTGGTGTTGCAAGATCACGATGGAAGCACCAACGAACTCTTCACGGTGGCTGCTGACAATCGTTGTATCAAGGTTGACTTAGGGGATGCCCCGCTTGGCTTTGAGTTCTCCGATGAATTTCAGGTGGTGTTTGAACCCACTGATGCAGCAGTTGCTGGCACAAACTATCCCGATGTCAACTGTTTGTATCAGAGCTTCGATGGTAGCGCATTGGGGGATGAAACGTGTGCTGATGTACGGATCGCCGATAACATCAACGCCGCCAGCCTGACCACCGATAAACGCATCTTGGGCGTACAAAGCGAAGATGGCGAAGATCTGGTTGACCCCATCCCCACCAGTTTGGTGACATTTGAGGTTTCCACCACACTGACCGAACGCTCAACCGGGCGGTTGCAATCATTAACCATTGTGGATGAGTTGAGCAAGGATTTTGAGTATCGTGAGGGTTCATGGGTGGCTTCCATCTCCCCAGCTGTGTCTGGAACGGAGACATTCTCTATCACCCCCACCTTCACCCTCACCGATGGAGGCGCAGGCAATCCCGATAAACTCATTTGGGAATGGGAGGATGCTACTCAGTTAGACCTTGATCCTGAAGTTGCCGAATATACCATCGCCATAGAATTTCAAGCGAGTTTGCTACCCTTCACAGCCGAGGGCTTTTACACCAACACCGCCTATTATTTCGTAGACAATGATGAAACGTTGGTGTGTGAAAGTGAAGATGAACCGGATAATCCCCCTGCTGATACCACTGATTTGAACGGCAATGGCAACACAAGCGAGGTACGCTGTTCTAGCCAAACCAGTTACTTCGTCCCTGCCACCGCCGTCTTGCGTGGGCAAAAGTGGATCAATAACGAAACGTACCCACAAACCGCCCTCCCCAGTCCGGGTAGCGGGGTAACGGCTGGTGATTGCCAGTTGGCAAACATCTTCACCAGCCTAGATGATTTGGGCGCGGATCCGTTGGTAGAGTTGGATGCGGACGGGGACGGAACAGACGACTACTTCAACCGCTATCCGTGTCTCACGGAAGGGTTGCCCAATGATACTTTCCATTACCGCTTGACCGTTCAAAACTATGGGAACGTTGATCTGCAGGATTATATTCTGTATGACATCTTGCCCTACAGCGGTGACAAAGGGGTCAGCAATTTAAGCCGTAACAACCAACGCTATTCTGAATGGCGACCTGAAATCACGGGGATTGAGTTTGTAGAAGCGCGTCAATACACCGGCGTGGCAGTGACACGCATTGATGCCAGCGACTTCATCTATTACACCAGCACCTCTTCCAATCCGTGCCGTGCTGAAGTCTATGAGGGAAATGCTCCCGGTTGTGTGAATGACTGGACACAGGTGACGGACCCCACCACCCATAACTGGGCGACGGCACGCTCCTTCAAAATTGAGATGTCGGAAGGTTTTTTCACTGGGGATGAGATGGAGTTCTTGGTGACGATGACCATTCCCGATGATGAGACGATCGTGGATGATGCCCCTTTTGCCGGGGAAATCACTTGGAACAACTATGCCCATACGGCAGATTACCTATCGGATGGTAACTTTGATGGAGACACAACTGACCCAGAGGATGTTGTTAAACTGGGGGGGATTGATGTCATCCGCGTGGGCATTCGCATTCCTGAAACGGTTTCCGTGGGGAACTTGGTATTCTTGGATGAGGATAATGATCGCAAGTTGGATGCCAGCGAAGACGGCATAGCCAATGTTGCCGTGAGCCTCTATGAGTGGAGCGGGACAGACGTGGTGGGTGCGCCTGTGGATACCACCACCACCGATGCCAACGGTTACTACCTCTTCAACCTTGTGCCTACAGGCTATGGGCGCGGGGGGAGTTATGTTGAATATGACCCCAACAAAGACTATGTGATTGTCATTGATGACAGCAACTTCGCCTCTACGGGGGTTTTGTATCAACACCTCAGCAGTTTTGACCGCGCCAGCAAAGCGGAAACGCTCACAGCGGACAACCAAGACCGCGGCACCGTTGATGTCACCGCCGAGTTGGTGCGCAGTGCACCCTTCTCCCTGTCGCCTGATGAATTGCGCACAGGCGAAGCGGAACTAGGGGGAGATGGCGATCCATACAACATCCCTGATGACAGCGCAGGCGCAGACTTTGGGCAGTTTGGTCATGGCAACTTGTCGCAGGATGATAATAACAGCGATGTTTCCGTTGACTTTGGGTTCTTTGTTCCCTTAGCTGTGGGCAACCGCGTTTGGTTTGACCTCGACACGCGCAATAACAGCATCGAGGATGCCAACGAATTCGACGTTGCTGACGGGGTGGACGGCGTGCTGGTCAATCTGTATCTCGACAGCGATGCTAACAATATCTTAGACCGCACGACTGACACCAAAGTTACCAGCACCACAACCAGCGGGGGGGGCTTTTACATCTTTGACTTCCTGACGGAAGGCAAATACTTTGTTGAGCTAGACCCCAGCAACTTTGAACAGGGAGAAGTGCTGGCAGACTATATTGACAGCGATTTGTTCTACACTGACCTAGACGGGGACGGCAACACCCCAGACTTCTATGAGCCGGACACCAACCTCAACCTTGACCAAGATGATGACGGTCGCCCGTTCAATTTCTTGGCGGATAATGGTATCCGTGTCACCGTGTTTGAGTTGAAGCCCACCGATGAACCCACTGCTGAAGTGGATCAGCGCGTGAACGGGCAAGACCTCACCACAGTTTCCGCCACTCCCTCCGATCCTACCGTAGTGGGTATTCGCTTTGGCAACTATGGGAATCGTCGCCAAGATGAGAGCACCAACCTAACGGTCGATTTCGGCTTCTATCAACCCTTGTTAGCTATCGGTAACTTTGTGTGGGATGACCGCAATAACAATAGCGTGTGGGACAATGACCGCGACGGGGTGACAGAAGCCGGCGAAGAATCGGGCATTGATGGGGTCATCGTGCGCTTGATCCTCGATGCTGATGCGGACGGTGTAGCAGATGCCACCGAGATTGACGGCACGGGAGTGGGAGCTTCGATTGTCGAGACGGTCACGGCGGACGGGGGCTACTATAAGTTTGACAACCTCAGCCCCAACGAATACTTCCTATATCTCGTGCCTGAAAACTGGACGAACGGCGCAACCACCAGCGAGGGCACGGTTAGCACGGGCGCGTTGGTGGAATACATCGGTAGCTCGCGCGTGGACTCCATTGATACACGCCTTGACCCCACTAACGAACGTGGCTTCCCCACCAATTGGGATGACCAAAAAGATGATGGTCTCAATCATGATTCGTATACCAACTATGATGGGGACGGTAAAGATTACGTCAACGATGGGATTCTCTCTGAACAGGTGAT
>JBMOEO010000039.1:0-30490 GCA_049318945.1 Phototrophicaceae bacterium | reverse complement strand
ATCGTGGGCTTCTGTGGTGAAACTGAGGCGCAGTTTCAAGGCACGTATGACTTGCTGGAGGAGCTACAACTCGATAAGGCGCACCTTGCCCAATATAGCCCGCGCCCCAATACAGTCAGCGAGCGACGCATGGAAGATGATGTACCTGACGAAGAGAAGAAGCGTCGTCATCAAGCACTAGACACGTTGCAAGAACAAATCAACGCCACCATCAATCATGGCTATCTTGGTCAAACGGTGAAGGTGTTGGTGGAAGAAGAACAAAAAGGGAAGTGGCGCGGCAGAACCCCACAGAATAAACTTGTTTTTTTCAATTCAGATGGGGATTGGCGTGGTAGAATAGCAGACGTGGAAATCACCTGGACGGGACCTTGGTCAATGCAAGGGCGGATTCCACAAGAAACACAACAAGATATTCCCGTGTCGGTTTTAACACTTTCGTAATCCGACATTTGTATAGTGGGTAGGTTATGGCGTATAATCCTACTGAAGGTTAATTTCTTTGAATGACGAATCAACCAAACCCAAACCAACACGGTTGACAATGCGTACCAATTGGAGGAAACGGTAATATGCCGCCAGAAAAAAGTGGATACTACTATCCTAATAAATTTGCCCGTATCACCATCGAAGCGATGGAAGAAATCATGGGTAAAAATGGGCTTAATGCAATCTTGCAGTTGGCAAAGTTACCCGAACTGATCGACAACTACCCACCCGATAACCTTGAAAAAGGATTTGACTTTGCAGACTTCACGGCACTCAACATTGCCCTAGAAGAAATGTACGGTCCGCGTGGGGGGCGTGGGTTAGCTTTGCGTGCTGGGCGGGCAACTTTCGCAGAAGGCTTACGTTCTTTCGGTGCGCTTGCTGGCGTGGGGGATCTCGCCTTCAAAGTGTTACCCTTGAACGCCAAGCTGAAGGTTGGTGTGCCTGCGCTTGCCAATATCTTCTCACAATTTTCAGATCAAATCTCAAATGTTCACGAAGAAGGTACAGACCGCATCATCTATACCCTAGAACGTTGCCCGATGTGTTGGAAGCGCACCGCCGATCGCCCCGTATGTTACGCTGGGCAAGGCTTGCTTCAAGAGGGGTTGCGTTGGGTATCAGGTGGGCATGAGTTCAAAGTGGACATGACCACCTGTATTGCCAAAGGGGATGACATGGGACGCTATGTGATCTTCAAGGAACCCATCGGTTAAACACGCCAGGGTTTTGTGGGTACAAACAAATGAATGCTTGAATGTCTTCTCGGTTTTCACCAGATGGAGGCATTTTTGATTTGCCAGATACCCCCCTTTAATGGGATAATGACCCCACAATCTGCGTGGGGTTTTTTATTTTGGGTGATAGTTGTGCCATACTTGTGCGATAGATGAGAATGATGAGACGACAACTTTTTTTTCCGTGTTGGTTTTTGGTATGGGCGGTGCTGGGATGCAACCTGACGCTAGGGCAAACCCTTGTCTCAACCGCCACTCCCACCGTCATGGTGGATGAATCGGTCTTACCAACCGTCAAGATTAATTCTCCAGCGCAAGGCAGCCAAGCCCAACAGGGTAGCCCCTTGTTGGTGTCCGCCGTGGCAACGGATGCCGTTGGGATCACGCGCGTACAGTTGCTTGCCAACAATCAACTGGTGAAAACCGTCTCATCCGAATCGGTCAACGGTGATCCTGAAATGTCGGTGGTGTTGGATTACATCCCACGCCTGACGGGCAATGTGGAATTGCGCGTGGTGGCGTTTCGTGGGACGATCGCCAGCGAGCCGTCCGTGTTGACCGTGCAAGTGGTGACGGAATTGACCGACTCGGTGGAGGTCATCCAGAATAACAGTGGGCAAGTGGCTGCTAACGGGGTGAATGCCAATGATCCCACATGTCGCATCTTGACCAATGTCGATCTGAATTACCGCACCGGCCCCGGCACCACCTATCAGCGTGTGGGGACGTTCCCTGCTGGGCGCGTGGTGCCCATCATTGGGCGGTTGGCGGATAATTCATGGTGGCAAGTGCGCGATAACCTGACCGATGCGTGGGTGAGTGCCCAGTACGTCACCGTGTATGGGATTTGTACCGCCATCCCGATTGTGCGCCCGTTGCCCTCTCCCACGCCCAACGCCACCGTAACGGCTACGGCTTTGCCTGCTACCAACACGCCCCAACCGATTGGCATACCCAACACCGCCACTTCCGCCCCCACGCTCACGCTCATTCCAACGCTCACCACGACCGCCCAACCCCCCGATCTAGCGGTGGTTTCGATCACCGGCTCTAACGCGGTCAGCCTTTCGGGTGGGAGTGTCAGCGTAACTTATAGCGTGCAAATCACCAATCTAGGTGGGCGCGACAGCGGACAATTCACCACGACCTTCACGGTGTTTCCGCTCAACGTCACCCGTGAACTAGCAACGGTGGGGAACTTACGCGCGGGCGAAAGCATCATCTTGAATACCAATGTGCTGTATGAGACAGCGCAACAATACACCTTGCAGGCGTTGGCGGATTCCGCTTCTTCCCTCACGGAATCAAACGAGGTCAACAATGTTTCTGCGCTTGTGGTGACGGTTTCATCAAACTAAGGAGGAACACCTATGGACATCCAAACGCTCATCATCAATTCCAATATTATGGCAGGGGTCACGCTCAAAAACGCGCTGGAACAAACCGGGCAGTTTGAGGTGTTCCCTTTTTCAGATGCGTCTGCAGCGTTGGAGTTCCTCAAGAGCAATCGCCATGATGTGGCGGTGGTGGAGTTTGGGATTCCGCTTGCGCCCGGCGCCGCTGTGGTTCAGCGTTTACAGACATTGCAAAGCGACCTCATTATCATTGCCAATGTTGCTAATGCACAACAAATGACGGAGGCGGAACGTGCAGGAGTAAGCGCGACGTTGCCCAATCCCTATACAGCGCGTGATCTAGTTGACTTGCTCAAGGCGTTGTTGCCTGCGGATATGTTCAAACAGAGCAAACCCTCGCGCCCAACCCGTACCAATCCGTTTGCCCCTAGCATGGGAGAACCCATCAAAGAGCCAGAAGCCACAGAAACCAGCTCTGCCTTGTTTGAATGGCTGGCATCTGAGGAGCCGGATTTCCCTGCTTTTGAAGATAACGCCACTATCACCGATTTGATGTCCAGCATCCAACGCGATGCCCTAGCGGTTTTCACCTCAACGCAACCCCTTGATGAATGGGTGGAGATGGATGAAGATCAGTCCCCTCATGATGATACCCCTGCCAAGCAACTGCTACAGGCAAGCCAAAATCCTGCCATCCCCGTCGATTCTATCCCCTTGGATGAACTGATTGCGCGGGTGCGTGGGATGACCCAAGAGATGCCCCTCGTGAAAGAACCCGGCTTCATCAAGGGGAGCATTGAGGAGCGCGTCCTAGAGGATGGGGTGGTCATCGTTCGTGAGCGTGGGATGACCCAAGAGATGGAAAAAGTGCGCGAGCCGAATTTCTTAGGGGATGCTGGGGATGATCCTTTCAATCAAGTGACGCGCCCGTCCAGTGTACAAGCACGTTTAATCCGTAGTGAGTTAACCGCTACCGAACCGATTGATGCTGCCGTCTTTCAATCGCGTTTTGACCATCCCATGCGCCCAACTCCTAGTGATTCTCCATCCGAACAAGAAACCGTCCCCCCCACCCATCCTGCTCCTTTTGCTTTCCCACCCACGCCCATAGCCGAACAAGAGCCTCCTCGCTATGGCACAGAGGGGGTGATCGAGGAATATGATGCACAGGATGAGAGCGATTTGTTCTCTACCGAGCCTGATGCCAATGAGGTACATCTTGACCAAATGTTGGATGTGGCATTGCGCTTAGAGCAGACCGACTTGTTGCTGTCGCAAAACTCGCGGTTGTATCGGGATGAGATGCTTCGCCAGCAAACCGATCATGCTCAATCTATCCCTGAACTAGAGCAGGGGGAGAGCGTATCCATCCCGATTGAAGTTCCGTCTTATTGGGATAACCTTGTGTTGGATTCGTCCACACCCGATCGCGCGGTAGATTTTGTGCCGAACTTGGATTCGCTGGTTAAGCGTGATTCATCCCTACAGGAGCCATCTGTCCCCCCTGTTGACTTTGCCATGTCTGAGATCAACTTTGATGAAGATGTTCCCATCTTGTTGGAAAGCGCGTTGCTACAGTTTGCCACCCGTGATGCAGAACAGTGGACACCACGCTTGACAGATTCAACCGAGCAATCGAATGAGTGGACACCTCCTTTAGGAGATAATGCTCTCAGTCAAACGGCGCAAGAGTTTGAGGCGGTGATCGCGCCAGAAGAATCTGCATCGTTGAACTTCAACTTGGCGGAATCTACAATATTGGAAGCTGAAGAAGAGCGAACCGTCGCCCAGTTGGCACTGAACTTCACGCAGATTTCTATGGAGACCGCCGCCGAAGCGACCATTCTCACCCGTCATAAAGAAGCAGTGGCGTATGCTGGGGCGTTAACCGCCACACAGATACAAGAACTCATACCGTCTATCGTAGACTTAACCCCTAGTTTGGCGGTGGGGCAGGCGCAAATGCGCTTTGTCACCCTGCCAAGCAACGGGCAAAATTACATGTTGTATACGCGCCTGACTCAAGAAGATTATCTGTTGACTATGGTCTTTAGTGGCAATACCCCACTAAAAGAAATTCGTCAACAAAGCCAGCGGTTGTTGAATGCGTTACGTGCCGTCCCGATGAGCGAATGGGTGAGTGAGGCTACTCCGTTAGAGCAACAAGAGGTTGCCCCCTTGCCCGCCATTGCGAATCCCCCCACGCCTTCAATGGAGGGGATGCTCACCCAAGCCCCCTTAGAACCACCTTCTGCAGGCAATCGTAATATGGTCATTCGTAATACCATGACCACCAGCGTTGAATCGTTCAACAAATTTACTTTCGTTTGGCTGTTGCATGATACGCATCACCTCATCAATCCACCTACTGCTGAAGCCATTCAAAGTGGGTTGCGCATTCAACTGGTGGAGCGCGGTTGGCAGATTGAACATGTTGAAGTTACCCAAGACTACGTGTATATCGTGTTGGATTTGCCCGCTAACGAAGTACCACAAAATGCCATTCAACTGCTACAAAAACGCGCGGCACAGATAGCTTACAAGCAAGACCCCTACTTGGATGTTGAGCATCTATGGGCGGATAGCTACCTCATGGTGGCTCCGGGTCGTCGTTTATCCAATCAAGAAATCTTGCAGTACATTAACTTTTACCATATCTAAACAGATCGGCGTTGCGAATGACTGCACCTAAACCCATTTTAATGATTCTTGATGGTCACTCTATGGCGTATCGCCACTATCACGGCATGCGTGATGCCACCTTGACCTCGCCAACTGGTGAGCCAGTTGGGGCGGTTTATGCGTTTACTCGCCAATTGATGGACATCATCTATAAGCAAAAACCAGAGTATATCGCGGTTGCTTTTGATGCGGGCTTAAGTGGGCGTGATGTCCAATATAGTGATTACAAAGCACATCGTCCCGAAACCCCTAAGGATTTGTCCTTCCAAGTGGATAAAATGCGAGCGGTCATTCAAGCGTTCAATATCCCCATTGTAGAACGTGAGGGTTTTGAAGCGGATGATGTCATTGGTACGGTTTCGCGTTTGGCAAGCGCACAAGGAATCGCCGTTCAAATTGTCAGCGGTGATAGCGATCTTCTACAACTCATCACCGATGATGTGTTGGTGTATCTACATCGCCCCTTCAAAGAGCCATTGCTTCACGATAAAGAGGCATTCCATCATAAATATGGTTTGAGTGTTCCACACCAACTGATTGACCTCAAGGCGTTGGAAGGGGATACATCAGACAATATTCCCGGTGTGAAAGGAATTGGCAAGAAAACCGCCACCACGCTTTTACAAACCTATCACTCGCTTGATGCGGTCTATGACCATCTTGATGAATTGAGTGGATCGGTGCGCAAGAAACTTGTCGAAGGGCGAGAGATGGCATACCTTAGCCGTCGCTTGGCAACCATCCAAACGGATCTTGATCTTCAGTTTGACTTGTCCGCGTGCCTGACCAAAGTCTATGATTCCGCTAGGATTCACGCGCTCTTTGTGCAGTTAGGCTTCAATAGTTTGTTGAAACGCCTAACCGATGAAGTGGGGGCGGAGGCTCTTTCTGCTGATGAAACAGCAAAGGACTCACAACAACCGACGCTGTTTGACATTGAGGAAGTGGATGTGGCGGCAGGGGGCTTTGGCAACGCTTCCGATTTTGCCGTTCCTCTACAAGCCAGCGACTTGGTACGCTGTGTGATAGTCCGTAACCAAACTGCATTAGATGAACTTGTCACCGTTTTGAATGCGGCATCCCTGATTGCCTTCGATACGGAAACCACCGGCATAGACCCGATGAGTTCTGACCTAGTGGGCATCTCTGTTTCAACGGATGGAGAAGTGGGATACTATCTGCCTGTTGGGCATCAGGATGAACTACATCCACAACTCCCGTTGAGCGTGGTGGTGGATGCCTTGCGCCCTTCCTTTGAAAATCCTGCTATCCCCAAAGTGGCACACAACGCCACTTACGATTACCTGATGTTGTCGCGCCAGGGGATTCGCACTTTTCCCATCACGGAAGATACGATGGTAGCGGAATATGTTGGGAATAATTCCCCCGATGTTCAGCTAGGGTTGAAACGTTTGGTGCAACGGGAGGGATTGGTTGCGCCCGATGGGGTACAGATGCAAGAGATTAGCGACCTCATCGGGAGTGGCAAAAAGCAAATTACCATGGCGTTTGTGCCCATCAGCAAAGCCGCCCCCTATGCTGTACAGGATGCGGGTATGACATGGCGTTTGGTCAAGCCCCTACGCGAACAGTTACAACAGGTGGAAAGATTAACGCGCGTGTATGAGGAAATCGAAATCCCCCTCATTCCCGTGATTAGTGATATGGAGCAGGCAGGGGTCAAGTTTGATCTACCTTACTTGGCAAAGATGAGCCAGCGATTGGATGAGTCTCTCATGTTGCTGGAACAACAAGCCCACGAGCATAGCGGGGGATACGGTGACTTTAACATCAGTAGCCCCAAGCAACTCAATGATGTCTTGTTTGGTAAGCTAGGGCTTCCACGGCGGGGGATTCCCAAAAAAGCGCATGGATATTCCACCGCCGCCAATATCTTAGAAAATCTGTGGGAACAAACCGGACACCCCATCTTAAAATCTATTCTGGAATATCGAGAATTGAGCAAACTCAAGGGTACTTATGTTGATGCGCTCCCAGAATTGGTGAATGCCCACACTGGGCGCGTTCATACCAGCTTTAACCAAACTGGCTCATCGACAGGGCGCATCAGCAGCAGCAATCCTAATTTACAGAATATCCCCATCCGCACAGAAATTGGGCGCGAAGTGCGCCGAGCGGTGATAGCAGAAGAGGGGAATGTCTTGCTCGCTGTGGATTATAGCCAAGTGGAGTTACGCATTATGGCACACATGGCGGATGAACCTTATCTACAGCAAGCATTCATGGAAGGGCAAGACATTCACCGTGCAACGGGTGCTTTGATTTTTGATACCGATGTACAATCCATCACTAGCGATCAACGCAGTTTTGCTAAACGTATTAACTTCGGATTGCTGTATGGAATGGGAGCGTTCCGTCTTGCGCGTGACAGTGATTTGACTTTGGCAGAGGCGAATCTATTCATCAAAACTTATTTTGAACGGTTGCCCAAAGTCAAACAATACATGGAGAATATGAAAGCTAAACTGCACCATGAGGGCTTTACTGAGACTTTGTTAGGGCGCAGGCGTTATTATGGAGACATCAGAGGCTCCGCTCAACAACGTGCTGCTGCAGAACGTATTGCAATCAATATGCCCATACAGGGCACCGCGGCGGACATCATGAAACTAGCGATGATCCACTTACACCGTCGCTTAAACCAAGAGGGCTTTCAAGCAAAGATGTTATTACAAGTCCATGATGAGCTGGTGTTAGAAGTCCCATCTGATGAAGCATTAGCGGTGGCACAGGTGGTAGTAGAGGTGATGCAAACCGTCTATCCCATGACTCCTATATTGGTGGCAAATGCTGAAGTAGGTTTGAACTGGCGTGATATGAACGCCGTTAGCGTTTGACGGAACGCACAATCTTTATACGCTTCATCTGGTTACAATAAAATCGGGATGTGTTATAATCGTTAGGATGAAAGCACTGTTTCTTGAATTTAACCATCAATCAACCTAGATCGGATTTTTTGCAATGCGCCATTTTTTAGATATTGCCGATTGGCAGGCTACCGAAATTTCCCAATTGTTGACGAACGCACAACGGCTCAAGTCTGAACTCAAAAAGAATGGTACGAATGACCCTGTGCTAAAAGGTAAAACATTGGCGATGGTTTTTGAAAAACCCTCGTTACGCACTCGCGCTTCTTTTGATATTGGAATGCAACAATTAGGCGGTTTTAGCGTTTATCTAGGTCCGTCTGAAGTCGGCTTCAGTCAGCGTGAATCCGTTGCTGATATTGCACGGGTGTTATCAGGATATGCTGATGTGGTGATGGCGCGTGTCTTCCAGCATAAACACCTCAAACAACTTGCACAATATTCAAGCGTTCCGATCATCAACGGCTTAAGCGATGAGTCCCACCCGTGCCAAGCCTTGGCGGATGCCCTCACCATTGTGGAAACATTTGGGCGAATAGACGGCTTGAAAGTTGCCTATGTGGGGGATGGGAATAATGTTGCCGCTTCTTTGATGATGATTTGTGCAAAATTGGGGGCACGCTTTGCGATTGCCTCACCCAACCGCTACACGCTTTCTGAAGTGGCTTTCCAAAAAGCTGTACAGAATATGACCGTTCCTGTACCCATTGAATCTTTTTCTACGCCAGAGAAAGCCGTCGCAAATGCCGATGTCGTCTACACCGATACTTGGGTGAGCATGGGGCAAGAATCAGAGCGCGATGAAAAGATTAGGCACTTTGTGAACTTCCAAGTCACTACTCAGTTGATGTCTCTAGCAAAACCCAACGCTATTTTCATGCACTGCCTCCCCGCGCATCGTGGTGAGGAAGTGACCGATGACGTTGCTGATGGCAAGCAATCTGCTATATTTCGACAAGCAGAAAACCGCCTCCATGCACAGAAGGCACTTTTAGTCCGCCTGTTGAATCAGTAAGAGGTAACGAAGAATGGCACGAAACCGAGAAGCATATAATCTGGCAATGAATGAGGGACATGAATATGCTTGGGAGCGCAATTGGTCTGGAGCGGCAATTTCGTATGCACGCGCATTACAAGAATTTTCCGATGATCCGGAGGCACATCTCAACCTGGGCTTTGCTTTGCTACAAGCCGATCGGTTGGATGAAGCGTTGCGTATTTATAGTCGTGCCTATCAGTTATCCCCTGATGATCCCATCCCGTTAGAAAAGTGTGCCCAAGTCCTAGAGCAAATGGGACGCTTGCGAGAATCTGCCCAGCAGTATGCCCAAGTAGCAGATTTGCACCTGAAGCAAAAAGATATTGATAAGGCAATCAATAACTGGGAAAAAGCAACCACGCTAACCCCCGGCTTGATCGCCATTCATGCTCGCTTGGCACAGGCATATCGGCGCATTGGGGATAAGAAACGCGCCATCCATCAGTACCTTGTTTTGGCACATAGCTTTAGCGTCACCAACGACCGCGATCGGGCGTTGCAAGCGGCGCAACAAGTCTTGAAGATTGACAAGAATAGTGCTGAAGCGATCAACGCCATTCGCGCCATTGAAAGCGGTAGTTCTGTTCAAAGTCCCCAGCCTGTTCCTAAAAGTGATGCCACTAAAAAGATGGAATCTCAAGTGGAGCGTAGTAAGGTTGCCTCGTGGACAGGGATGTTCAAACAAGTTGACCAAACCGAATCAGAGCCGGATCCGATTGGACCTATGGGCGAAGCCATGACGCGCTCCCTTAATATGTTGGCAACATATTTGATGACTTCTGACTCGCTTGGTAATGGGGGGGTAGATGCCCTACAAGCGATGGAACTACAACGTCAAGGAGTGAGTGCTGAGGCGATCTCCGCTTATCGTAAGGCAATGCGCAATATTAAGCACCCTGCTTTGTTCATGAATTATGGTGCGTTGTTGTTGCTTTCTGAACAGTCTGGGGATGCTATTGAACCGCTCAATGATGCTGCACAGGATTCATCTTTGCGCTCTGGAGCCTATCATGCTTTAGGGCGTGCATACTATAATGAGCGTCGTTATAAAAGTGCGCTTGTGCATTTGGTCAAGGCGGCACGTATGATTGATAGTGATGCCGCTCGTGATGCCAATGACCTGAACACCATCTCAGAAGTGTACGGCACACTAAGCCAAATTGTCGAGTCTCGCTCCGACAATGACAAACTTTTGATGGCAGCAAGCAAACGCTTCTTAGGGTTACTTCACGGTAAAGAATGGAAACGTCGCCTTGCTGATATTCGCCATCAAATGGAACAGGCATATCGGGAGGGCGGGGCAACCAATATACTCGAATACCTTGCTGAAGAAACCAACGAAAACCTGACCGAGATCGTCTCTAAGATTGATCGTTATATGCGACAAGGATTGTTGCGCTTGGCAATGGACGAGGCACATGAGGCATTGTTGATCGCTCCCACCTATCTACCAATTCACATCCGCATGGCGGAAATCATGATGATTGAGGGGCGTGTTCGTCAGGCGATTACCAAGTACAACATCGTAGCGAAAGCCTACTTAGCACGTGGTGAAAATAGTCGCGCTTCTTCGGTGTTGGTGGAAGTCTTAGAGAAAGCTCCGCTGGATGTTGAATTGCGCCAAAGCCTGATTAAGTTGCTAGATCAAGAAGAACGCTGGGAAGAAGCCTTTGACCAATATATCCAAATGGCAGAAGCGTATTTAGAATTGGGTAACTTAGAGGAAGCACGCGCCGCTTATACCGCGGCAGAACGTATCGCAAACAAAGTTGAAGTTGCCACTCCTCGCCTCGTCCAGATGAAACACAAGATGGCGGATATTGACCAACTCCGTATGGACATGCGTGGGGCGAAGGCGGTTTATGAAGACATTGTAGCGATGGTGTCCTCTGACGAAAAAGCCTTACAAAAACTGGTGACAATCAATTTTGACTTGGGTAACAATGTTGAGGCGATGAACCGCTTAGATGTTTTGTTGCGCTTATATGCTCAACGCCGCGATGTGAAAAGCATTGTGCGTTTGCTAGAACAACTAACCCGAACCTATCAAGGGCACATCGGGTTGCACTCTCGCCTTGCCGCCATCTTCCGCCAAATCCAACGAAGCAAAGATGCCATTGAACATCTCGATAAGGTGGTTGATTTGCACCGTGAAGCAGGCAATCAACGTGATGCGTGCGAAGCCATTAAACAGATCATTGACTTGAACCCGCCCAATACGCCACAGTACATTGAAATGTTGCGTACCTTGGGGTGTATGTAGGCGATAGGTGATAATCTTTGGAATGGATCTGGACGCTAAGCGGAGCAACCTTCGTAGACTACATTGACATTGGGCTTGTCACTCTGTTGTTCTTTGGGCTATCGTTTTTGTTTCGTGGTAGCAAAGCGATTGCCTTGTTTCGAGGGTTGCTTCTCATTGCGATTACGCTCATTCTGGTGACGGGGTTTTATGATTTAGTTGCCTTGCAGTGGCTAATCAATCATTCGTTGATTGTCATTGCCGTAGCGTTTCCTGTGTTGTTTCAGCCGGAGCTACGGCGTATCTTGGAACGCACCGGAGAAATTAGTTGGCTGGGGGGCAAGCAACTGCCAACGGATATGCGAAAGCAGGTTGTCTTGCAGATCGTCTCAGCGGTAG
This sequence comes from Phototrophicaceae bacterium, assembly GCA_049318945.1. Lineage (GTDB taxonomy): Bacteria > Chloroflexota > Anaerolineae > Aggregatilineales > Phototrophicaceae > CAIRDJ01. Next base: position 18,659 of record JBMOEO010000039.1, on the reverse strand, counting down.
AACGGCTTACCCAACGTCGGCATGGTGCCTTGATTGTCTTGGAGCGTAACAATTCCCTAGATGAATTCATCGCCACCGGCATTCCTCTCCATAGTGAGGTGAGCGCGCCGCTATTGTTGACGATCTTCTTTCCGAAAACTGAACTACATGATGGGGCAGTTATCATTGACCGCTCTTCGCGCATTGCTGTTGCCGCTGCTGTGCTACCGCTTTCGTCTAGCCGTAACATGCCGAGCAAAAAACAAGGCACCCGTCACCGCGCCGGCTTGGGAGTGAGTGAAGTGAGTGATGCAATTTGTGTGATTGTCTCGGAAGAAAGCGGTCGAATCTCCATTGCAGAAGGGGGGCGCATCATGTCGCACTTAGAGTTGAGTCGTTTAGAACATATCCTAACCGCCTTATACTGTGACCCCGCCACACCCCATTGGCTGGGGCAACTCAAGAAACGCTTCTCATTCAAATCACAGCAACAGATAGAACGCCCTGACCATGCTTCGCCGTTATAGCTTTCTCATCCTAGATAATCTGTTGTGGCTTATCTTGTCGCTCATCGTGGCAACGCTGTTATGGGTGACGGCGAAACTGGAATCGGATCCTTTCGTAACGCGCACCTATCAAGCCGTAGAGATTGACTACCGTATACCCGATAGCCTCATCGTCACCAATACCCTCCCCTCTACAGCATGGGTTGCTTTACGGGTGCAACAATCTGATGCACAACGTCTTTCGGCGGATGATTTATCCATTGTGGTTGATCTTTCTGATGTTGTGCTTGAGGGCAGATTGAGCATACCCCTTGAAGTACAAGTGGCGCGGCAAGTAACCGTGCTTGACCTTGACCCCAAGCAAGTTAATCTGGATGTGGAACAGCGGTTTGAGCGGATCATCCCGTTAGAGATGCTGGTTATGGAAGAGCCTCCACGCACCGTAAAGCTAGAAAGCCTGACCGCGAATGCTAATCAGATTTTAGTGACGGGCACTGAAGATGAAGTGAATCGTGTGGCTTCTGCGCGGGTGGAGCTAGATTTAAGTCAGCATAAAGAGAGTGTCTCATTCACGCTTCAACCTAGCCTAGTGGCATCTGATGAATTGCCTCTCAACAATCTGACCCTCAAGCCCAATCAAGTAACGGTTGTGGCGGAACTTTCACCCCGTAGCGATGTACGCGAGCTAAGGGTATCCCCTAAACTGACGGGGGCATTGCCAGATGGCTACACCCTGACCGCTGATTTTAGCTATGAGCCACAGAGCATCATTGTGTCAGGCACACAAGAACTGCTAGAGGGGTTGCCTTCCACCTTATCTACTGAGCCAATTGACTTGGCTAATCACATTACAGATTTTGAAGTTGTAGTTCCGGTTCAGTTGCCTTTATCTGATATACTGGTTTTGACACAAGCGCAAATCACGGTCTCAATTGGGATAGACCCCATTCAATCTAGTCGCCAATTTGATGATGTCCCTATCAATTTAATTGGTTTAGATGCAACATTCATAGCAACCCCATCATTAGAAGCTGTAACGATTTTGGTAAATGGTGCACAACCCATTTTGAATGCCCTTACCAAAGCAGATTTTACAGTGGTATTGGATTTGAATAGCTTGTCCGCAGTGGGATCGTACCAAGTTGAACCCTTGGTGAGCATTGGTGGGGGTGCCATTGAACAAGTTGAGGTTTCGGTTTTACCTGCTTTGATTGATATTCAACTGGATAAACTTGTCACCCCAACGACTGAGCCATAGCATGGCATGTGTAGATTTACTAACCGTATAGTTGTATGAAGAAGTCAGATGTCTTATAAACCTGTGGTTGCCTTAGTGGGTCGTCCCAATGTAGGCAAAAGTACCTTATTCAATCGTTTAGTAGGTGAACGGATTGCCGTCACCGATGATATCCCCGGCACGACACGAGATCGCATTCAAGGGAATGCTGATTGGAATGGCGCGGAGTTCTACGTCATTGATACGGGTGGTATTGAAATCTACGAGCCAAAAGGCGTTCGGGATGAAACGCCACTTGCTGAAGGAAGCAAAGAGTTTGTTCCACAAATTCGCGCCCAAGCGATGATCGCCATACAAGACGCGGATGTTATCGTGATGTTGGTGGATAGTGGACACGGGATCACCGCAGCTGATGAAGAGATCGCTGAGATTTTGCGTCGCACAGATCGCACGGTTTTTATTGCCGCCAATAAAACGGACAACCTCAAAGATGTTGATCGTGCCTTCGAGTTTTATGGACTTGGAATTGGGGAAGTCTTTGCCATCAGCGCGATGCACGGGCTTGGCGTTGGTGATTTGCTTGATGTGATTGTGAAGGCGTTTGGTGACATCAAGCAGGAGCTAGATGAGGATGACGATGATGAAGACATTCTCAAGATCGCTATCGTCGGCAGACCAAACGTGGGCAAAAGTAGTACGCTCAATCATCTGGTTGGGGAAGAACGCACCATCGTTAGCCCGTATGCCGGTACCACACGCGATGCAATTGATACCGAAATCAAGTGGCATGGGCAACGCATCCGTCTGGTTGATACGGCGGGCATTCGTCGGCGTGGGCGGATTGAACCCGGCGTAGAAAAGTATAGCGTGTTGCGAGCGTTGAAAGCGTTGGATCGTGCGGATGTTGCGTTGTTGTTGGTGGATGCAACCGAAGGCATCACTGAGCAAGATCAACACATTGCTGGCTATATCAAAGAAGCAAATGTGAGCGTGGTGTTGGTGGTGAACAAGTGGGATGCGGTGGCAAAAGACACCTACACCATGAACACTTTCACAGAGGAAATCCGAGAGAAGCTCGATTTCTTGCCCCATGTCCCAATCATATTCACCAGTGCTTTGACAGGGCAACGCATTCACCAACTGTTAGAAACAGCCATGTTTGTCTGGGAGATGCGCTCATTCCGCATTCCTACGTCTAAGTTGAATGACATCCTACGAGAAGCCGTTGCCAAGCATCCCCCTCCCTCAAGTAGTACGAAACGCTTGAAGCTCTACTTTGTGACACAAGTGGCGGTTGCTCCACCGATGATTTTATTCCACGTGAATGACACGCGCTTGGTTCATTTTAGCTATCGGCGGTATCTCGAAAATCAAATTCGGGATTCGTTCCAATTCCCCGGCACCCCCATCCGTATGAGTTTTAGACCACGCGATGGCGAGTTAGACGACTAAGTGAATGGGTAGGTGATGGAACGCAAACCCCATCACCTACCTGTTTATCGTGGATTGCCCACAACCACAACCTCATTGACTAATTCCCCGATGTGTTCAATCTGAATCCGCACCGTGTCTCCTTGTGCCAGCGTAAAACTATCGGGTGGGACTAAGCACGTTCCGGTCAACAAGCACACCCCATACGGAAAAGATTTACACCGCCCCAGATAATCCGTTAGTTCGGCAAGAGTGCGGTTGAGTTGCTGGGTGGTGGTGTTTCCGCTGTAGAGGGTTTGACCGTCACGTTCAATTTGAATGGACATCTTCACGATCTCCCATTGGGTGGCGTTCGGCACAAGCCAAATGCGTGAGCCGATTGCGCAAGAACGCTCATACGATTTTGCTTGGGGGAGATAGAGCGGATTGGCACCTTCTATGTCGCGTGAACTCATATCGTTGCCGATGGTAAATCCTATCACGTTGAGCGTGGCACTATAGACCACCGTCAATTCAGGTTCTGGAACAGACCAGCTTGCATCAAAGCGAATCCCCACAGAATCCCCACTGGATACAACCTCATAGCCCATTGCCTTCTCAAAGAGTTCGGGGCGTTCAGCATGATAAACACGGGTATAGATGGTGCTATTTTTTGATTCGCGCTCACGCGCTTCTTCACTAATTTTGTAAGTAACCCCCGCCGCCCACACCGAAGCCATCTGCGGAATGCGGATGGGCACGACCGCGTTGTGCGTGGGGCGTACTATGGCATGCTGTAGTTGTTCGATCAGGTTAGCGGTGTCCTTCATTTGCATGATGAAACCTAAATCATCATACGGGGATGCCAGCTCAAATACTTCGTTGTTCTGTTGGAGGGCAACCCGATAGTGTGCGGTTTCGTCCAACGTTCCCACCAAATAAAAATAATCTTGCATGATTGTAATTCCTATGAAATTCAACTTTAAGGCGTTGAGTTTACCATTTATCTCCAGCAAAACGCATAGCGATGTTGCAATGTGGCTATAGATTAAGCGAATAATAATTACATGTTATCAATAATACGCTTTAGTCAGCACAAAACTTAATGCTCCCATATCCCCCACATAACAATCTAACAGTACCCTAACCAAGCTGTAAATAGTTTCAAAAGTTATCTTTCGTTTCGCATAGGTTGTGATGAGGTGATTTAGTGGGCGTTCTGTCTGTTCAAAATGTTGGGGTGGTGTATCCAAACGGTACACAAGCACTCAAGTCTATTTCTTTTGAAGCGCGTCCCGGAGAGCTAATTGCGATTATCGGACGTTCTGGCGCAGGCAAATCTACCCTATTGCGCACCCTCAATGGCATGCAACCCGTTACATCGGGCAAGATCATGCTGGACGACATCGAAATCACCGCGCTCAACAGGCGCGAACTTGCTAAATTGTCCAAAGAGATTGGCTTCATTTGGCAAGAATACAACCTTGTAAATCGTCTTTCTGCCAATATGAACGTCTTAACTGGACGCTTGGGATATAACAAAAACATCTTTGGGTACTTGGGCTACTTCAGCAAAGAACAACGTGAGATTGCTAGTCGTAGTCTTGAACGTGTCAATATGTTGCATCGTGCTAAGTTCCGTGCTGATCGCCTTTCTGGTGGAGAAAAGCAACGTGTCAATATTGCACGCGCGATCTCTCAACAACCACGCTTGTTGCTTGCTGATGAGCCGGTTGCCAGCCTTGATCCCGAACTGTCTTGGACGGTGATGGGTGACTTCGCCCGTATTGCACGTGAAGAAGGCGTGCCAACCCTCATCAATATCCATGAAGTGGAGTTAGCAAAGGCATTCACTGATCGCATGATCGGAATCGCTAAAGGCGTAGTGGTCTTTGATGGTAGCCCCGCCGAACTAGACGAAGAGGCAATGGATCGTATTTATCGCTTTGATAAAGATCAACCTGTTCATGCCTCTGTGGCACATCAAAACTCCGTTGAACACACCCAATTAATCGCTGAGGGGGCATAAATGCTAGAAAACAAAGTTCAAGATCAACGCATTGCCCAAGAAGAAAATGCTAAACAACGGGCTGAAATCGAACGTATTCGTCAAGATATTCTACGTCCGCTTCCCTCCCTCAATCTGAGTGGCATCGTTATCCTTGTTTTAACAGTGGTCGTGCTGGTGTGGAGCAATCGCGGTGTGGATGCAAGTCCCGCCGAATTTTTTCAAGGTATCCCAACCCTTATCAACTTCGTAGCGAAGTTGTTCCCCATTGAATTTGAATACCTCGATGGGAGCGAACGCGCGATCAGCTGGGGAAATCTGGGCGGTCGCCCTGTAGAACGTGTGGAGAAAGCCGAACGTCGCGCACGGGCATCCGATGAAGAGATTGCAAACCTTGCTGAAGGACAAACTCTTTATTATGTATTGCGTATCACAGGCGCAGATGATGCGAGGGTGATTACTCCTGAAGAAGCGGCGAACTACAACAAAGAAGAGGTACACACCCTCCGCGCTTATATCGCTGAACCCGGCTACATCATCGTTTTAGATGAATGGGATCAAAGCGTCTTGATGGTGGAAGAGGGCAAGCGTGCCATTAACGCCGTACCCTATGGCGAAAATGAGCGTGTTGATTCTAACCGCTATGTGGTTCAAAAGAATGAAATGGTGGTTGGTTATCCCATCATCTTAGATTCAGTGGTTGAAACCGTTCAAATGGCAATCATTGGTACGGTAGCAACGATTGTGCTTTCCATCCCCTTGGCACTGTTAGCAGCTCGAAATGTCTCCCCTCATCCTGCTGTATATCAAATCACGCGCTTGGTTTTGAACGTGTTGCGCACCATTCCCCCGCTCATCTGGGCGTTGATTATGGTGAGCGCGGTCGGCTTGGGTCCTTTCGCTGGGGTGCTTGCGTTGGTGATTGGCTCGGTTGGTTACAACGCCCACCTATTTGCAGACTCGTTTGAGCAAATTGATCCCAACCAAGTGGCAGCAGTTCGTGCCACCGGCGCAAACGCCATTCAGGTTTTCAACTTTGTAGTTTTGCCACAAGCCTTCCCATTGCTTGCCAGCTACTCCCTCATCACGTTTGAAGGGAACATCCGCGCCTCAACCATTCTTGGGTTGGTGGGTGCAGGTGGGATTGGTTTCATCATCCAGAAATATACTGCCTTGTATCAGTTCAACCGTTTGATGGGCGCAGTTGTTCTCTTGATGATCGTTGTTACTGTAATTGACCGTTCCAGCAATCAATTGCGCAAGTGGATCATCTAATAATAATAGGGCGTATGGGTATACCTAGTTTTCCCATACGCCACAAAAATAGTTGTTGTTACAAGGGGTGATTGGAAAACTCCAAAAGCCAGTTTTGTTATCAAGAGTATCTAACCATGAGGAAAAGTAGCATGAATAAGTTCGTTCGTATCCTTCTTGTCTTGGCTGTTCTAGCCATCTCCGTCTCTTTGGTTTCTGCACAAGACGCGACTGTTGATCGCACTGATTGGCCCGCAGTTTTCTCTTTCGGTATGTTTGCTGGTGATGATGCTGCTTCTGCTCTCACGGATGCAGAACCTCTCCGCGCTTACCTCGAAGCACAATTGGGTATCCCTGTTCTCGTTAACGTAGGAACCACCTACAGTGCTGTTATTGCGGCAATGGAAGCTGGTCAAGTTGATGCAATGATGGTTGGTCCTTTCAGCTATGTTATTGCTGAACGCGAAGCCAATGCAGAAGCAATTGCAGTAGTTGCTACCGAATCTGATGTTGAAGGTAAGACCCTCGAAGAAATCAACGTTGATGCTCTTCGTCCTTTCTATTACAGCGTATTCGTTACCAAGAAGGGCAATGAAATTGCAACTCTCGCTGACCTCGAAGGCAAGGACGTAGCATTCGTTGATCCCGCTTCTACCTCTGGTCGTAACGCACCTGTAGTTCGCCTCATCAGCGACATCGAAGGTCTCGAAACCCCTTCTGATGTAGACGCTTGGTTGAACCCTGTCTTCTCCGGTTCTCACCCTGCAGCTGTTCTCGCCCTCATCAATGGCGATGTTCAAGCTGCTACCACCTTTGAAGGTAACTTGATTGCTCAACGCACCGAAGGTTTGGCAGAAGTTTGTGGGTTTGAAGAAGATGCACTTGGTGTCACCCTCACCCAAGAAATGATCGATGCAACCTACGCTGACTGCCCCGATGGTCATCTTGTTGTAATTGCTCAATCTGCTCCCATTCCTAACACCCCATTCGGCATCCGTGCTGATCTTCCTGAATCCTTCAAGGATGCTGTTAAAGCTGCATTGATTGCTACTGGTACCGATCAAGCTGCTTTTGAAGCTGCTGGTCGCGTATTCATTGACCCATCTCAAAACGAAGAACTTGCTACTGAACTCGGTTTGGAAACCATTTCCGATTTCTATGATGTAGTTCGTGATATTGCCGCCGTCACCGCTGAACAATAAGCCGTTCTGAATTTCTCAAGGGGTAGGGAGAGCAATCTCCTTGCCCCTTCTCACCCCCTTAAAATTTCCACACGCAAGAATATAACTACACAAAATGACTAAGCGGTCATAATTTAATAAAATAATCGTTGATTCAAATGAAAATTTAGACTATTGTTTTATTTTATCCAAAAATGAAATGGATGAATAAATGAGTGAGATGTTGAGTATCTTGACCCATGCACCGTCGCAAACGGTGAAGCTATTCGTGGATGACCTCATTCCCCAACTGGGGGAGATCATCGTTCAACAAAACCGTACAGGCTTGGTGATGGTGCCTGCCACCGATAGCGTGGATGGAACGATCTTTCATCTGGGTGAAGTGCTGATTGCAGAGGCTTTTGTCACGGTTGAGGGGTATAAAGGTTATGCCGCTTGTATGGGGCGCGATCTTGAGCAGGCTTTGGCATTGGCGATTTTAGATGCCACCCAACGCGGACAATTGTTGACGGAGCAGGTCAATGCTTTTGTTGCCGAACAGGCGCAATTGCTTGCGGAGCAGGAGCAACAATTGTTGCGTCAAGTAGAAGCTACTCGTGTCAACATGGAGACTTTCTAACCCAATGGTTGCAACACATTACACAGCCCTAGAAGCCCTCACGCACGATACCTTCATCGCCCTGATGAACGCTTTGTCGTTTCCCGGTCGTGTTTTCACCTTGCCCACCTCTAACACTGATGAGAGTTTTCGCGCTATAGCGGATACCTTGTTAGACATTGAAACAAGTTATTACACGCCTGATATGGAATGGATGCCCTATCTTGAACGCAGTGGCTCTCATGCACAACCTCCCGATCAGGCAGCTTATTGGTTTGTATCCAACCGTCTTGAGCTTGACCTTTTGCAACAGGCTTCAGTGGGAACGATGTTGAACCCACAGGAGGCTTGCACACTCATTCTCGGTTGTCAAATGTCAGCTGGGCAAACCACCATTTGGCAAGGACCCGGCATCCTATCGACCATAACGGTACAGCTGGCAGGGATTCCTGAGCCGTTCTGGAAGATGCGTCAACAGATGATTCACTATCCAATGGGGTGGGACGCTTTCTTTGTAGAGGGCAACCGCGTCATTGGCTTACCTCGCACCACTTTAGTAGAGGAATAAACACACATGGCTTATGTAGCAACCAAAGGTGGAGAGCAAGCGATAGATCAATCCGAGCGGTTTTACCACGCCCTCAAGGGAAATGTCACCTTAGAGGCGGTACAAACAGTTTTGGAAACGATGCCGTATTTAGTGGATCGTGTGATGGGGGAGGGGTCGCTTTATGCTCCTGAACTTGCGGCGTTGGCATTGGTGCAAAGTGGCGGTGATTTATACGAGGCGGTTTTGTTGTTGCGTGCATATCGCTCTACACAACCGCGTATTGCCTATGCCCAACCGATTACAACAGAGCGAATGACCACCATTCGGCGAATTTCTGCCGCCTTCAAGGATATTCCCGGCGGGCAGATTCTCGGACCTAGTTTGGATTACAGCCATCGCATTTTGCGCACGGATGTTTTAGAGGGTGCGGCGGTTGAGCCTACGCCAGCCGTTGATCTTGCCGATCATCCAGCCCCACGCAGTTATCCGTTGGTAGCGGATTGGGAGCGCGAGAATCATCTATTGGTGCAAATTCCACGCGCCACCAACCCCGACAATCCTTCCGACATCCCCGATGTCACCCGTGATCCCATCGCCATGCCTGCGCCACGCGCCCATCGTTTACAGGCGTTGGCACGCGCAGAGACGGGGGGAGTGTTGGCGTTGGGGTATGCCGGCATGCGAGGTTACGGTTTTACCCATCCCACAGTGAATGAGTTGCGTTTGGCGTATGGTGATCTTGAAATGGTACATCCCATTTCTGGTGAATCCTTTAGCGTTGGGCGTTTCCGCATGAGCCAAGCGGAGATCATCTCTAGCGGTGGCGAAGGTGGGGTAGGCTATAAACTGGGCTACACCGCAACCATGGGGTGGAATGAAGTCAAGTTGATCGCTGGGGCAACTCTGGATATGGAAATGAATCAAGCAGAACCGCATCCTGCCCACACTGAAGATTTCGTCCTCTATCATACTGAATCCGTTGAATCGTCGGGCTTTTGTATTCACTTCAAACTGCCCCACTATGTCACCTTTGCCAGCGGTATGGACTCCATCCGCAAGGTTATTCAAGCTGAATACCCCGCCAACAAAGAGGGTTACACCTCTCCTGAATCCAATGAATCTACCAAGATGGTGACAGCATGAGCCTGAAAGAACTAGCACATCCTGCCAGTGATTATAGTTACGCCTTCCTAGATGCTTATGCCAAGCGTGAGTTGCGCCGTCGTATTCTGAAAGGGATTGCGCTACCCGGCGCACAAATTCCCTACGCCAGCCGAGAATTACCCATTGCGCGTGGGTGGGGAACGGGCGGTCTACAGGCAACATTGAGCTTGATTAGCCCGAACGATACGGTGAAAGTGATTGACCAAGGGGCGGATGATAGCGTGAACGCCGCTAATTTGCGTCGCTTCATCACACGCATGAGCGATGCAAAGACCACCACCGACACCCTTCAGGCAACGTTGATTCAAAGTCGCCATCGTATTCCCGAAGAAATCCTGACCGAAAAACAGGTGCTGATCTTACAAGTGCCAGACCCTGAACCTTTGCGACGAGTGCAAAGCGATATGGCGAAATCCCGTGAGATGCACGCTGACCGCGACTACGGGCAAATGTGGCTGGTGCTGTATGAGCAGTTGGTGCGTTTTGGGGATTATGTTCAAGGTGCCAGTTACCCTGTGATGGTACACAACCGCTACATCATGAGTCCTAGCCCTGTTCCGCGTTGGGATAATCCTAAACTTCACCAAGCGCAACACCTAACGATTCTTTCTGCAGGGCGCGAAAAACGTCTATATGCTGTCCCCCCTTATACCAATGTCTATCCGTTGGAATTTGATGATGTGCCTTTCCGTGTGGAAAATCAGCGCGGTTGGGTGTGTGTGAGGACGGGGATACAAAACAAGTTCATGAACGAAATCCCACAAGCAGATGGTTCTTCTACATTTGAAGTTTCTGATACGGGCTATGTTGCCAAGTTGATCCAACGTGATGCCAACACGGTTATGGGGACAACCTACTTTGACGATGAAGGGAGCTTCTATCACGATGGATACCTTAAATAATGTTGTTCCCTTAGCAACTCCACAACTGATTACCGAGATGCCTTTGGTGCATGTGCAACATCTACACAAAACATACGGGCGTGTGCGTGCGGTTCAAGATGTCAGCTTTGATGTCTACCCCGGCGAAGTGTTGGGGATTGTTGGGGAATCTGGCTCAGGGAAGTCTACCGTTTTACGCTTGCTTAATCTGCAAGAGACAGCAGAGGGGGGCACATTTAACTTGAACGTCCCCGCGCTTCAAGGGGAAAACTTATTGGCGTGCGATCGCTACCGTCGGCGCGAAGTCCAAACGCAACACATTGGCATTGTGTATCAGAACCCCCATCTGGGTTTACGGATGCACTATACCAGCGGGGGGAACGTTGCCGAACGCCTGCTCATTACGGGCGAGCGTCGCTTTAAGACCTTGCGCGATGTGGCAGAAAGCTCTTTGGCAGTGTCTGAATTTCCGTTAGATCGTATGGATGATTTGCCCATGCGTTTATCCGGCGGAATGCAACAGCGGGTTCAACTGGCAAAGGCGATAGCCCTCAAGCCGCAACTACTCCTGTTGGATGAACCAACCACAGGATTAGATGTGAGTGTGCAGGCGTTGGTTTTGGATACGCTTAAGCGATTGCAACAAGAACTAACGGTGACGATTTTGATTGTGTCACATGACCTAGGGGTTATCCGCACTCTTGCTGATCGCGTGATGGTCATGCGCAACGGAGAGGTGATTGAGGCAGGGTTAACCGACCAAATTCTTGAAGACCCCCAAGCTGAATACACCCAACAACTGGTTCATGCCAAACTCTAGGACAACGCTGATGAATGTTTTGAGTGTCAAGAATTATAGCAAGCGATTTTTTATTCACCATTTGGCGCGTGAGATTTCCGCGTTTGCCAACCTAAACTTCGACCTGACGGCGGGGCAATTTCTGTTGGTGAGCGGTGCCAATGGTGTGGGCAAGAGTACCCTCTTGCGCTGTTTATACCGTAGTTATCGCCCCACTTCTGGAGAAGCTCTGTATCAATCCCAGTATGGGGTGGTGGATTTGGCAAGTCTGGCAGATGTCGATATGGCATTGCTTCGTAAACAGGAGATCGGGTTTGTCACCCAGTTCTTACGCCCTCGTCCGCGTATCACTGCTTTGCAGTTGGTCAGTGAACCCCTTCTTTTGCAAGGGGTATCTGCTGAGGTTGCCCAAGAACGGGCGGAGAGTTTGCTAGAGTCTTTCGGATTGAAGTCTGATTTGTGGCATGCCTACCCAACAACGTTTAGCGGTGGGGAACAGCAGAAGGTGAATCTGGCGCGTGCGCTCATTCGTCCCCATCGTTTATTGTTGTTGGATGAACCCACTGCGTCATTGGATGTTCAAGCACGTGCATCTCTTCATCGTGAATTAGCGCGTCTGAAGACAGAAGGGGTGGCAATTATGGGGGTGTTCCATCATCCCGAAGATGTTCAAGATTTACTGGATGATTCCATCGAACTGGTTTTAGAGTCTATTGATAGGGGCATTGAGCATGATCCAAACCTATTGGTTAAGTAATTTACAAATCGTACTAGAAGATAGCGTGCTAGAAAAAGGCGCGATCCGCGTTGAAGATGGGATGATTGCCGAGATTGTTGAAGGGGAAATCTCACATGAATCAATAGATTGTCGTGGGTTGATGGCAATCCCTGGCATCGTCGATTTTCATGGCGACATGCTGGAGCGTGACATTGAACCGCGCCCAGGCGCATTCTTTCCGGTTGAGCTAGGGATATATGAGCTAGATAAACGCCTAGTTGCCACTGGCATCACGACGGCGTTTGCAGCCATTTCATTCTCATGGGACAAAGGGGACTTGCGACGCTCTGAAAATGCGATGCAAATCATCCGCGCTGTCAATGAACAACGCACCTCTTTGTTGTGTGATATGCGCGTGCACGCTCGCTTTGAAGTTCGTAACATGAATACGATTGATCTGCTGACTGAATTGCTCCGTGATAACCAACTTCATTTGGTCTCCCTCATGGATCATACTCCCGGACAAGGGCAGTACACTGATGTTGACCACTACGTTCGCTTCATGAAGAGGTGGATGGGAGCGGACACCGACTTGATTGATGAAGGCGCAATCGAAAAGATTAAAGCCAAAATTCTTGAAGAGGCAGAAGTCCCACGTGACTGGAATCTTGTCAAAGGCATGACCGACTTGGCGGTTAGGAATGGGATTGTGGTTGCTTCTCATGATGATGATACGATTGAGAAAGTCAACAAGATGGCTGAATTGGGTGTCACCGTGAGCGAGTTTCCGGTTTCGTTTGAGGCTGCTGAAGAAGCGCGTCGGTTGGGAATGCACGTTGTGATGGGGGCACCGAATGCGTATCGGGGCAAAAGCACCAGCAACAATCTCAGCGCGTTAGAGGGTGTGCGAAATGGATTGGTGGATAGCCTTGCCACAGATTACTATCCAGCCGCCCCCTTACAAGCGGCATTCAAAATTGCTGCTGATGGCATCTTGCCTCTTCCTCAAGCACTTCAATTGGTGACAGCTAACCCTGCCGATGCCGTCAACCTTACTGATCGCGGTAAGATCGCGGTAGGCAAGCGAGCAGACCTTGTGCTCATCACCCATGACTATCACCATCCTCGCGTTCATGCGACCTTCCGTGAGGGGGAAGCAGTCTATTGGGATATGTTCATGGCGCGTTTAACCAATGGCGCAAAGGTTTTATCCTGATGATTCATATCGACTTGCATCCTAAAAACGAAGAAGTGTTGGCAAAAAAGCGCGATAAACAACTTGGGCTAGAACCCTATTTCCATGATGATGTCTTCATCATGGATAGTCACATAGGGGCATGGACAGAAATCTTTGCCAACTGTCGCATCATTGAATCCACCTTTGGCGACTATAGTTATGCTGCTGGGGATGTGGACATTATCTATAGCGATGTTGGTAAGTTTGTTTCGATTGCTTCACATGTGCGCATTAACCCCGGCAATCATCCCATGTGGCGTGTCACCCAGCATCACATGACCTATCGCCGTAAGATTTTCGGTTTGGGCACGACCGATGACACCGAAGTTTTTGAGTGGCGACGCGCCAACCGCTGTGAGATTGGGCATGATGTTTGGATTGGTCACGGTGCCATCATCATGCCGGGTGTCAAGGTGGGCATCGGCGCGGTGGTGGGGTCTGGCGCGGTGGTGACAAAAGATGTTGAACCGTATCAGATTGTCGTGGGTGTTCCAGCAAAGCCCATCCGTAAGCGTTTCAGTGATGAACAAATTGAGAAACTACTCACCATTCAATGGTGGGATTGGGATCGCCCAACGCTAGAAGCGCGGTTTGATGATCTCTACGATATGGATAGTTTCTTAGAGAAGTATGGATAGGCTATGGCAAAGTTTGCAATCTACTATATTCCCCCTGCTGATTCGCTACTGTACCAACGTGGGAGCGAAATCTTAGGCTATGATATTCGCGCCTGCCAATCCCTTCCTGTGGATAACCCAACCCGTCGAGCTTTAGGGGAGTTCCATAGCGATTGGGTGGAGATGTGCCAATACTATGGTTTTCATGTCACCACCGCTGGGACGTATGAATATGATCCTAGTACGCTTGCTTGGGATGCCGTGATTGAAACCGTTGCTGACATTCTGGATGTGCTAGACCCCCATACACCGATGGAGTTGCTGGCTTCCCCCAATCTAATTTGGGGGGAGTCTTTCGTTGGCTTGCGTTATATGCCCAACCAATCCTTCCAAACGTTGCACACCCTACTATGCGCGATGCTCCCAAAGTATGGCATCCTCTCGCGCCCCATGCGGAAACTACAACAAGACCCACAGGCGTTCGGCTCTGCTCATCACTTGGCACACCGTACCGCTCGTTACTTCACCCCTTACATCTATGACAACTTCGTTCCACACTTCACCTTACTCAATCCATTTGTGAGCGCGAACCCTGCCCCAATCTTTGAAGCCTGCCAAACGTTGTTTGCTGAATTTAGCGTCGTTGCGGTGCAGTCCATCTGTCTGGTGAACCTAACGGATGATGCGCCATGGTATCAAATTGTGCATGAGTTTCATTGTGAGCAATATCCCCGTCCTTATGCCGTAGACCTACCCACCAAATAAGGTTTGTACAAAAGCGATAAGTGGCAGGTTGGCATAGAATAGGGCGAGTTTCTCAAACTGTTTTTTGCCAAGTGCCGCTTGTAGTTTGCGGGCAAGTTCATAGTTTTCTAGGGTGAAATCGTCTGCTAGGTTGGGTTGCATCATTAGCACACCCAGTGCCTGAGTGCTTTCAGATAGGCTTCCCTGCTTATATTTCAAAAAGCTATATTTTTGTAAAAGCCTGATTTGTTGCTCAAATGTGCCGTACTGTTGGGCGTGAACAAGAGCTAACTTGAGGATGCGTTCTGCTTCCTCTAATTGGTGTGCTTCCTCAAGAATGGTAATTTGCTGATGGTAAGTTTCTAAGATGCCTTGTGGGTGGTTTAAGGCAAGAAACAGGTTGAGGCTTTTATCGGTGTGGTCAAAAGCCTGTTTCCACTTTCTTTCCCAAGCATATACATACCCCATCTGAAAATGGCTAGATGCTTCTAACAAGAGGGATTGGCTATGATAGGCAAGAAACAGGCTTTGTTGTAAATATGTGATGGCTTCGCAATGGGCGTTCTCAAGGCAACACACCCAACCCAGATAATAGTAAGTAGTTCCCTCATGGAACGCTAGATTATCCAGTCGCACTTCTGCTAAAGCATTGAACAAGTGCCGCCGTGATGGGCGTATGTGCCCGCGTTGTCCCTCATAATAGCCGAGTGCCAATCTAGCCATAGCGATGGATGGCTGAAAACGATGGCGATTTGCCATTTCTAACATGCGGTAAATCGTTTGAACACCCTGCTCTACATTGGTTTGAAATAGATTAATGCCTTTGTGCCATTCATACCGTGCGAATTCCTTCTCATCCAGAGGGGTATCCTGAATAAGGGGAGGAGGCTGGATGGGGTCTTCAGGATGGGGTAGTTGCCAAATGGGAATCAAGTTCTCTATTTTTGTGTTGGGTTGCATCATCACCACAGTTAGATCCATTTAAGGACAGTGATCCTTATTATACCTAATCCCTACATGAATGAAGATTCCATAAATGCTCAACATTTAGGTGGAAAAAAAACATTTTTTAGTATCATTATCTTTACTATAAACTATCAATCTAGCAATGTATGTTTACGGAGTAAGCAGATGAAAAATAAGTTTCGCCTCATTCCTCTATTCATCATCATGGTCTTGTCCTTTGCCTTAGTTGGCACGGGTTTGGCACAAGATGCAGAATTGAACGGTAGCTATATCGTTGGCTTTGAAACCGCCTCGTTTGAAGGCTCTGAAGAAGCTATGACCCTAACCCTCACGGGCGTTGATAGCTATATCCCCTGGCTATTGACCGCTCCATACTTTGATGCTGGTCGTACCGATGCCGCCACCTTCGCCTTGAGCTGGGCAAATGTAGCCGATCAACTACAAGGTGTAGCTGTGTTGGAACTTGAAACCGCTATCTACACATTGCAATTGCAAGCACCCACCTACGATGCCACCAGTGGTGAAATGGTGGTAACGGGGATGATTACCGATACCCTCCCACTTGGCGAAGAATCCGCTGATAGTGGCAAGGGTGGTAAAGGTGGCAAGGGCGGAGCAACGTTGCCTACCGACTTAGAAGCAGGTACGCTATTTGTCCAGTTTGATGCCGCCTTTGAAGCCCTTCTTGCTGAAGGTGCCAGCGCATTAGATGGGGTTGCGCGTGTGGGTCGTGGTGGTAGCGATGAAGAAAAGGCACGCCCCGGTCGTGCTGGTGGTGGTTGATAGTTTTTTGTAGGTTTGTTTTTCCACCATTTATAATCCGTGCGTTGGAGATGTATCCTATTGGTATGGGATACATCTCTTTTATGTTCCTAGCAATTTGATTATCTTGTATGTAGAGGGAATTATGTCCGATATTTCAGAAGGCATTGAGTTAACCGAAATTGATGAGCTTGAACCGATAGAAATTATCGTTGCCATTTTGTTGACCGTTGCTGCAATCTTCAGTACGTTTGCCGCATGGTCTGCAACGCTAATTGATATTGAAACGATTGATTATGAAGGGATGGTTGCGTTGGTGAATCGTGAACGCACAACAATTATTAACCGATCAGAAGCGATCCAAAACAAGACTATCTATACCTACTACCTTCAACATCAACTATACACAGACAGCTTAGAGGCGCAACTGAGCGACTCATTAGCCAGCGAAGAAGAACTTGCTCGCTTAAACCAACGCTATGAAGAGTCCTCGTCATTGACCGCCCAAGCGCGGTTTTTCTTCCCCGGTCAATATTTGAATGTTGATGGAAGCTATGATGCGGAACGCGAATTCCAAACGCGCCAAGCACAATCTGCCCGTGAGTATGATCTTGAGTCACAACCGTGGTTTGATGAGGCGAATGCCAACCGCGATAAAATTCGCGTCTACAACAACATCTTCACTGCCCTAGCGACTGCTTTGGCATTTTATGCGGTTGCCTCTATCTTCCATGAAGATCGGCGTGTGTTGCGTTTTTCAATCTTGGGGTTAGGGGTTGTAACGTTCGTGGGAAGTTTTGCCTACACCATCTATTTACAATTCTTTATGGCTTAGGGGGCGATTATGTCTGAACAACACCAAGAAACACAGGAACGTCCATTATTCGCCGCCAATACATTTTTAAGTATTGTCGCACTAATCATTGCGGTGCTGGCGGTTTTAACCAGCGTGATCGCTTCTTTGGAGAGTGATGCTGGTTTGCGCGTGTCACAATTTGCAACACTGGCACAAAAGGAACTCATTGAAGCCACGCGCGTGCAAACAGTGGGAGAGATAGAATCTGGCTATGCTTGGACGCAAGTTTACCGTCTATGGCTAGAATGGGACACTCGTGCCTACACCAGTAGCTTATATGAAAACACCCCTGAACAAGAACGCGCTCAAGTAATTCGTGATCGCCTGCTAACCCTCAGTCCTTTGATGGGTACAGAATACTATCCCGATCCGTCGGATTTTTCCACTAGCCCACAAATCGAACGATTTGAGGCAGATACATTCATCCGTGAGTTGACCTTCAAAACGGAAAAATTTAAGAACTACAATCAATTGACCGTTGACTGGGATGAAAAGGCGGATAACTACACCAACTATCTGACATGGTTAACGTTGGCGTTGATCCTACTTGGGTTCTCGGTCACGCTCATCACCGACGTTCGCCTGCGTGTGGTGATCTTGTTTGCGTCCTTCATCATCATTGTGTGGTCAATCTCGTCCACCATTGATAATTACCGCAAAGAAATCTTGGTGTTGCCTGATGAAGCGATGGCTCATTATGCAGAAGGTCGTGCGTTGGCTTCTCAATTCCTATTTGCAGAAGCGACACAAGAATATACCAAAGCAATCGAATTGGCACCCTACTATGAAGATGCGTATGTGGCACGTGCTATCGCTCACCGCTTTGATTACCGCGATAATGGCAATGCAGAAGGCGAAGACAAACTCGGCTTGGCAATCGCTGATTATGAAAAAGCTGTGACAGAATTTGGTAAGCGCGAAGTGGATACGGTTGCCGGCTTGGCAGAGATTTACTACTTGCAAGGGCGTTTTGAAGATTCCATCCGCACTTCACAACTAGGGGCAGAATCAGGCGATTGGATTCACCTGTTTGATAAGGGGCGGTCTACGCTCGCAAGCGGTGATATTGCAGGATCAATCGCCATTTACGATGAGGCATTGAATGCCGCCACTGCCGAATATAACGGCTATAAAGAGGCAGGACAACAACCCTCCATTGACTTCTGGCGCAATCTCGATATTGCCTTGCTAG
>JBMOEO010000038.1:0-30680 GCA_049318945.1 Phototrophicaceae bacterium | reverse complement strand
GGACGCAACTTCATTCGGTTGGAAGATTTTATCCGTTAGCGTGGCTTGATGAAGCAAACAGGCGGAAGGTGAAAACTGCCAACGGGATCACCAATAGGTTTAAGCCTGCCGTCCACAAGAATACCCCAGCGTATCCCATGCTTGGAAGGAACGCCGTGCCTAGTCCTTCTCCTATTGCCGTGCCAATGTTGGAAACGGTCATGAACACGGCAAACATGGTGGCGGCAACGCGCACATCGGTATAACGCATGGCAATTAAACCACTGAGCGTCCATTCAAATCCAACCACAACACCCCAACTCACCGCCAACCATAGCAAGCCATCTAAGCTATTTAACACGCTCATGAAAACGCCCATCACAGAAACAGATAATGTGGTGACGATGAGCAACATATTCAAGCTAAAGCGTTTGCCCAATAAAGCAATGACGAATCCGCCAATCACCATGCCGATTCCCTTAATGGATCCCCAGTTCCCCAACACGCTTTCTGTGGCATTGAGTTGATCGGCAAAGAATAGGGTGATGATGCTTTCGATGCTTTGGAAAGTTGTCCACATTATCAATAGCAAAGCACACACCATCAGATAACGGGGTTGCCCCAATACGCTGAACGCGCTCCAGTTGAATTGGCGCGTTTGTTTTTGTGGGGCTTCTTTGACACGGAACATCATCAACAGCGGAAATAACAATAGAACTGCGACAATCAAGAAGAGCGGTTGGTATCCTATTCTTTCTGCAATATAGCCAAATATCACCGAGAGCAAGATTAAACCGATTGCTCGCCCGCCGGTCATGAACCCTTGCGCTCGCTCATATTGTTCAACAGGCATCACATCAATTGCCAGCGCATCAATGGCGGTATCAAACAACGCCATGAAGAATACAATCGCCACCACAATAACCCCAAGTAGAGGATAGTTGCGTATGGGATCCGTGAGATAGGCGACACAAAATAACACAGCACACCCAATGATTCCAACGTACATATACGGGACGCGGTAGCCTCGCCCAAACAAATTTACGCGGTCGCTTAAGATGCCATATAGCGGTTTGATGATGAACGGGACAAGGCTCAAACTGCTGACAATGGCGATGCGTTCGGGGCTAATGCCTACGCTGTTCATGTGGGGCTTAAAGAAGGTGGACGAATACGCCGTGATAACTCCCTGCACAAAGTACAGGGCGGTGAAGAGGGCTAAATAATAACCATGAGAAATCATTTTTGGATGCTTTCAAAATAAAAGATTAAGGTTCTGTTAGGGGTGTTTACACACTCTCATGATCCTATGCCAAAAGCATTCATTGTGCAAGAACTTTGTAACAGAATAGGTAATGCCCCCCCAATGCCTCAAACTCTACCTTGACCAAAGGTTCATAGACTTGGTTGGGCATGACTTTGACCGAGCCAAAGAAATCATCCCCCCCTCTTAAGAACGCATCTGCCTCCCATAGTTCTAGCTCAACCACGCCCGTCATGCCCCCAAAAATAAAATCGCGTTGGGTACGATGGGAGAGCGGAAGGTGTTTATTGGCTTGTCGCACTTGCAACGTCTCAAAATCCACATGGTCAACCAAGGGGGAACGGGTGGCTTGATGGTGCATTTTATGGTTACTGTCCTCAATCGACCATACGGTTTGCCCGTCAAGCCGTAGGTAGACCTCATCCCCATCCCCTTCTTGGGCGTGTAAACAAGTGAGGGAAATGAATTGAAGGCTATAGCGTTTGTTCGCTTTGGCGGTGCGTGGACTGCGATCAACCTGACGCGGAATGCCATAGAGAACTGTATCGCCATGTTTGTCGCTGATTGCCAACAATTCGCCCTCATCCTGCATCGCCAGCGCACGAACGGGATTGAGCGTGGGGAACGTCGCCATGAATTTGCCGAGTGGGTTTAGCATCCGAACGCCCTGTGTGTCACCCACCAGCACCGTGCCGTTACGTGGATTAACGCTCAAGTGTGTTCCGCCTTGTGTTTTAACCAATTGTTCACCCGTCAATACGCTGTAGATTCCCAGCGTCTGCCGATCATCAAGCGCGTAAAGGAGCTGTCCATCAGGGCTAAATGCCACCTCAATGCACCAACCCTCTAACCCATGAAGCTCCCGTAACAATTCCCCATAGCGCAAGTTCCACAAACGCACCCCTTCATCTTGATGGAGGGCATCCCCTTGTGCAGTGGCAATCAGTGAACCGCTGGGATCAATTGCCAAGTGATTGATAGAAGAGGGTGTAGTCAGGTGATACCGTTCTTTTTGGTTGTGTGGATGCCATACGATGAACTGTCCGCTGACATCCGCCGAGACAATCAACTCGCCACTGGGTGTCCATGCCACGCTGCTCACACGTGCTTGATGTTGGTTGAAGCGGGCAAGGGGTTCAAAGGTTGACATTGACCACAAGCGCACGCTGTTGTCATCATGGTTGTTGAAGTATCCACTAGCAGAAGCCAGCAGGGTGCTATCGGGGCTGAAGGCGATCTGATTAACTTCCGCTTGGTGTTGCCAAAACAGGGCAACCTCTGCTCCACTACCCAAGTTCCAAACGCGGATTTTATCTTGCGAAGCCGATGCCAAATACAAATCATCTGCGCTGAAGGTGGTATGGGTGACGGGCACTTTGCCTAACGAGAATATGCCGAACGATTTCAATTCCCCATTCACAATGGATTCTGGGGTGATGGTTCCCCCTATTTGATGGAGGATGCTACGTTCTGGGCTGTGTGTATCCCACAGTATCAAGGACTTGCTGTATGCCCCATATCCCATCCCACACACAAACTGATCCCCTTTGGGGCTAAAGGCAAGGGGGCTTCCACCGCGCAGGCTGTGGAGAATCGTGGCTTGATGTGGGTCAATGATGTGAATCGAGCCGGTGGATTGACGGCTGGCAATGGCAACTAGCATTTCTGTGGGATGAAAGGTGAACGCTCCCATCATTGCCTGTTCATAACTCTTGCCTACTGTTCGTGATTGTTCAACATCCATCAAGCTAAAGCGATCTTCGCTGTAGCCGACAATGCCTAGCAGGTTGTGGTTGGGGTGGAAAGTTACAGCACGCACCCCGTGCGAGACAGCTCGCTTGTTACATTTGACTTCGCCACTTTCCATTTCCCAAACAACCACGTAAGAATCGGATAGCCCACCCGATGCCACGCACTCCCCATCATGAGAGAAAGCAACGTTTGGACGTTGGGGGTTCAACAAGGTTAACGAATGGAGCGGTTCATAATCTCCCAAGCGATGTACAAAGAGTTGCGTCTCATCCCCATATAATTGGTATGCCACAACAGGGGACTGCCGATAGAAGGCAACATCCAAAATGACCGTGTGGCGAGGGAGCTGCATGGATTGTTGGAGTGTCCATTGCCCACCTAGCGTGATTTGTAAGACTTGTACCACGCCACTCATGAAGCCCACAATCAAGGTGGGATGCCCTTTGTTGGTATCGGCAAACCTCAACGCGACAACATCTTGAAAAGTGGTGGGATAGATGAACCATTGCGTTCCATCTTCCACTTTCCAACCTCTCAATGTACCGTTGGCATCGCCAGAAACAATGAAGCGACTATCTGCTGACCATGCCACTTGGGTGATAAAATGTTGATGCACCCCAAAGATGCGCGTAGGGGTTAACTTTGAGAGGGTTTCGGGAGTGATAGGCAGAATCTCTATCATATTTTTTACTCGCTCCGTGCGTTTGTTTTCGTTGATAGAACACGTCAGTATATTGTACAACCTAACATAACTGATCTAGGTCATAGACATCGTAAAGGACTGATAACTGCTATCATGACACAACCAACCATTGGTCTCGTTCATCTCAATGTCGCCCGCCTTGAACCGCTCATCCAGTTTTATACCGAGACGATTGGGTTACAGGTGAATCGCACACAACAGAACACCATTCATCTAGGGGTGCATGGTCGGGATTTACTGGCACTCACGGAAACACCCACCGCCAAGCGCGTGAGTGGAACAGCTGGCTTATACCACTTTGCCATCCTCTTGCCCAGTCGCTATGATCTGGCTAAGTCGTTGGTACATCTTGTCCAAACCCGTACCCCCCTACAAGGACTAAGCGATCATGGCGTGAGCGAAGCCATCTACTTAGAAGACCCCGAAGGGAACGGCATTGAGATTTACGCTGATCGCCCACATAGCCAATGGTATATAGGTGATCGCCTTCAGCTATACAGTCGCGCCCTCGACGTTGATGATCTGATGCTCAGTTTACGCGGGCAAGAAACCGCCTTCACCATGCTACACCCTGATACCTACATGGGGCATATTCATCTTCATGTCGGGCACATCCAAAATACAGAAGCCTATTACACCCAAAAGCTGGGGGTGGATGTTTTGGTGAATTATAGGGGTTCGGCTACCTTCATGTCGTATGATGGCTACCATCATCACATTGGAGCGAACATCTGGGCGGGGCGTTCGCCACGTCACGAGGGCACGCTCGGTTTAGAGAAGTTTGAACTATGGGTGAACCCGTCGCGCTTTGATGACCTTGCTAACCGAAATGGCATCCAAGCCACCGATAGCTTCACGCTCAAAGACCCCAGCAATAATACTATTGTAGTTTGCCGTGCTTGATGTAAAAATCAGCGGGGTAGGTGAAGAGAATTTATCGGCTTTACCTACCCAACCTTGAACGTTTAACCATACGACTGCACAAATGCCCATGTTCTTCTCGTTCGTTTCAACGTTAATGAATGCCCACCATACCAAACAAATAGGGGATGTTGCCATGAATCACACCACCAAACACATTGATAGCGCGGATGGCACATCGTTGTTCATTCAAACGTGGGCATCCACCCAGCACGAACAAGATCAGGCGATTGTGGCGGTGGTGCATGGCTGGAACGAACATGGCGGACGCTACAAGAACTTGGTGAACGCGCTTGTTCCGCACGGCATCCGTGTGATAACGGTAGACTTACGAGGGAATGGGCAGTCCGCAGGGCAACGGGGGCATATCGAAGCATGGGCAGATTATCGCCAAGATGTGGGGGCGTTCTTGTCAGACATCCGAGCGCACTACCCGACAACACCTCTATTCTTGTACGGGCATAGCATGGGGGGATTGGTGGTTCTGGAGTATGTCTTACGCACTCCTAACCTACCGTTACGAGGGGTGATTACTTCTTCCCCGTTCTTGAGTGAGCCAAACCTTCCTGCTGTGGTGAAGTGGCTCTTGCGACGCTTGGCAACTATTGCCCCGCGCTTGAGTTTGAATCCCGGCGCACCTGTTAACACGATCTCGCGTGATCCAGCCGTTCTGTTGGGGTATATGTCTGATCCCTATGCCCATAACAGCACCACCCCACGCACGGCAATTGAACTGGAACAGGCACAACATTGGGTGCAGGCGCACGTCCAAGCGTTACAATACCCGTATCTTCTGTTCTATGGCACGGCAGACGCGCTCGTCCCCCCGCAAATGTCAGAGAAACTTTTTGAGCAGGTGTCTTCAGCCGATAAAACATGTCACGCCTATGAAGGTGGGTATCATGAAACCATCAACGACCTGTGTAAGGATGAGGTTCTGGCGGATACCCGCGCTTGGATTGAAGCGCGGGCAACCAAAGAGCAAGGTGCTTAGCTGGATGATGATTTAGGCAAGAATCGGTAGATTGCCTTTGCCAAGTTAGAAAGAGGCATCGTTTGTAACCACACGCGACCGGGACCGGTCAACTTGCTGATGAATAAACCTTCGCCCCCCAAGAACATATTGCCTAAGCCCTTGACCATCTCAACATCAAAGTCTATCTCCGTGTCCATCATGGCGATATGACCGGGATCTACTTTCAACACTTCGCCACGTGCCAATTCACGCTTGACCACTTCACCACCAACCTCTACGAAAACCAGTCCGGGGCCAGTGAGGCGTTGCATGATGAAACCTTCCCCACCAAACAAGCCTGCCCCTAACCTGCGCCGAAAGTGCATCTGCATTTCTACGCCTTCTTGTGCCACCATGAAGGCATCGCGCTGTGCGATCAAGGATTGCCCCGCCTTCAACTCAATAGGAATCACCTTGCCGGGCATTTCGGGAACAAAGGCAATTTGTTGTGCATCACGGGTGGCGGTATAGGTGGTCATGAACAAAGATTCACCAGCCAAAGCACGCCCTATCATTTTGCCTAAGCCACCTTTTCCGTTGGTTTGCATCTCAATGCCATCATCCATCCACGACATCCCACCCGACTCGGTGAATACAGATTCCCCTTTATCCAGCGTGATCTCCACCACTGGCATAGTTGTTCCGTTGATTTCATACTTCATCAGATTCATCCACCCTTTTAGTCATACAATATTTCATTTTCTATTCATACTATACGCAAAAACACAGCTAAGGTTGCTAAAATTCTGATGAGATAGAGAGGTTAATGTTCGTGATAGAACCCATTACAATTTTATATACCCAAAACATTCTTGGAGATTTGATGCTTTTGCCACGCCTAGCACGGTTATTGTGGCATCTAAAGCGCACCGCGACGGGCATCACGCGGGTCTTTGACTTGGGGGATGCGTGTTCACCCACTAACCCATTGTGTGAGTGGACGGAAGGGCGAGCGGTCATCATCGTGTTGGATGCGATGGGCTATGATGCCATCCATGTGAATGGCTATCTCAGTGAGAATGCGTATGAGAAGTTAGCGGAGAACTACTTGAATGCTGTCCTCGTTCACGCTGAACAAAGCTATACGGATGATCTTCTCCAGTTTGGGGCGCATCCCCTCCCCAACAAATTACACATTCCCATTCCAGCATCCCCTCCCCCTCCTGTGGATTCCCCACTATTGCGCCTCCCTTCGTTGTCCGCTGGGCAAATTGGGCGGGTGGTTGTGACGCTAGAAGAGGGGCAACCTATTTCCCACTATACCTTGTTTGAACTTACGCCCGATGTGCTACCGGAGCCAACCATTGTTGCTACCCTCAACTTTGTGATGGATGAAGCACGCTACTTCCAAAAGGTGAAAGAGCGACAATCTAAATTAAACTAGAGCGATAACCTAATCATGGGGAATAAAGTAAGATTATAAGGATTGTCAAAATGTTCACTAGAATTTTAGGGGTGGGGTGGCTACCATGATATTTCTTGATCTACGTTGTAATAGGTAGAGACGAATATGTTAGAAAACCTGCAAAAGTTCCCACTGATTAAATGGGCAAACAATCATCCCCGTTTGGCGGCTTGGCTGGTCTTGGGCATCGGGATGGTGGCAATGTTGGCTTATGAAGCACGCGATGTTGGATTATTGTTTCGGCAATGGGTCGCGCTCATTATCGCTACTGTTTTGGTGGCGGGGGCGTGTGTATGGATCATTAGTTGGGAAGATGCGGACGAAGAAGACTTGCGCAAGGCAAGTGGCGAGCATCCTAAAGTGACCGATAAAGAGAATGACGCATAGTGTTTAGCCGTCCTGTTGTGCTTGTAGGGTGGAGGCACAACAGGATCACCAAAGCGTAATTAGGGTTCGGTAGGTGGGTGAACCACAATTCGTACATCACTCACCCCACGCATCCCAACCCAGAACGGTTGAATCAACTCATAGGGGCAATCTCCTTCTGTGATGAATTGAAGTTCAATTTCTAAGATGCCCTCTGCTATGCCATAACGAACCACTTCATGGCGTGCCGTGCATCCCCACCCATACGACCATAACCCCGCCAGAACGCGCGTGCCGTCTTCAAACTCAAACGGATGCCGAGTGACAGGCTGGCGACATAGACGGCTGTGGTCGGCAAGGTCATAGAACTGAATGTGTTCGCTGGCGTTGCGCAAAACAAACACACGCTCACGAGCATCATAAGCCGCCTCAAAACAAATTCCTAATAGCGTTTCAGTCTCATCTGACCACGGATAGCGTGAGACCGTCGCTATAGGGGAGGGGGACGCGACGGGAGTGGGCGTGACAGAGGGCAAGGTCGGCAGGACATTGCAACCACTCATAGATATAAGAGTGATAAAAAGCAGGTACACACCAAGCCTTTTCATCAATCAAACCTTTGCACTGTTTTAAGACGTAGGTTACTATAATACTATGAAACGTGTTGCCTTTTAACTTCCACTGGTGCAATCTCGCCAGTTATTTGAGTACAAACCACAATGAAGATTTTAGTGATTTCTGATATTCATGCGAATCTAACCGCCTTTGAGACGGTTTTAGAACACGCTAAAAAGCAATGGGATTACGTTTGGTGTTTGGGGGATGTCGTTGGATATGGTCCTGACCCGAACGAATGTGTGGATTTGTTGCGCTCCATGCCCCATCTATGCTTGGCGGGCAACCACGACTGGGCAGCACTCAACCGCTTGGATATACGCACGTTTAATCCAGATGCACGCAAAGCGGTTCAATGGACGCAAGAGACCTTGCGTGCAGATGTTGTTGCCTATTTAGAAGCGTTGCCTACCACGTTTGTCATCGAGAACTACACCCTAGCGCACGGAAGCCCACGTGAGCCTGTTTGGGAATACATCCTTGAGCCGTTGGTGGCAGGGTTGAATTTCTCCCATTTTGCTACAGACTATTGTTTGGTTGGGCACACCCACCAACCGATTATCTATGAGCAAATTGGTGAAGAAGAGGCAACGGCTTTCCCACCCCAATATGAGAAGCCGATCAAACTCAATGGGCATCGCCAGATCATCAACCCCGGTAGCGTCGGACAACCGCGTGATGCTAACCCCAAAGCCGCCTACGCCATCCTTGATCTGGATAATGCCACCTTTGAACACCGCCGTATTCCCTATGATATTGAAGCTGTGCAAGAGCGTATGCGTGTGAACGATATGCCAGAACGCTTGATTGTCCGTTTGGAGCATGGTTGGTAACACGCCATTACAGGCTACGCCCACTGGCAGACAAACCCGACGTTATCCCCCCACCTTGTTTGTGGGGGTTATCGGTGTCTGGAGGATGCCTTTAGATGACCACCACTTTACCGCTACCCCGTTTCTTCCGTCTCCCTTTCAAACTCAATCGAGATGATGAACCTTCCATTCGCGTGCGCCTGTTGGTGTGGGCTGCCCAAATCATCGGGCTAACCGCCGAAGCATTGGTGACGCAACTATGGCTAGTGTACGCCATTAGCCTGATCGTGTTGTGTTTGGGGCATCTCTATGCCTATCGTGTGGTTTCCACCAAACGTAAGCATGCACTCATTCGGAGTGCGGTGGTGGGGGTGTTTCACTTGGCGTTCGTGTGGTTGGTGGTTGCCTTATTCATTGGGCAAAGTTATCCGCAGGCACAATTTGCCATGCTTGCCACCGCGATAGTCTCGTTTGAGCTGTTCAGTCGGATGAACCTTCATTCGGCGTTGGGGCTGGGTATGGCGAATCTATATGTTGCCGCCACCCTCAGCCGTGGTTATGAGTTCATGGTCTTCTTGTGTGGGTTCGTTGCCTTGTGGTTGTGGTATCTCCATACCTTAGATGCGGTGGATGGCATCCGTCAGAATACCTTCATCGTCAAGAGTAACCCCATTCACCCCGCCCGAACCACCTTCTCACGTGTGGCTGGCTATGGGGTGGCATTGTTGCTGGTTGCCCCGTTGATTTTCATCTTCACTCCTCACTTCGCCGGTCGTCCGCTCATTGTGCCGTTCACCTTCCGCCTACCTATTCAGCAATCTCCCTCATCCTCCGTCATTAATCCTGCCGTCCCGCTCATTCAAATTCAGGGGCAGATCAACTTTGATGAGAGCGAATACTACTTTGGCTTTGCAGATCAACTCGATCTAAGCTATCGGGGGGGATTATCTGATGCAGTGATGATGTACGTGAAAAGCCCTGCGTGGAGCTATTGGCGTGGCTACGCGCTAGATACGTATAACGGGCGGAACTGGTTACAATCCGATAATCAACTTGATTTGATCGGCATGGATCGCTATAGCCCATACCAGTTCACGGTGAATCCCTCGCTTGAGAATGCGCAAGATTGGTTCGTGCAGAGTTTCTATATCATGCAGGATATGCCCAATGTGTTGTGGGTGGGTGGTCAACCGTTTCAAGTTTACTTCGCCACCCAAGAATTGGGACTAGATCAAAGCGGTGGGATACGGGTGGGGCAATCGCTTCAGAAAGGAATGACCTACTCGGTCATTAGCCAGCGGATTGACCACGCGCCCGATCAACTGCGCCAAGAAGTGGGGGCGTATCCTAGCGAGATACAAGAACGCTACTTACAATTGCCCTCCAGTGTAAGCCAGCGCACTCGCCAACTGGCGCATGACCTCACCGAAGCTGTTCCCACCCCGTATGATAAAGTCATTGCCATACGGGACTATCTGCTAACCACGTATGAATATGACTTCTTCCCCCCACCGCAACCCGTGAACACCGATGCTGTCGATACCTTCCTGTTTGTGGATGAGGTGGGAGTGTGTGAGCATTACGTCAGTGCGATGGTGGTGATGTTGCGTTCGCTGGGGATTCCTGCGCGTTTTGTGGTGGGCTATGGAAGCGGAACGTATAACCCCTTCAGTGGCTATTATGAGGTACGCGCCAGCGATGCCCACGCTTGGGTGGAGGTATACTTCAATGAGAGCGGTTGGGTGCCATTTGA
The DNA here is from genome assembly GCA_049318945.1 of Phototrophicaceae bacterium. Lineage (GTDB taxonomy): Bacteria > Chloroflexota > Anaerolineae > Aggregatilineales > Phototrophicaceae > CAIRDJ01. The sequence goes on along the minus strand of JBMOEO010000038.1, from coordinate 20,095 downwards.
CCCAACGCCGGGCTGGGAGGGGGATCCACAATCGGGCAAGGTAGATCGTTGGGTTTTCTCCGATACCTTACAGAACGCCATCTTGCCTTCCTTGCCATTAGAGGAACTCTCACAAGTGGGGGGAGCATTGCTTGCGTTGCTCCTCCCTGCTATGTGGGTGATGTTATTGGTGGGGAGTATATGGGGAGGCTATCAACTTTGGCGGTGGATTCAACGGAATCGCCCCCAACGTTATCACCACCATCCCAACCGTCGCGCTATTTTCCGCGTGTATCGTCGGGCACAATTTTGGTCGCGGTTGCCACGCATGCCCTATCAAACCGCACACGAACACGCCCAAAGGGTTCAACGCTTCGCCGCACTGGCGCACTACGTCGATATTGCCGCTTACCGTCCAGAGCCACCGACGGAAGCAGAAGTACGACAAGCCCGTCGGTGGCATCAAACAGATTAGCTACAGTTTTCGGTACAACTGCTTTCATCTTTGGAAACAGTATGGGGATAGAAACAACTTGTGTAGGTTTTGGTATAGCTACTACACTTGTTAGACGGTTCACCACATCCTGCGCTGGCACAACTTCCTAAGGCGTAATCATCACGCGCGGCAGGAGCAGGCTCTGCCCCACCTGTCACCAGCACAGGAGCGGTTGTACAAGCGGCGTTCCCTTGCGCGTCCAACGCTGTCACTTGCCAAGTGAAGACCGATCCGCCAGCGGTATTCCCACCCGGACTAACCGTTGTAGAGGTTTGGTTGGTCTGGGTGGAAGCAACCACCTGTCCGCCACCATCAAACACATTCACCTGATAACTGGTTGCACCGCTGGCAGGATTCCAATATAGCGGAGCATCATTGAAGGCGATGTTCCCAAATGGAGAAGTGGGCACAAATCCACTACAGTCAATGCCCACAATGGAAGACTCGCCTCCTGTGCCACTCCCTTGATTTGCTTGTGAGCGTTGCTGTGCCAAAGCGGCGATTGCTTCGGGGGAATCACAAATGCCAACGGGTTGGTCAGGGATGGTGACGGGGTAATTGAGAGATTTTGAAGTTAAGACGGTCAGGCTGTTGAGATGTTCACGGTCAGCCTCATCGAATGCCTCGCATGCTTCCCATTTCACATCACCAATCACGTTGAGATCGCGGTGATCTTCCAACAAGATCACCCCTTCTGATGCGAGTTCCTCTTTGCGTTCTTCGTCTAGTTGAACTTCAACGAAAGCCTTATAACCCTCTGGAACAATCAAGCCATTCACTTCTGCTTGTCCATCCAACATGTACAAGACCATGCGCCCATCGGGCAAGGTCTCAAGTAAACCCGTTGAGCCAAGCGTGATGCGTGCCTCATTGACGGTTAGGTTCACTTGAATGTGTTGTGGGCTTTGTACCAAGAGCGCGTTGGGGGCTTCTTCGCAATCAATATTCCCCACCCCGCTGGTGAAGTAGAACGCCTGCATGGAAGTTTGTAAGTCTTGGGTGAGGGAGGGGAGGGTGGTTAAATCGGCGGTTGCCGTCACCAGCTCACGCGCAATCCAGCCCACAACTTCATCGTTGTAAACCACGCGCACCCATTTGCCATCCTCGCTGATGCCATCGGCAACCAACGCCGTCCCCTCATCCACCGCAATGAGCGCGTTATAACGTAAACTTGCCCCGCTACGAATGCGAGCGCGTGTGGTGGTGGTGACTTCTAGTGCGGTGTCATTGGTGAAGACCGTATCAGGTGGGGTCTGACTGGTGAGTTCCGTATCTCCCAGCAACATCACCACCACACCTTGACCGGGGAGGGTGTTGGGTAAATTCGCTTGTATCTTCATGAGCGCGATCCCCCACTGATTGAGGGCTTGGTTGAAAGGGGATGTGCGTAAACTACTCAACAATGCCAAGTCGGTGCGATCAGTGGGCTGGGCGAAGAAGTCATCCCCCACTTCCTCATAAAAAGCCGCCTCCACTTGGGTGAATCCGTAGCACGCAACGTTGCGCCCCAAGTCAGCACAATTCTGATCCACCTCTAGTAATGCCTTCTCAACCGTCGCCGAACAAGTGGCGGTGGCATTCTGTGCGCTAATCCTGATGACCGCTGTGGATATGGCTACCCATACGCCAATCAGCACGATTATCCGTAATGACTTCATTATGTCTCTCCCAGATAATTCACGAACCTAGACATAGTGTAGTGTATTTCTATAGATTCGCCGTCCATATCATGCTTCAACTTATATGAAAGTTACTGATGCTTCTAAATATCAATAAAACTTATAAATCTTATTGACAACCAGTCCGTTATCAAATCGTTTGCCGTTTATTATCTTTATGTTATGAACGTTGTTTAGTTGCTAGATAGGGGATTGTTCACATGCTCTTGAGATACTTCTATGATGAAACACTTGCCCAAGCCTCTTATATGGTGGGTTGTGTTGCCAATGGGGATGCGCTCGTGATTGATGCTGGGCGTGACATTCAACAATATATTGACGTTGCCAACAAAGAAGGCTTGAAGATTCGTTACGTCACCGAAACCCACATTCACGCCGATTACGTTAGCGGTAGCCATGAACTTGCCCATGCCACAGGCGCACAACTATTCCTAAGCGATTGTGGCACGCCAGAATGGAAGTATGAAAAGACTGACCTGCCCACCGTTCTGCTCAATGACGGGGATTCATGGATGGTTGGGAACATTCGTATAGAGGTCATTCATACACCCGGTCACACCCCTGAACACATCGTTTTCATGATTACCGACACCGCAGGCGCGGATGAACCGATTGGCATATTCACGGGGGATTTCATCTTCGTGGGAGATGTCGGTCGTCCGGATCTGTTAGAAGAAGCTGCGGGCGTAGTGGGAACAAAAGAGATCGGCGCACGCTTGCAGTATCGTAACGTCGTCAAGTTCCAAGCGATGGCGGATTACTTGCAACTTTGGCCCGGTCATGGTTCAGGAAGCGCGTGTGGCAAGGCACTAGGAGCGATTCCCTCCACCACATTGGGTTATGAAAAGCGTTTTAACCCTGCCTTCCAATTCAGCAACGAAAATGATTTTGTGGCATGGCTCTTGGATGGGCAACCTGAACCTCCTAAATACTTCGCCCAGATGAAGAAAGTTAACCGCCAGATTCCTGCGCTCCTAAAAGATACCCCGCGTCCTGTCCAACTCGATCGGGTTGCCTTTGAGAAGCTCGTAGCAGAGGGCGCACAAATTTTGGACACACGTCCTGTCCAACAATTCAGCGATAGTTATCTGACGGGAACATTTGCTTCCCCTGCCTCTAACAAGAACTTCTCCACATGGGCGGGGTGGTATGTAGATTTTGAACGCCCGTTGTATGTGGTGGCTTACCCTGACCAACTCGAACGCATCCTCGTTCAGTTGCGTTCTGTTGGTGTAGACAACACCCCCGCCTTCTTTGACCCACAAGAAATTGTCACAGAAACGGCTATGCCCATTCCATCCATGACGGTGAATGAATTGGCAGAACGGATGCCCAAGAACGGTATGGTGGTGTTGGATGTGCGTGGGGCAAGTGAACGCGCCGATGGCTACATCGCCAAGACCCAACATATTCCAATGGGGTTTGTCCCCCGTCATTTTGACGAACTAGCTAAAGATCATCCCATTGTCGTGCATTGCCAATCGGGCACGCGCTCTAGCATTGTGGCTACCGTGTTGCTCAACAACGGCTATAAGAACGTCACCAATGTGGTGGGTGGGTTCAGCGCGTGGGAAAAAGCCAACCTACCGATTGAACGGTAACGAACACATAGGAGACCGCATGACTTCGCAACCCTCTAAACTGCCTTTTACTGAACCCTATCAACCTCACCCAGCCCCACAACGATTCCGTTGGAAACTAACCCATTTCTTCCCGTTGGTGGGATTGTTGAAGCACTATCGCGCTGAAGACTTTAGTGGCGATATGTTGGCAGGCATCATCGTGGCGATCATGCTTGTTCCCCAAAGCATGGGCTATGCGTTGCTGGCAGGGCTACCCCCACAAGCCGGCTTGTACGCCAGCATCATTCCGTTGGTGATTTATGGATTGTTGGGGTCAAGTCGATTTTTGGCAGTGGGTCCGGTGGCGATGGTATCGTTGTTGGTGGCAAGCGGGGTGGGTGGGTTAGTGACAAGTGGTAGCCCAGAGTATTGGACGCTTGCGCTCACCTTATCCTTTATGAGTGCCCTCATCTTGATTGGCTTGGGGATGGTGCGGGCTGGCTTCTTGGTGAACTTTTTGAGCCACCCTGTGCTTTCGGGCTTCACCACTGCTGCCGCCATCATCATTGGTGTGAGTCAGTTCAAGCATGTGTTAGGGGTTTCTTTGCCCCAAAGCGAGTTGGTGTATGAAACGTTGTTGCATCTGTATGAGCAACTGCCCAAAGCGCAAATCACCCCCATCATTATGTCCATTGTGGCGGTGAGCATCCTGCTATTCTTTAAGCACGTGTTGCCCAAGTGGTTGAACGCATCGGGGGTGTCGCCGATCATCAAGAACACCCTACAGCGGTCTGGTGCCCTAGTGGTGGTCTTGTTGGGTGCGATGATAACTTGGGCGTGGCAACTTGACCAAACCCTACATCTCAAGATTGTTGGGTTGGTGCCTTCTGGTTTACCTCCCGTAACGTTGCCGTCATTTGACCTCAGCGTATGGTCGGCATTGTTTCCTTCTGCATTGACGATTGCCGCAGTAGGTTACATGGAAAGCATTGCGGTGGCGCGTTCTATGGCAAGTAAACGTCGCCAAACGGTGGATGCCAATCAAGAGTTGCTGGCGTTGGGCTTCGCAAACTTAGGGACGGCTTTCACAGGTGGCTATCCAGTCACGGGGGGACTAAGCCGTTCGGTGGTCAATTTTGAGGCAGGCGCACGCACAGGCTTAGCCTCCATCTTCACGGCGTTGTTGGTTATGCTCACGGTAATCTTTCTGACACCCCTGTTTTACTATTTGCCCAATGCCATCTTGGCGGCAATCATCTTGGTTGCTGTCACCAACTTGTTGGATTTTGGCACGCTACGGACAACTTGGGCGTATGGCAAAGAAGAAGGGATTACTTGGGTAGTTACGTTTGTGGCGGTGTTGTTGATTGGCATAGAGAACGGAATCTTGGTGGGGGTTGCCACCGCACTGGGCGCGTATTTGTGGCGCACTAGCCACCCTCACGTGGCGGTGGTGGGGCGTGTTGGCGAAAGCGAACACTATCGCAACATTCTCCGCCATAACGTTAGCACTGTACCCGGAGTGGTGGCGGTGCGCGTGGATGAAAGCCTATACTTCCCCAATGCGCAATATCTGGAACAAGTGATTAGCACTTTGGTGGCGGATAATCCTAGCGTGAATCAGGTGGTTCTGATTTGTAGTGCGGTCAACTATATTGATACCAGCGCGTTACATTCGTTGGAGATGTTGGTGGATAACTTGCGCGTTTCGGGTGTGCAATTCTGCTTGACGGAGGTCAAAGGACCCGTGATGGATCGTTTGAGGGGAACGCATTTCATGGATAAGATGGGGGAAAGTTGTATTTACCTGAGTACCCATGTTGCTATGCAGAAGTTCAGCGAGAACCAAACCACCGCACCTGAATAGCTATAGGTAGGGTGGACATTCTAAACAATGCCCACCCTCAATTACATTAGTCACAAATGCCGATCTTGTCTACGTATCCTTCACTCAACCAACCCTGACCGTTCAAGTAAATGACTTCAATCCAGCCATCCACCCGTCCCGTTGCGACTAGGTTCGTGTTGTAAGGGAGGCGTTCAATCACCGTAGCACTGGAGGACGGTTGCGTCCGCAAGCGCACAATCGCGGTGGTGGTGATACGACAGCTTGCCAACGGGGTATACACGCCGCTGACGGTTGTCGTGGTGGTGCGTGCGCTGGGCGTGCTGGAGACGGTTGCGCCCGATTCCGTTGTCGTGGTGGTTGTGGTGGTGACAAGGCTACTCACCGTTGGGGCAGCCGCGCCGGTTATCAAAACAGCTGTGCCACTGCCAGACAGGAAAGCACAAGTATGCTGTACGTTGTTGATGGTGTCGGTGACAGCATCTAACGTGGTGGGTTGGCGTGGGCTAGTGGTGTTCGCCAAGAAGAAGAATTGCCCCGTTCCGCGCAAACAGGTTCGGATGGGTTCATTGAAGTACGGAACAGAGGTTGACCCACTGTTGCCCACCACATCCACCGCGGCGAGTACGCCTTGTTGAATCAAGCCAAGATTCCCGATGATCGCGGGGGAAAGCACAAAGTCCGTACCGTTGTGAATGACGCGACAGAACACATCGCCATTATCTACTGCTCCAGCGGGTACGCCAATGCGAACCACGCTGTTGGGGAAACCATCTTGTGTGCTACAGGTTATGGTGCTTTGGGCGTTTACCACAGAAGCCAAGCCCATCATCACCAAGACAACAACTAAAAGTGAAACCAAGGTTTTGCGGTTCATCAATCAAACCTTTCAACAATACAAACTATTCTGTCACAACTATAGCAATTTTATGATGGGATGTCTAAGTCTATCTTTAATTGAAAGCCAATGTGTTGATAACCCGTAGGTTTAGAGTGGGTGTTTTGCATATACAATGGCGGTGCTTTTTGAGTTGTGAGAAGGTATTGTGGTGATGTTGCATCGTACCCGTTTACGAAGATGGCTCGTATGGGTGGGCTTGGTGCTTGGGCTGTGTGGGAGCGTGGTGGTTTATCAGTTGTACACTTGGAGCCTCACCAATAGCATTCCGCCTATTCGGGAGTGGTTTCAGAATGGGGCAGTGCGCCCTAACTTAACCACCCAAACGAATGCGCCGTGCCCAAACGCGCCTTTTCTGCTTCCCAGTTCAGGCTTGATCGGCTTGCTCTATGGCGACCCCGCCGCTCCTTATCATGTGCTACGTCGCCACAGTGGGATAGACATCTTTGGCAACGGCACCCCCGGCACCGTGCCCATCGTCGCGGCATACCCCGGCTATCTCACGCGCGAGGCGGATTGGAAATCCAGCGTCATCATTCGCCATGATGATCCGCTACAGGCGGGGCGCACCATCTGGACATATTACACACACATGGCAGATGTGAGTGGAACAACCTCATTCGTGCATCCCGACTTCCCACCGAACACGCGCGAGGTATTCGTGGAGCAGGGGCGGTTGTTGGGGTATCAGGGGGAGTATGGCGGAAACTTGCGCATTGGCTTACACCTGCACTTCAGCATTGTGAAGAGTGACACACAAGGAGGCTACATGAATGAGACCGTGCTTGCCAACACGCTTGACCCTAGCCCCTATTTAGGGATGCAACTACAAGCCAACCGTTTGCCATCTCGCCCAATCAACTGCCAAAATACCTGACAGAGTGCATATTTTCATCGGATAGTTTTTGGATGTATCATCATATCTAACAAATCATTTTTAGCGTTTAGGATTCGTTTATGAAGGCAAATATCGTTATTATCGGGGCTGGCATCATCGGTGTGAGTGTGGCATATCATCTTGCCCAATTAGGGGTGCAAGATATTGTGTTGTTGGACAAGGGCGACTTAGACGAAAACGACGGCTCAACCTCGCACGCTCCCGGCGGGTTGCGCGTGGTGACGTTTTCGGACTGGTTCACTCGCTTGGGGTCACGCTCTTCAGATTTATACAAACAACTCCCTCTTGCTGTAGAAGGGCAAGAACAATTCTTCCGTACAGGCTCAATGCAGATTGCCTCTCAACCAGAGCGGTTTAATAGCTACAAACGCCTGCAAGAAATGGGCATGTCATACGGGCGCGAGGTACAACTCTTGAGTCCCTCTGAGGTGAAGGGCTATTTACCCTTCATTGATGAAAAACAAATCGTGGGAGGCGTGCGCATCCCCGATGGTGGGGTGGTCAAAACCGCACGTCTGGCAACTTCCATGCGTCGCCTAGCAGAGGCGAGCGGTCATGTAACCTGCTATGGTGAGACAACCGTCACCGAAGTTTTGGCAGAGGGTGGGCGCGTGCGTGCGGTCTTGACCAGTAACCCGAACCTACCCCGCATAGACTGTGAGCAAGTGGTCTTGTGTAGCAACATTTGGGCACCCCTCCTGTGTGAGAAACTGGGGGTCAATATGCCCCTGTTCCCCGGTCAACATCAATATATCTATACCGAGCCAACCTCTGTTTTAGACGAATACAAACATGTTGAAGCCCAATTCCCGATTGTGGCGGTGGATGATCTATCGTTGTATTTCCGTCAGCACCATGACCGCTTGGGGATCGGTAGCTACCATCACCGCGCCATGTTGGTTGACCCTCACCAATTGCCCAAGCAAGCCATGATGCCGTTCACCCCCGATGACTTCACGTATGCGTGGTCGCTCATGCAGGGGCTGTTGCCACCGCTTCACTCCACCAGCATTTCACACGGGTTTAACGGGATGTTCTCGTTCACGGTGGATGGATTCCCCATAGTGGGTGAATCACCGATTAAAGGATTTTGGACATCGGTGGGGGCGTGGCTATCTTTCGCTGCGGAACTCGGTAAGGTGTTGGCACAATGGATGACCACTGGTGATCCCGGCATGGATATGCGTGCGGCAGACATCAACCGCTTTCATCCCCATCACCTCAACCGTGAATACTTGACGCGCCAAAGCAAATATCAATATGAGATTGGCTTCGACATTATTCATCCCAATCAAGTTTCCTCCAGCGTGCGCAATTTGCGCCTGTCTCCCCATCATGAACGCTTGGTGGAATTGGGCGCAGAGTTGGCACCCTTCGCTGGGATCGAAACCGGCTTGTGGTACAACAGCAATGCTCCATTGGTGGAACGCTACGCGGAACGCATTCCAGACCGCACAGGCTGGGAGGCGCAGTATTGGTCTCGCATTCAAGGGGCAGAGCATCTCACCCTACGCGAGAACGTGGGCTTGGTGGATTGGTCAGCAGGGATGGCGGCTGTTGAAGTGGTTGGGCGTGGGGCAACGGCGTATCTCAATCGTTTGTGTACCAACAACGTCGATAAGCCTGTTGGTAGCCTAATCTACACCTTGCTCCTCAATCAAGCAGGGGGCATTCAACGCGACCTCACTATTGCACGCCTTGCCGAAAATCGCAACTGGATGTTGACGGGTAAGTCTAATGTGTATGGTGAGATGGCATGGATGCGCCGTTGGTTGCCTGATGATGATTCCGTACAGATCATCAATCGTGGGGATGAATACGTCGGCTTGGCACTATGGGGACCCAATGCTCGCGCTGTGCTAGAAAAAGTCACCCATCACGACGTGAGCAATGATGCTTTCCCCTATTACACCGTACAGCAGATCGGCGTAGGGATGGCACCCGTGATTGCTGTGCGCCTCTCTTATGTGGGTGAATTGGGTTGGGAGTTGTATACCCCCAATAACTTTGGCTTACATCTCTATAATACCCTATGGGAGGCAGGGCGCGAGTTTGATATGCCGGCTTGCGGTATTGGCTCGGTGCTTTCTGCCCGTTTAGAAAAGGGCTATCGCTTGTTTGGCGCGGACATTACCCCCGAAGTGAACGCTTATGAAGCCGACTTGGCTGGGCTATTGCGCTACAACAAGGGAGACTTCATCGGTCGAGAGGCTTCTTTGCGCATCAAAGAGAATGGGGTGGCGCGTCAGTTGGTGTGCTTAACCTTCGAGGATCGCAAGGCGGTGATGTTTGGGAATGAACCCGTGCTAAGTGGCGATCAGGTCATTGGTAGAATCACCAGCGGGAATTATGGCTACGCAGTTGGCAAGTTCATCGCGTTTGCGCTGGTGTCCAACGACTTCGCCACCATAGGAACGCGCGTGCGCGTGCGCTATGCTGGCAACTTCTTTGAGGGCGTGGTGAGCGATCCTGTGTTATATGACCCCCGTAACGAACGCATGAAATCCTAGTGTGATATTTCAAGCGGTGGGTATGCTCAAGCATACCCACCCTGCTATTTAGTCCTTGCGGATGATGTAGGTGGGGACGACTGATCCCCCGCCAGCGGTGACGTTCAAGAGTGCTTTAGACGACACGCGCGTTAAACAACTGTGGACGTTCGTTCCGCCGAACACATACGGATCAGCATCTAGGAAGCGTTCGCTGATGTCCAGTTTCCCGTCAATCATGGTGGGGAAGTCGCGTTGCACGCCATCCACCCGTTCTTGAACGACATACGGATCATGTAACGCGGTTTGTAGGGTGCTTGCCCATTCTTCATCGGTTGCTTCCCAGCCCAAGATCACGCCTTTACCCCCGTACTCATCGTTAGGCTTCAAGACGAAACGTTCACGATGGTCTGCTACGAACGTGAGCAAGTCTACGGATTGATCCCCATACAAAGTTTGGCGGTCTTCGATGACGCGCGTCCAGGGGATGTGCGCGTTGATGAAGGCGTGGTGTTCGGCAGTGAATAAATCACGGTTGCGTTCATCACTCAAAAAGGCGAGGCTTGCCTTCTTTGCCAGCAGTTTTGCGCTGGGGGAATTGGTGATGAAAACGGCGTGGTCGCGCACTGCATCCAACATGGGATTATGTGTCCCCATGCGTTGGTTGAGTTCACTGTAGAGGACGCGCTTGTAGATGATGTCGATTTGAAAATCACCCGCCATCAATTTGCCATCACGATACTCTAAGGTGCGTGGGTCTGCCATGATGGTGTGGTAGCCAGCACGTTCAAAGTGATCTTGGGTGAGGGAGTGCTCATTCAAGGTGGGAACATCATCCCAATCTAAAATCCCGATTTGGGGGTTTTCTTTCCCGCCCCATTCACGATAAGCGGCGATGATGGCATCGGTGAGTGTCCCCAGTGCTAAAGTGGAACGCACGCTATATTGTTTTTGGAAGAGCTTCATCGGTTCAAGTTGGTCAAACACTTCTGCCAACACATCGTTGTAACCAATGCCGGCGGGTGTCTCTGCATTATATTCCACACACTTCAAACCGCGCTTCTCCACCATGAAGAAGGTATCCATGCGTGAGGATGTCCAGGGGACGGGCGCGTCTAAATCAAAGGAGAACATGCGCTCCTCATAGTCCTCTAGCAAGAGTTGCTTGCGATAGTCCTTATCGCGCATGACTACATTATGCAACCGATGGAAAGCCCCCAAGATGCCTTGTAAGCCCTGCTTAAGGAATTGCCAGTCATGTTCAAAATAGAAGTGTGGGCGCAAAACCACGCACAAGGGACGGTCGCCAAAGTACAGCGTGCGATCAAACAACAGGCTACGCAATTGCTCATCCGCATGCTTGGCAACCTCATCCGTTAAAAGGTCATGATAGTGATTGATGGCATCTTGAATGTGAACGGTGCCGATCATTGGACGACCTCCTCAATCAATTTACCCCAAGCATATTGGTTACGGGTTTGCTCATCAGAAAGCGCAAGTTCAATCATCACATCCGCCATCGTCTTGACCATCCAATCAAAATGCCCTTTGCCCAGCGAGTTGACATCCATATCCGGGGCAGGGTTCATGAAGTCAATTGCGTAGGGGATGCCATCGCGGATAGCGAATTCACAAGTATTCATGTCATACCCAAACGCGCGACAAATGGCGAGGGTGTAATCATGTAGGGTTTGTTCCATCGCGCTATCAAAGCCATGCTCTGGGTGATAATGGCGTTGGGTGGGGTCATAGCGCATCACGCGCACTTGCCGTTGACCGATGCCCATACACCGAGCGTAATCATCCCAACGGATGAACTCTTGCAGGATCATCGTCAACAGTCCGCTTCCGTTATATGCCTCCCACAGTTCTTCCATAGAATGCACCACGTAGACATCACGCCAGCCTCCCCCGTGTGCATCTTTCAGCACACATGGGAAACCACCCACGCGCTCCACAATGGCGTTCCAGTCCATCGGATAGAGCAGATTGCGCAGGCTCTCATCGTGTTTGATGCCCGGCACATATTCACGATTGGGTAACACCACCGTTTTAGGGGAGGGTAAACCCAAGCGGTCTAGCAAGGATGCCCCAAAGAACTTATCATCCGCCGTCCACATGAAGGGATCATTGACGACCTTCACGCCCTGAATGGCGGCATTCTTGAGGTAGGAACGATAGTAGGGAACTTCATGCGAGATGCGGTCAATGATGACGCGGTAAGGGCACGGTTCGTTCATCATCGTTCCACCCACCTTGACGTATTCGGCGATAACCCCTGTTTGGGTAACGCGACTGTTCACTTCGTCAATGAAAGCGGGAGGGAAAGACCATTCGCGCCCAACGAAAAGCCCAATGCGAATGGGTTCAGTAGTTGTAGTTGTATCCATGTTTAACTCACCTTTCTAAGTAATAATCGTTATGCGCTGATGAAATCAATCGTGCCCACCAATGTAAGCGCGAATCATTTGATGCCAGTATTGCCAATCATGCGACCATCCGTCCCACTCACGCAGGGCGTTGCCGATCTGCTTATCCCACAGCACGCGCGACATATCACGCGCCGCCCCAATCAAGCGATCCCCTTTGCCCGTCGCCATGATGATGTCTAAACGGCGTAGCTGTTCTAAGCGGGTGGCATTGGATTCATTGGGGATGAACTGCATGGGATTGTTGAAGTAAACCTCATCGTTGCTAAACCCGCTAGTGAACATGCGAATGTCGAAAATGCCACTCATGGCGATGATGCGATCCACCAAGTGCGGATATTTCAGCCCAAACGCCATAGCATGATACGCGCCAAAACTTGCCCCTGCGGTCATCAAGAAACGCGCCGAATTTTTCTGCTGGCTGAGGGGTAAAACTTCGTTGAGAATGTAGTTGAAGTATTGTTGGTGACGGTGCGCCCTGCCGGATGGGTGTGCCCAAGTGGCATACCAGCTCTCTGCATCCACACTGTCTAAACAATACAATTGAATCCATCCGTTATTCAATTGCTCGCTCAAGGCATTCGCCATGCCGCGGTCTTCCCATTCATAGAAACGCCCTTGTGAGGTTGGAAACACCAACACCCGCGCCCCTGCATGTCCCAAGATCACCATCTCCATTTGACGGTTAAGCGAGGGGCTATGCCACTTGTGATACTCTCTGTGCATGTTGTGTCACCTTTTCTAACTAACTATGAATATGCTAACGCTCTTTGAATCGCGCTTGTCCCATTGACTGCTCCTGCCCCTTGTTTGTGTGGGGCGATCTGCTCGATGGGTTCTGCCGTTTGGCAGAGGATGTCTTTCACTTGTTGAGGGCTAAGACGTGGGTTTGCCTCTAACAGTTGTGCCACCACCGCCGAGACGATTGGCGCGGCAACAGACGTTCCATCCACATGCTGATACTTGGGATGAATCAGCTTATATTGATGCACGCGCTCTTGAAGTTGCTTATAGAGTGTTTCGTTTGGTTGGTGTGCCTGTTCTTTGGTGAATTCTAACAGTTGATGATGGCGACACACCATCCGCTTGAGATGCTCTTCGCTGGAAGGGGCGGTGACATACGTGCCGAGCAGGCTTGCTTGCTTGGCGACGGTGGTATTGGGCAGGAGTGGAGAAGCAATCCACACGCATGGGGCAACCAGATCAGGCTTGTGCGTGCCATCATACGCCTTGCCATAGTTGCTATGATAGCGTTTCCACTGTTGGCGGTCGTCGGTGTTTTGGTCATCGTAGCCACCCACAACAATTCCTGCGGATGAACTGGCTGGGGGTAACAAGAACTCCCCGTCGCTATTGCCCGCAGCGATCACCACCACCACGCCGCTTTCGGTGAGGGCTTGTACTACCCGATGCAATGGGTGCTGTGGATCGCCGTTAACCTCATCGCCACCCACTGAGGCATTGACAATGCGAATGCGATAGCGAGCGTGGTTTGCCAACACCCATTCTAGCCCACGCAAAATGTCCGCTTCCTTCACGCCACCTTCTGGGTTGCTCACCTTGACCAGAACCGCTTTGCTACGATGGGCAATTCCGCGATAGTGTCCTTTGGATTCGCGCCCGTCTCCTATGGCAATGCTAGAGACCATCAACCCATGCCAGCTTAAATTGCTCACATGGTTGATGTGGCGGTGTTCTTTGATGTCGTCGGTGGTGGCATCCACATGCGCAACCACCCGCCCCCGTAAGTCGGGGTGCATGGAAAAGCCTGCATCCACAAAGGCGATCACCACCCCTTTTCCGCTGTAGTCCGATAGGGCATGAACGCGCTCATAGGTGGGCATGAGGGGGTGATGTTGATGATTGGGATAGTTGGGATGGAACTGGGGCATACCCATTTTACCCCGCTAGACCTGTGCGTTGTACATCCATCGGAGGGGCAGACGCGCTAAAGTCTTGGATGAACCCTGCCATATATTCTGATAGCAACGTTTCCACCCGTGTTAAACTGCCGTCGGCAACGATGATGCCAGCATGGTAGGACTTGTCTGCCTTCCACGCCACTTCCGCCGCATTATATGCCGAAAGGTCAGGATGCTCTTGTCGGGCGAGGGTCATCAACACGCCTGCATACAACTCTTTGAGGTCGGGCAGGACGTAAGGTTCTTGGCGCAACTCCGCCACAATCATCCGTCCCCACTCGCGCCATAGGTTGACGTTGGTGGCGGATTCGATCATCTCGGCAATGTTGGCACCCCCCACCCGTGCGGCGGATTCTAAGAAGTAGAACGAGTGGTCATGATGCGCTTTGATAAATTCCGTATGGGTGACACCGTTGACCATGCCCAACGCCTTGTTGACTTCAGCATTGAGTTTGCGTAGCTTGGGGGCATCTCCCTTTTTGCGTTCAATAATCCGACTCATGAAAACCCCACCCCCCTGATAAACCGACATCGGGGGCGCACCGTATTGTTGTACGCTGGAGAAGATGGGCTTCCCTTTTTGATAGATCGTATCGACATGGAAAACATCGCCAGGGATGAACTGCTCAAGCAGGTAGTAGGATTGACGATCCCCTAGCTGGTCAAGCGCACGCCACACTTGCTCCGCATCTTTTACTTTTTGGATACCCATTGAGCCGGCTTCTGTGCGTGGCTTTAAGACCCAAGGCGGCGGGACATCCGCCATGTACGCCCGCAAATCATCGTAGTTCTTGATGCCGATGAAGGGGGGGACAAGGATACCAGCGCGGTGGGCGGTTTCGCGCATGGCGAGCTTATCACGGAAAGGACGGATCTGGCTAACGGTTAGCCCACCCAAGCGCAAATGCTCGCGTAGGACTCCCGCTAGTTCCATCTCAAATTCATCAAGAGGCACAATGTAATCAATGTGTCGCCCACGGTTCAAATAAGTGATCGTGTTGATGACATCTTGATACTTGGTGAAATCTGGGGTCAAGAAGATTTCATCAATATCATTCATATTCCACGCTTCGTCACGTTGTTTTTCTTCTGTGAGTAACAAAACGAAACACCCCAACGCCTTGACCTGCTGAATCATTGGGGTGCCTTTGAAGGTATTGGTGATGAAGAGAACGGTTGGGTTGCGGTCTACCATGTTCAATTACCTGCTCTGGCATTAAAGATAGCTGATTATAACGCATCCACTTACTAAACACACAGGATTGCAACAACCGTTTTCTATTGGTTTCTTTTGGCTAAAGCGTACAGTGTTTTAGCGGATGGCATTCACGACTTCAGCCGCCAATTCATGCTTGCCAAAGGCAGGAATGATATACGCCCCAGCGACAAATGGCTTAACCGCTTGGGCAAGTTCAATGGCAATGTGTACCCCCACCTGTGGAGCGGTTTCTCCTGCCTGTTCCAATCGCTCAAAGATGGTGGGTGGGATGGAAATCCCTGGCACTTCGTTGTGCAAGAATCGCGCTTGTTTCATGCTGAACAGCGGCATAATCCCCATCAAAACAGGGAAGTCAAACGCTTTGCCGAAGCGTGCTTCATACGCCTGTAAGAATTGCTCCACCTTGTGCGCCTCAAAGACGGGCTGACCCAAAGCGAAAACCGCCCCACCTTCTATCTTGCGTTCCAACAAATCCAGCTCACGGTTCAAGTCGTCCGCAAACATATTCAAGGCACACCCAACGGTGAAGTGAGTGGGCTTGCCGATGCTGTTGCCACCTAAATCTGTACCTTGGTTGAAGTTGTGTGCGATCACATCCATCAACTTGGATGGGGCAATATCAAAGCTATCGGTTGCGTCGGGATAATCCCCTATCTTGGTGGGGTCGCCCATCGTCACAAACAGATTGCGCAATCCTAGCGCGTGCGCCCCCAATAGATCGCCCTGCACCCGTAGCAGATTTCGCCCACGAGTGGGGAAGTGTAAGATGGTTTCTAGCCCGACTTGCGTTTGTAGCAATTGACACAACGCCCAAGGACTCATGCGCATCTTGGCGGCAGGACTGTCATTGATGTCTAAGAGGTCTGCCCCAGCCGAACGCAATAAGTCCCCTGCCTTCAACAAATGTTCAAACTCATAGCCACGCGGTGGGGTCATTTCCACCGTGATGGTGAACTGGCGATTGAGCAAGCGCGTTTGTAGCTCGGTGGGTTGATGCTCGGTTGTGGTGGGTTCTTCGGAGGGGAGCGCATCACCTAGAATGAGGTCAATGCTGGTGGCTTCCACCTTGTCTAACGCCAAGCGCATTGAGGCAATGTGCGCGGGGCTAGTGCCACAACATCCGCCGACAATGCACGCCCCCAGTTGCCGTAGCGTGGTGGCGGTTTGTGCGAAGTAATCCGCGCTAGAAGGATAGATGGTGCGCCCTCCGATTTGTTCGGGATAGCCGGCGTTGGGCATGGCAGAGAATCGCGCTTCTGGCACAGATTGGCGCATCAGTTTGAGGATGTTCGCAATGTGCGAAGGTCCGCCACTGCAATTCACCCCAATGACATCTGCCCCAGCTTGATGAATCTCGCGGGCAACCCGTCCGGGTAGATAGCCCAAACGGGTACGGCTATCCGCATTGAAGGTCATTTGAGCGATGATGGGCAAGTCCGCTTGTAGCTCACGGGCAACCGCGAGGGCAACCAACAGTTCGTTATGATCGGTGAAGGTTTCTAGCAAGAGTGCATCTACCCCTTCTGAAATCAACGCCGATAGTTGCTCATGGAAGGCATGATAGACCTGCTCACGCTCCAGCTTGCCGAAGGGTTTCATCGGCACACCGAGCGAGCTAACGGATGCCACCACAAACACGTTGGGCTGTAAAGCGGTTGCCCAACGAGCCAGCTTGACCCCTTGTCGGTTGATCTCTTCCACTGCTTCTGCCAAACCATATTCCGCGAGGCGATGACGGTTTGCCCCGAAGGTGTTGGTTTTGATGAGTTCTGCCCCCGCTTGAACATACTCGCAGTGGACATCCGCCACCCGTTGCGGATGAGAAACATTCAAGTATTCAAAGCAAGTATCCAGCGGATCATTGCCACGACTATGAAGCAATGTGCCCATTGCCCCATCTGCTAAAAGGGGCTTGGACTGCTCCAAACGTGTTAGAAAGGGGGAGGGTGTCATCAACTCTTTCAGCATCCTAGTTGTTTGTGTAAGTTATCAAAACGGGCACGAAATGCTACTTCCATCTGACTACGTTCCATCTTGGAAAGCAACGTTGCGCGTACTGCATTCAGTACCAGTTGCTCAATAGTGACAAGATCAAATCCAAAATGTGTCATACATTTTTGATATTCTTGTGTGAGCGTGGTGTTAAACATGGGGGGATCATCGCTATTGACGGTGACGTTCAAGCCATGTTGCTTCAAAAGGGGGAGGGGGTGTTCACCAAATGAACGGGCAACCCCTAAGGCGACGTTGCTGGTGGGGCAAACTTCTAGCGGAATTTGCGTTTGTGCCAAATATGCCAGCAACTCTGGATCATGGATGGCGGCGACCCCGTGCCCAATGCGCACCGTGCCCAACATTTCGATGGCATCCCAAATGTTGTCCGCCCCCACAATTTCCCCGGCGTGGATGATGGCACTCAAGCCGTTTTCGTGGGCATAGCGCACCATCTCGATATAGCGTTCGGTGGGTCCTGCGCTCTCTTCGCCAGCGAGTCCCAACGCCACCACCCCCTTGCCCATGCCACTGACCGCCCATTCTGCCACAAGCATATTGTTGTCGCGCTTGGGTTCTTCGCGTAGCATATCAATGATGAGTTGCATATCAACGCCCAAGTGTGCCTTTGCCCAAGCCCTCCCCCGATTGATGGCATCTAGTTGCTCATCAAACGGAATCCCTTTTTGTTTCCAGTGGGTGTAGGCGGTATACGTCACTTCACTATAGACAATATTCTGACGTGCCTGCTCTTTCAGAAATTCACGGGTGATGAACTCTATATCCTCTGGGGATTGAATACATTGTGAAGAGGTTAGGTAAATCTCCACGAAGTGCCGAAAGTTCCGAAAACGATACCACTCTTGTAGCCCCTCAACGGTATCAGCAGGGAGGGCAATCTTGTTTTTATGGGCAAGGTGTAGCAGGGTTGCGGGGGTGGTTGCCCCCTCCAGATGGACATGCAGTTCCACCTTGGGCATTTGCTCGATGAAGGTATGGAAGGTATTCATGGTTAATCTCGTATGACGGTTTCAAGGATGGTAAAGTTGGGTTGCGAACACCCACTGTTGGGGTGACTTCCTTGTATATGTTGGTTTGAATGTTGTCAGGTTAGTTATAAAAATAATCAATAGCTAAGGGAAATGCAAGACACTAGCCCAGTAAGCGAATGTCTATCTCTTCGGCATAGTTGGTGTGCATGTGTGCTTTCACGCTTTCTAAAGCATCACCGAAATTCCCCAGTACCCACATCAATTTCACCACCGCGCTGGTTGAAGTCATGTCTGCGCCAGAGATTGCCCCCGCACGGATGAACTCTGCCCCCGTGACGTAGAACATTTCTGCCGCGCCAATCTGCGCTTGGGTGGTAATCACAACGGCGATCCCCCGTGCAATCATGCCCTCGATGCTGGGTAAAAGTGAATACGCCCCCAAGTATGGCAGATTGCCTGCCCCAAATCCTTCTATCACTAGCCCCCGCAAGTCCGTATGGGCGATTGCCTCCACCACTTGAGGGGACAATCCCGGTGTCACCTTGAGCAACGCAACGCGCTCATCAAGGGTGTCTTGCAACAGGCAGGGAGATTTCATCTTGGGGGCGGTTGCCTCCTGTTGGAATTGATAGCGCAACCCAATACGTGCGACTTCTGGCGCGTTGAATGAAGTGAACGCATCAAAATCAAACACGCTATGTTTGATCGAACGGGTGGCGCGTAAGACCTTGCTCCCGAATACAATCAACACTTCATAGAGCTGGCGTTCAACTGCCAAAGCCGCAATGCGAAAAGCGTTAATCAGATTATTGCGGGCATCCATGACCAACCCGCCGGTGAGGGGTACTTGTGCCCCCGTCAGGATGATGGGCTTGTTGAGCGTGTGAAGCATGAAGGCAAGCGCACTCCCCGTGTATGCCATCGTGTCCGTCCCGTGTGTCACAACGAAGGCATCATAATCGTCGCGTCGTGCAAAGATCGCTTGGGCGATCTGTTGCCAATGGGTGGGATTCATGTTGCTACTGTCGATGTTCATCAAAAATTCGGTGTGTGTCAGTTGGGGTTGTTCCGGTAAAAGGGCTTCCAACTGGGTTAGCTCTGGCAAAGTTTTGTATAGATCAAGTGGGGTATCGGGTGGGCGTAATCCCCCTTGTTGTGAATCATGAATCATGGTGATGGTGCCACCTGTGGTGAGCAAGCAGATCTTCTTGGGCATGGTAAACCTCCTCAATGGGTGGGTTGAAACTTGCGCCACCCTTCCTTTTTGTTGCACACTAGCGACAATGACCTTACACTAAAAACGAACGTATGTCATTATTTAAGGAAAGCTATGCGCTCTCGATATGTGATTTTTCTAACGATGATCCTAACGTTGGTGGCATGCCAGCCAGCCCCGCGTCTTTCTGAGCCACAACTTCTCAGTGATCGTGCGGTAGAAACGCAGGCATTACCAACTTTGTTTGTCTTGCCAACCGTCACCCCGTTGTTGGGTGGGGGATTGCCTACCCCGATGGGGGTAGTGGCGATTCCCACGCTCGCTGTGGAAAGCCTCCCCACCGTGCCCCTTGCAACGATTGACCCCACCCAAGCACGCATCACCCCAACGGCACTGGCAAGTAAAACCCCCTCGCTTACACCAACACAAACCCAAACGGCAACCGTCACCACCACCCCTACGATCACCGTCACGTGGA
>JBMOEO010000037.1:0-31222 GCA_049318945.1 Phototrophicaceae bacterium | reverse complement strand
TGCTTTGATTGGGGGGCAATAAGATGGCAATTTTGCGCCAGCAATGGAAGAACCAATATCAGCAGTTGATGACAATTTTAACCCAAGCCTCCCGTGCCAATCGCGCTGTATACGGGCTGATTGGCTTACTCTTCTGTTTGACGGTGGTAAACCTTGATGCTGATAGCCTGTGGTTTGATGAGGGATGGTCTGCCTACGCCGCGATTGAGCCAACCGTTTGGGAAGCGGCGCAATTTGACCAGACGAACCCACCCTTCTACTACATCTTGTGTTGGATCAACCAACAGTTACACGGGGACACGGTATTCAGTTTGCGCTATTTGTCGGTGCTGTGTGGGTTACTGGCGTTTGCCCTCACAGTGCATCTGGCACAGTTGACGCTGGGGACACGGGTCAAGCTAGCGGTTGCCCTCGTTGGTGTAACCTCTGCCCCGTTTTGGTGGGCAATGCGTGAGGCACGCATGTATACCCTCTTGGCAATGCTGGTCATGATGATTGCCATCGGCTTTGCCCACTTGCAACGCGGACGGGTGCGACGCGGTTTGTTATGGATGCTCCCCGCTGAAGTGCTGTTGTTGTACAGCCACAACACCGCCCCTGTGGTGATCGCGTGGTTGGGGATCATGGTCATCGGATGGGGTATTCAACGCCGACCGCGCGGATGGTTGGTTTGGGGCATCTCACAAGTGATCGTCGGGTTGTTGTGGTTGCCATACTTACAACGCTTCTTGAGCCTGACTGATGCCAACAGTGCGCTCATCCGCACCACACCCATCACCTTTAAGCTATGGGAGGCTCTCTGGGTGATGCCGTGGGAAGCAGTAGGACACTCCCCCACGCTCACCCTCATCAGCGCGGTAACGGGGGTTGTGTTGTTGCTGGGGGCAAATTGGCGGCTCGTCCCCATGCGTGAGATCGTCGTGTCGGTGGGCTTGCTCTTGGGTGGGGTTTGGCTTGCGCTGGGCATTTTGGGGAATGAACTACACGGGCGATATTTGATTATGCTATTGCCGTTGGTGTGGCTTTGGGCGGGGCATGTGCTGGCGCGGTTGCCCCGTGAGTTAGGGTTGCTTTTGATGGCGTGGTGGATAGGGGGATTCTTCCTCAACCTTGAATTGAAAGCCACCCACCCCACCTATCAGAAAGAGGATGTCCGCGCGTTGGTGGAACATTACCGCGATACGCTCACCGCTGACGATAGCGTCCTCGCGTGGAGCTATGCCGACCGCTACGAACTGGCGTACTATTGGGGGCGGTTGGGCGTGTCTGCCCAACGCATCACCCTACCCGAAGGGGCAGACCTGCACGAGATTCTGCCACACTTGCCCACTGACGGGCGCGTCTCGCTCAATGTGTGGTATACGCAACGAGCGGACTATCGCGGAATGTTGCCGTGTGTGCTGTCGCACGGGACAACCCAGCTCACCACCTTCACCCAAGTCAACGGCATGGGGAGCGAGTTATACCCCCAAGTGGCTTCCGTCCCCCCCAGCTTACACCCGTTTGATGCCACCTTTGAAGTGGGGCAAGTGGTGGAAGTGGGAGGGCTTCCTGTAGATTTCCGTGCCAATCAGGCGGTGTGCGTGCCCATTCGCTTGCGCCTTAGCCAAGCCACTTCGGCGGAGTTGAAAGCGGTGGTGCGCGTGATGAATCAGCATCAACGGGAGGTGGCACGCGCCGAAGGGGTTTTCGCCACCGCGAACGGACGCACCAGCACCGATGGCACGCTGGGCGAAGTCTTGACGGCTTTCCCACATTTCCGCTTGCCATTGGGCGCACCCGATGAACCGTATACCCTCGCCCTCACCTTGTACGACCTCGATCACTTGGAGGGCTACGATGTCATGATGGGGCAACAACCGCAGGGGAAAACACAACCTATCGGAACTTGGCATCCTCAAGAGGGGGCGGACTGGGTAGCCAGCGACGACCTAGCCAGCGTGACGGTGATTCAACCCACCGCCCCCGACGGGTTGCGCTATCACAATGGGGATGCGGTATATCTTGAGTTGCTCTGGAACACCCCTGCGCCTGTTTTGCCTGTGCTGGAATTGCATGCCCCCAATGTGCCGATGCAATTGATCCCTGCCCCCCCGCCCTCCGATGCCAACGTGAAGCGTGACTGGCGCGTTTTCACCCTTCCACATGACGCACAAAGTGGCACTGCCACGCTCAAGCTGGCCGATGATCCCACCCCATTACTCACATTTGAGGTGGTGCATCGCCCGTCTGTGATAGAACGCCCGCCCGTTGCCTACGCGCTGGATATTGGCTTTGAGCAGGCAATCACGCTAGTGGGGATGAATCTGGCGCAGGTGGACACAGGCTATGAGGTGGTACTGGTGTGGCAAACAGATGCGCCCCTCCCCACCGATTACACCGCCTTTGTGCAGGTGTTGGACGCAAACGGGCAACTCATCGCCCAAAGCGATCAAACCCCATCACAAGGGGAACGCCCCACCACCACATGGCGGACAGGCGAATACATCATGGATCGTCACACGCTCACCCTACCCAACCCACCCGCGCACTTCAGCTTGATCGCTGGGCTGTACGATGCGCGAGGGCGATTATTGACCGATACACAAGGCGATCATGCGTTGCTGTTCGCACAATAGCACAACAGATAAGGGGCTACTTATGCGATGTTTATCTGATGCTGGCATGTTGCACACGTGGGGGAACGATACTCAAAGCTAACTTATTGTTTGCGTGGAGCGTTGCATCCGTTACAATGGATGCAATTCTCCCATAGCTTCTATAAGATCATGCACAACTCCCCCACCTCTCCCAATCCTGATACGTTTTATCCGCTCGTGTGGCAAATCGTGCGTCAAGTGCCCGTTGGGGTGGTCAGCACGTATGGGCAAATCGCCTCTATCATCCCCGCGCCTTTCCCTGACGAAGCCGAACACTTCCAACGGCTTGGCTCAAAATGGGTGGGAGAGGCACTCAACGCGGTTTCTTTCCGTGATGTGGACGGCACGCCCTTGTTGCCTGCTGTCCCATGGTGGCGGATCATCAACAGCAAAGGGGGCATCAGCTTGCCCAGCGGAAGCACCGCCGCCCGTGAACAACAACAGCGGTTGTTGCAAGAAGGCGTGCGCTTCAATGAGGGTGGACTGGTGGCGTTAGAGGTGTTTGGTTGGGAAGGACCCAGCTATGACTGGCTAGAACAATATGGCTTGCTCAAGCCCAAATCCCTGCGTAAGCCACCTGCCCCCCAACAACTTTCGCTGTTTTGAGGCAGGCAACAACGATTAGAAACTACAGTTCTTTCATGCCAATCAGCACGCCGTCTTGATCTGCCATCGGTTGGGTGGTGAACCCTAAGCGGTGCAGGAAGCCAACGGACTGGCTATTCTTGATGAGCAACTTCCCAAAGATGCGCTTCACCCCTTCACGCTTGCCGATGTCCATCAGTTGGGTGAGCATGGTCGTTCCCAAGCCCTTCCCTTGATAATCATCCGCCACCAACAAGCCGAACTCTGCCACTGCGCGAGTTCCCGAAAGCATCTCTAACCGCCCCACTGCCACCATGCGCGTAACCCCTTCGGCGTTCGTTTGGGTGGCAATCAGAGCGATCTCACGGTCATAGTCGATGTAGCACAGGGCAGCAAGGCGGTCATGCGTGATGCGTTCCTCAAGGGGGAAATCATACATGTAGCGTAGTTTGACGGTTTGCTCGCTCAAGCCCATGTGGAACGCCACCGAAAGCGGTTCATCTTCTGGGCGAATGGGGCGAAGGGTGAGCGTTTCACCGTCAGCGGTGGTGTGTGTGGAGATGTATTGAACCGGGTAGGGGCGGATGGCAGAAGGCGGTAATGCTTCGGTTGGGATTTCAGCGGAATGAACAACAATACGAGCATCCAACGCCACAATGCGCTTGTCAGAAACGAACAACGGGTTGATGTCCATCTCGGCAATGATTGGATGTTCCACCACCAATTGCCCAAAGCGCACCATGATCTTTTCTATCTCGGCAACATTCACGGGGTCACGACCACGAATGCCCTTGAACGCGCCGAAGATGCGCGTTTGTTCGATCATGCGACGGGCAAGTGTGGTGGTCAAAGGAGGCAACGCCAACGCGCTATCCTTCGTGATTTCAACCATCGTGCCCCCTGCGCCGAACAGCAACACGGGTCCAAATTGGGGATCAACCGAGCTACCCACGATGATCTCATAGCCATCGTCCAAGCGGATCATCGGCTGTACCGACACCCCTTGAAAGTCTGCTATGCTGTACAACTCGGTGACGCGCTTTTGAATCGCATCAAACGCAGTATGCACTTCTTCCGCGCTGTTGAGGTTCAAGCGCACCCCACCCACGTCGCTCTTGTGAGTGATCGTTTCTGAATTGAGCTTGACCACGACGGGATAGCCTATCTTTTGCGCACATGCAACCGCTTCGTCGGGGGTTTGCGCGGTGAGCGTTTGCACGATGGGGATGCCGTAGGATGCCATCACCGCTTTGGATTCTGCTTCGGTGAGAATCTTGCGCCCTTGCGCTTGAACATCCGCCAAGACTTGGCGCACTGCCTCGCGGTCGTAGCCATCTTCATCCTCTGCCACTTGGGGAACTTCATACAAACCGCGCAAGCTGTCGCTATACTTCCACAAATAGTTGAAGAGTTGCACGGCGGTATCCGGGAAGGGGAAACAGGGAATGCCGGCTTGTGCCAGAATCTGATTCCCGCGTGAGACGCTTGCCCCACCCATCCAGCTGGCAATGACGGGCTTGTCTAGGTTGGCGTAAGGCATCAACAACTCTGCCGTGCGCGTGGGGTCGGTCATGGCTTGGGGAGACAACACCACCAAAAGCCCATCCGCTAACGGATCATTGGCGGCAACCTCCAACGTCTTGGCATACGTCTCTGGGGTGGCATCCCCTAGAATATCAATCGGGTTGCTATGACTCCATGCGGAGGGCAAGAACTGATTGAGCGCGTCCATCGTCTCGCTAGAGATGGGCGCAAGTTCCCCGCCACCACGGATGAGCGCGTCGGTTGCCAATACGCCCGGTCCCCCGGCGTTGGTGATGATGGAAAGGCGTTTGCCTTTGGGCAATTTTTGTTTGCCCAACACATCCGCAATGTAGAAAATCTCAGAGATTTCATCCACGCGCAACACCCCAACGCGACGGAAAGCAGCATCCAACACATCATCGCTCCCCGTGAGCGAGCCAGTGTGCGAAGCAGCAGCGGCAGCGGCGGCTTGGGTGCGCCCCGCCTTCACCACGATGATCGGCTTCTTCAGTGCGACTTCACGCGCAGCAGACAAGAATGAGCGGGCATCCCCAACCGATTCCATGTAGATGATGATGCTGTGGGTGTTGGGGTCATCCCCCAGATAGTAGATCAAATCTCCCCAGCCAACATCCAACATCGAGCCAATGGAGATGAACGCGCTAAAGCCAACGTTCTCTTCAAAGCTGTAATCCAAAACAGAAGTACACATCGCGCCACTTTGGCTTAAGAAACCAACATTGCCCGGACGCGCCATTGCCCCAGCAAAGGTCGCATTCAATCCGCTGATGGGATTCATGACCCCTAAACAGTTGGGTCCGATGATGCGCATCTTTCCATCAGCAATGCGCAAGATTTCTTGTTCCGCCGCCACGCCTTCGGGTCCACTTTCTTTGAAGCCAGCAGAAATGATGATTGCCCCTTGAATGCCCATGTCTACCGACTCTTGAATGAGCGCGGGGACGGTTTTGGCAGGGGTGACGATGACCACAAGGTCAATCGGTCCCGGACACGCGGAAAGGGAGGGGTATGCCTTCACCCCTAGAACAGCTTCTCGGCTTGGGTTCACCGGATAGACCACCCCACCGAACGGACTGCTAATCAAGTTGTAGAGGATAGTACGCCCAACCGCGCCCATGCGCTCGGTTGCACCTACTACGGCGACACTTCTGGGTTTGAAGATAGCGTCCAGAGCGGACTTATGCGAGAGAAATTCTTTTTGCAGGCTAGACATAATGAGGCTTACTCCCTAATGATTTGCCAAGCACACTGTACACCATTGCGCCCAGAATATTAAGGAATAACCTCCTGTAAAGCTAAGTGTTTTTTCACAAATTGGGGATCAATTGTCCTTGCAATCGGCGAGCAGTTGAGGCGGGGTCAGCAGAAAAGATCACCTCGCGCGAGGCATTCACCATCAATCCTAACCCGTTGGATGCCTTGCCCACCCGTAACACCGCTTCGGCATCTCCACCTTGTGCCCCCACGCCGGGCACCAAGAACGTCAACTGTGGGGCAAGCGCACGTGCACGCGCTAGATCGTCTAGTGCTGTTGCGCCGATGACCGCCATACAGTTCCCATGCCGATTCCACTCATACGCCACCTTCGACAAGATCACCTCCCATAGGGGTTGCCCCCCTACGGAAAGCTGTTGTAATTCCCCCGCACCTGAGTTAGAGGTGCGCACCAAGAGGATGGATGCTTTATCGGTGCGCTCTAAGAAAGGGGACAACGCCTCCTCCCCCAGATACGGATGAAGGGTGATGGCATCAAAACCAAGTTCATCAAAGATGGCGCGGACATACCCTTGATTGGTGTTGCCGATGTCAGCGCGTTTGGCATCGCAAATGGTGACAATATCGGGATGGTGTTCATGCAGGTAATCCATCGTCAACTGTAGCTCATGCCAACCCTGTGCCCCTTGCGCCTCATAGAAGGCAGTGTTCGGTTTGTAGGCACTCACATAGGGATGGGTCTGCTCAATGATCCACCGATTGAAGGCAAACTGGGGCGTTGGCTCACGATCAAACGGGGGGGGAATCTTTGCCCGATCCGCGTCCAACCCCACACATAACAACGATTGGCTGTGTTGTACCCGTTGGTGGTATTTGCGTTCGATGTCCATTCATAGCCCCCATTGGTGTGGATTCTGTCGCCACGCTTCGATGGTTTCCACCGCGCCTTCAGGGAGGTAACGCGCTTGTACAGCATATCGCGCCAGTTCATCAAACGTCAACAGCACATGCAAGCGCACGTTTGCATCCGCAAAGCGTTGGGCGGTTTCGGCAAAGCCATAGGTGACGATTGCCAAGCAGTCTGTAACCGTCGCGCCTGCTTCACGCAAGACCGCCACGCCATCCAAGCTACTGCCGCCCATTGTCACCAAATCTTCCACCAGCAAGACGTGCTTCCCCTGCACATCCCCCCCTTCCACGCGCTTCTGTGTGCCGTGACCTTTTGCTTCCTTGCGGATGAACAGGGACGGTTGTTGTAAGTGGAACGCCAGCGCGGAACTATGCGGAATCCCTGCGGTGGCAATGCCTGCCAGCGCGTCATACGCCAGCTGTTCATGCTCAATCAACTGGGCGAACGCCATAATCACGGTGTGCCATTGCAACGGATGAAAGGGCAAGATGCGGTTGTCAATATATACTGGGGAGAGAATGCCACTTTTGAAGGTGATCGGTTGGTTGGGCGTATAGCCGAACGCGCGTAAGTCGATCAGTGCTTGTGCCACTTGTTCAGAATAGGTCATGCGGATTGCTTCCTTTCGTTCAAGATGAGTGCCGCCACCAACGGGCTGCGATAGACCATTGCGCTCCAATATTGCATCGCCACCACCCCACGCTTGGCATACGCATCATACGTTCTGCCATCCAAAACGCCACCGCAGGCAATCACATCCAACGAAGCGTGAGATGCCTGTTTGAGTTGGGTCAGCGTGCGGACGGCTTTCAAAGCAGAGGGGAACAATCGCCCTCCGCCCACCCCAGCCACCGTGCGCTGGTCAGGCGTGGGTTCGGCTTGGGTGTTGGTGGCAATGATTGCGCGTGCGCCCCCTGTATGACACGCCTGCCAAATCCCCTCGTACTGTTCGCTACTCAAGTTGGGGCTAACCTTGATCCATAGCGGAATCTCCCCCAACTGTTTGACCAGTTCGGTGGTGAGGTGTTCGGTCTTGTGGTGGGTTTGGTTGCCGTTGGGATCGTCTTCGGTGTTGGGACAACTCAAGTTGAGCGTGAACCAGCTTGGACGGATGGCGCGTTGCAAGAAGAAGTCTGCGCTCGCTAGGATGTCGTCCGCCTCTTGTTGGAGCGATTCCACGCCGGGCGTGACGGCAAGGTTGATCCCAAAGGTGGGAGGGAGAAACGCACGCTGACGGGCAAGAAATTCTGCCACTGCCAACGCGCCGGGGTTCTTCAGCCCGATGCGGTTTTGGGTGGAGAGCGTGGGAACGTCACGCCACATCACCGTTCCTGAATTGCCCAAGCGTGGGTGACGGGTGAAACTGCCGAACTCCACCGCGCCCACCAGCGTGGGCATGGCACGCCAGCCGGGGAGCAGGTTATCCCCACGCGCCACCGCATCCAGCGCGTCACGCTCGCTGGCGAAGCCTCCGCCTTTGACGAAGCCAGCCGCCAAGATGAGTGGATGGGGCAACATCACGCCCCCCACCTGCACCGTCTCGCGTGGGATGCGTTGACTTTGTTGGCGCAAATACGCCAAGACAAGCGCGTTATCATCGGCAAAGCGTAACGCCTGCATTGCCAGATAGTGTGCTTGTTGGGGGGATTGGGTGAATAACAGCGGACGGATGAGCGGATAGAGGGAGAGAATCATGCGAACACGTTCCTTCCAAAACCCGCATCCACGCACACCTGTTCCCCGTCATACGCCAGCTGCCCACGAATGACCACGCGCTCCACCTTGCCAAAGACAGTCATGCCCTCAAAGGGAGACCATCCGCAGGCGGTGTGTAGCTTGGCACGGTCAATGTTCCAGCGTGACTCGGTTTCAATGTCGGTGTAGGTGTCGGCTTGGGTGGGCACGCCAAAGATACGGCGCGGGTTTTCCGCCAACAACAGCGGAAGTTGGTCTAGGGTCAAGCGTCCTTCATGCACTGCCAGCAACATCAAGGGGAGCGTGGTTTCTAAGCCCGACACCCCAAAGACTACGCGCCCGCTAGGGTCATGCTTTTCGGCGAGGGTGTGGGGGGCATGATCGCTTTCTATGACATCAATCACCCCTCCTTGCAATGCCTCCCACAACGCCTGTTGATCGCGTTGCGTTTTGAGTTCTGGCTTCATGCGCCCCAAGTTACCCAACACAGGCACATCGTTCTCGGTGAGGTAGAGGTGATGGGGGCACACACCGATAGAAATCGGCAAGCCTTCCTCTTTCGCATCGCGTAGGTATTGAATTTCTTCGGCGGTGCTGATGTGCAAGAAATGGGTGAAGCGTCGGGTTTGGCGCACGATCTCCAGAATATCGCGCACGGTCTCCCCTTCGGCATGCACCGCAATCACCTTACCGTTGTCCCACGCCTGATAATGCGCCAACCGCTCGGCTTGGCTATCAATCAGGAGGGTGCCGGTGGTGGCATTGTTGAAAATCTTCAAGCCACACACCCCACGCAACCCGCGATATTCATCTTGGTTGTGCGCTTGCGACGCACCAAAAAAGACCCCGTAGTCACAACATGCTCGCGCCTGCAACGCCTCTAGCTTGGTGTGCAAGGCGGATTGGGTGGTGGTGTTGGGGGGGGTGTTGGGCATATCAAAGACTGCTGTATAGCCGCCCGCTAGAGCGGCTTGCGTCTCACTGGTGAAGGTTGCCTTGTGTGCCCAGTCTAAATCGCGTAAGTGCGTGTGGGGGTCTAACATGCCGTGAATGCGAATCTTCACGATTAGACCTCTAAGCCCAGCACCAATGCCAACAACGCCATGCGCACAAACATGCCATTTTCCATCTGAGCAAAATAGACCGAGCGCGTATCTTCATCCAATAGATCATGATCGGACGGCGTGCCCATCTCGTGCTTGCGTGGGAGGGGGTGCATCAAGATGGCATCATCCTGCGCTTGTGCCAACAAGTCTGGGGTCATGATGAACGCATCCGCGATGGCATCATATTCCGTCGGATTTTCAAAGCGTTCTTCTTGAACGCGCGTCCAGTAGATAACATCGGTTTTGCCAAGCACATCGGTCAGGCGGTCGGTCTCTACTGTTGCCACCCGTCGAACATTGAGATATGCCACAATCTCTCTGGGCATCTTGAGCGATTCGGGCGAGACAAGGTTGACCCGTGTATGGGCATTCTCAAAGCGAGCGATGAGCTTCGCCAAGGAATGCACGGTGCGCCCGTGTTTGAGGTCGCCCACTAGGGTGATGGTCAAATTGTCAAGCGATTGCTTTTGGTCAAGAATGGTGAACAGGTCAAGCAATGCCTGTGTGGGATGCTCCCCAATGCCATCCCCCCCGCTCAAGATCATCGTCTGGCGCGTGATGCGCCCGCGCAGGGTATCCAGATAGTAAGCGGCTTCATACGACGCGCCCCGTTCTGGATGACGCAAGGCGATCACATCAGCATAACAGGCGGCGGCTCGCACGGTATCCGCCAGATTTTCCCCCTTGTAAACAGATGAGAACTGTACGCCACCGCTAGGGGTAATGACTTCCCCACCTAAACGGCGCATCGCCGCTTGAAACGATAAATCTGTGCGCGTGCTTGCCTCAAAGAAGAGCGAAGCCATTAGGTAGCCCCGTGCCAACTGGCTCACTTCGGGATCACGCGAGGCAACTCGCCGCCGTATCGAGGTTGCCACCTTGAACAAAATGTCTAGGTCTGCTCGCTCAAACTGTTCAACGGTGACAACATGCTTCCCCTTGAAATCGCCATAGATACGGGGTGGGTTATAACGTTTAACGAAATCTGCCGCACGACGTTGATCGCGCTGAGTATTTTGAACCATCTACACACTTCCATCTTTTATCGGCATTGCTTGCCGTTCGGTTGCGGATGCAATTGTCACCACCATATTAGGGCAGGGCAACCCTAAATTTAAGCTGGTTTTACAAATCCCTTACAACCTTAAGGTGCATTGGTTACAAAGAGTTGGCAAGATAAAGACATAACCAACATAACCCATTCATTCACGAAAGGATGAACCAAAATGAACCTCAAGAAACTTTTCATCAGCACAGTCATCGTCGGGACAGTCGTCATCGGAGCAAGCATTGTAAGCATCGCAGGGGCACAGGATAACGGAAACCGTGGACGCGGTGGGCGTGGTGGCGGTGGCATAGACTTTGCCATCGTGGAGACTTACACCGGACTCACTCGTGAAGAAGTTGTCACCGCTGTGCGCGGTGGCGAAACCATCGCCCAATTGATTGAAGCGAATGGGCAAAGCGTGGATGCCTTCGTTGCCGAAGCCGTTACGTCCCTCACTGCAGAAGTGGATGAGCGCGTAGCAGAAGGCAAGATCACCGCAGAACGCGCCGAAGAGATCAAAGCATCCGCAACCGAAACCATCACCGCGATGGTCAACGGGGAACAACCCATCCGCAATGGCTTCGGTCAAGGTGGGCGCGAAGGTGGGCGGTTGTTGGATGTCAACGCGGAGCTGGCACAACAATACACCGGCTTAGATGAAGAGGCACTGCGCGAGGCATTGCGCAACGGGCAGACCTTAGCACAATTGATTGAGGCAAACGGGCAAAGCGTGGATACTTTCATCAGCGAGGCGGTTACTCAAACCAATGCAGAGATTGACGCACGCGCCGCTGAAATGAAAGCGAACTTGGAAAGCACCATCACCGCTTTGGTCAACGGGGAACAACCCCCTGCCCCTGAAGCAGTTGCTACCCCCAACGCCTAAGACGCACTTCTAAAAACCAAACAAGGGCTTGAGCAATATCAAGCCCTGTTTTTATTTCCGCTAGGGCTTCACCGCAACGATGAT
The DNA here is from genome assembly GCA_049318945.1 of Phototrophicaceae bacterium. Lineage (GTDB taxonomy): Bacteria > Chloroflexota > Anaerolineae > Aggregatilineales > Phototrophicaceae > CAIRDJ01. Next base: position 19,509 of record JBMOEO010000037.1, on the reverse strand, counting down.
CTGATTTACGCCCATGCTCAACGGGGTGAAGGTGGTTCGCGTCAGAACTTGTGCCAGCGCGGGCAAACCGAATAACCCAAACTGGACAGACTTGGGCAGAATGGGCAAGTACGGCACGTCCCATAATCCATCCCCAAAATGCTTCACCACTTGAAAGCCCACCTCCTCGCTCCAAGCCCGCCAGACCTCTGGCGATTGAACGTTGATATGCGTCTTATCTTTGCCGATTGCGTCGTTCTCTGGGTCTTTGAAGCGTCTCAAGGTGTAGTTGGGTTGGGGAGTGGCATATACAAACACGCCACCCGACTTGAGTAGATCATACACATCTTGTAGGGTTTGGCTTGGGTTGGGCAAATGCTCTACCAAGTGCAACGCCACCACCGCGCTAAAGGTGCTTGGCTCAAAATGGTGGCGCATCTCCCCCACGTCCATCTGATACGCTTGTGCTTTGGGGGCGTTCAAGCGCGTTTGCTCAATGCTGTAATCAATGAGGTCAATCCCAACGCACTGATAATCGTCTTGCAACAAACCGAGTAAATGCCCAAGCCCACACCCCATCTCTAGCAGGTTGCCTCCGTCGTGGGGGGCATAGCGTTTAACCAGCGTGGCATAGTAGCGACGTGCAAACCAATACATGCTGAAGCGTCCTAAGCCACGATCGGCATAGTTCCATTTTTCAAAGTAGGCTTTGGTATAGTGTTCGGAGGGTACGTTACTCATGGGTTGTTTGTTCCTTGTGGGTCATACAGTGGAGGCGGATGGACTCATCAGCTTGATGAGCAACCCATCCGCAAGAGGGCACAGCCCCCTCTATGAGCGGTTATGCAACGGATGCCTGCATAACGGGCAAGAGATCTGCTTTGGTAATGTCAAACAGATCAAACGTGATTTCTGGCAAACTAAGCACCCCATAAGTATGGGAGGTTGCCCGTGAGGTGTGTAGCGTATAGAGCGAGCCAGGGTTCACCACACAACCTTTATCCACACTGACAAACATAGGAACGTGAGTGTGCCCGGTGACAAAGACATCCACCGCCAGCGACCCTAGCATCAAGTTGAGGAGCGTGCTAGAAGCATGCGCCTCATATAGCCCCCAGATGTTGTTACCCGGCTTGCCATGACACATATATAAACGAACTCCCACAAATTCTTCGCGCCATTCCAACGGGAGGTTGGTTAAAAAATCGCGGTTCTCTTTGGTCAAAGATTCGTAAATCCATTCGTCATGGTTGCCCCGCACGGTGATGATGGAACGTTCTCGAATGCAATTCACTACCCGATTTGGATCTGGTCCACGACCAATCAAATCACCTGCGCATAGAATGGTATCAGCATGATGTTGATTATCTAGGCGATCTAGTGCTGTTTGTAGTGCTTCATAGTCTCCATGAATGTCTGATATAATACCAACTTTCATCCTAAGAATTACCTTATATCAACAAAGAATAGCGTCCATTATATGTCACATAATCGCCCTCTCGCTAGTTTGAGAAAAACCGCCTTGCTCCTGATGAGCCTGATAAATCTAGTTGGTTTCCAAAGTACGCTCCCCCCGTGTGGCGACCAACGCCCCACCACGCTATCCCAACCTTGGGCAGGAGCAGACCAGCGTTACTGTTTGGAGCGTGTCGTTCAAGCAGGAGAACTAGGCGCAGTGGGGTATTTTCAAGCGACACTGGCGGACGATGGAAGCCTATATGCCGTCGTGCCATATCGTGGCGAGGTGCATCACCTGCTAGACACGGACGAGGACGGCTTGCCCGATACTGCCCACACACTGCTGAATAACCTACCCTTTCCTACCGCCATCACCCATCACAACGGGCAACTATGGCTAGGGGTTGCTGGGTCGCTCTATCGTTATGACCTTGCCCGTGCCACGCTCATTCCCATCTTTGAATCGCTCCCCCATCGTCTGACGGGGGGGATCATCAGCGGGTTGGCAGTGGGGGCGGATGAACGCCTTTACGCGGTGATGAATGCTGATGAGGCGTGTTCCTCCCAAACCAGCACGCTTTATAGTTTTGCCCTAGATGGCACTGACCGTCAAAGCCTTATCGGGGGATTAGATCATGGTGCGGACTTGGCTTTTGTTGGGAATGCGTTGTGGGTGGCACAACCCACGCAAGATCAAATCCTACAGGTGGAAATCGTCCCTCCTCACGCCGAGCCATGCCCGCCCGTCTTGCGTGCAGAACACACCCCTACCTATCATTTCCCCGTTAGAAGCGCACCCATCGCCCTAGCCTTCTACCCCCATGATACCTTCCCCAGTTTGCACCAACGCTTGTTGGTGGGCTTGCGAGGCAACACGGGAGAGGTGGTTATTCAGGGATATAGCGTGGTTGCGGTTGATCTTGAACAAGCGGATGGGCATCCATTAGAAGCCGTCCTTCCGCGCAACTCACCCCATTTAGGAATTAGCGACCAAAAGATGACCATACAAGGGAGTGGCATCTACCCGCATCCTGTTTACGATGTGGTGATAAGCGCAGAGGGTTGGGTGTATGTGGTGGCTGGGGGGGGCAACATCTACGTGCTACGCCCATATTAGACGCTTATAAACTTTGGCATCTGCTTGATTCTAAACATGGAAACTTGTGCTATAGTAAGGGTATCTAATCAGTTTGCTTCGGTTATGAATCCATGACTCAACTGTTACTCATTCGACACGCCACCAACGACTACGTAAAAACTGGGCGATTGGCGGGGCGCACACCTGACGTTCACCTGAACGATGAAGGGAAGTTGCAAGCCGAGGCACTAGGCAATCGCCTTGCCAATATCCCCCTCACCCTGTTGGTTTCTAGCCCAATGGAACGTTGCCAAGAAACCGCGCAAGCTGTGCTGGCACATCATGCCCACCTGACCTTGCTAACCAGCCATGCCCTAAACGAAGTGGATTATGGCGAATGGCAAGGCGCAAAGATCAGCGAACTCACCAGCCGCAAGATGTGGCAAGTCATCCAAGAATATCCTTCACGCGCATACTTCCCCAATGGCGAGGCAATGCGCGACGTGCAAACCCGCGCTGTTAACGAGATTGAGCGGCTAGTCAAAGAACATCCCAGCCACATGATCGCCGTCTTTAGCCATGCCGACCTCATCAAGATGGTGGTTGCCCATTATCTGGGGATGCACTTGGATGTCTTTCAACGGATTGTGATTTCTCCTGCTTCAATCACCACCCTACACTTAGGGCATAGCCGCCCCTATGTGGGAACAACCAATGACATCAGTCATTTACTCAATGTATCACCAACAGCCAAATCGGCTTTGTAAGCCAGCCATTATCACCGAGATTGAGAAACCATGCCAAACCTAGAGATTGAATTAAAACCTGTTGACTTTATCACCATCGGCACGATTGGTCCTAAAGGGAAGCGAATGTTTCATTTACAAGCCGGGCAAAGCGATCAGCTTATCACCCTGTTGATTGAGAAAGAACAGGCATGGGCATTGAGCGAAGCCATTGATGATCTTGTCAAAGACTTGGACGGAAAACGCGATAGCTTTGACATCATGCAATATGATATGGAACTACGCGAGCCATTGCGCCCGATCTTTCGTGTCTCTCAAATGGGCATTGGCTTTGATGAAGCTGATAAGCTCATCGTCATTGTGGCACAAGAAATGGTGATAGAAACACAAAAAGAAAGTGGAGACCCCAGCGTCGTGCGCTTTTGGTGTAGCAAAGAGCAAATGCTGGCGTTGAGTATCCAAGCAAAAACGATGGTTCAAGCTGGACGCGCTGACCCACGCATGAATGGTCGGCTAGTGTATTATTGGACGTAAACCATGAACCCACAGGATTCTCTTCATAGCGAAGACCAACCCAACGAAACGGGAGCACATGACAACAACGCGGATGTGTATCTATCCCATAACGAGGTGATGAACCTGCTTGAGCACGGGGAGATCATCAAGCAACATGGCATTATGGGGGATAGTTCCAACTATACCTTTCTCATCACCCTGCAACATGAAGATGCCACCCTACCGGCGATCTATAAGCCACGCCGTGGTGAACGCCCCCTATGGGACTTCCCCAATGGCACGCTATGCCTGCGTGAACGCGCCTCCTATTTGACTTCGCAAGCGTTAGGCTGGGAGGTTGTTCCGCCCACTGTGCTAAGGGAAGGATTCTTAGGCTTGGGTTCTATGCAGTTCTATGTTGACCATGACCCAGAGCTACATTACTTTCGCTTGGATGAGAGCTTCCTTCCCCAATTGATGCGCATCTGTTTGTTTGATGTCCTCATCAATAATGCTGACCGAAAAGGGGGGCATTGCATCGTAGACGCGGGGGGGCACGTCTGGGGGATTGACCATGGCATCACCTTCAACGAAGACCCCAAACTACGTACCGTGATTTGGGACTTCACTGGGCAACCTATCCCAACCGAATTATTGGACAATGTACGCCAATTGTGCGACTATCTGGATCAGCCTAGCGAATATCAAGCGACGTTGGAAACCTTGCTGGACAAGCGCGAGATTCACGCTTTCCGCCAACGCATCCATCAGGTTCTAACAGAAGGGGTTTTCCCCTTGCCAAGCGACCGCCAGAACTATCCTTGGCCCCCGATTTAATGATTTGAGGGTGATCTGCATTTGGTCTTTGGCGTAAGGCGTTATAGAATAGCAAGGAACACCTGCTCTGTTTTGCCTAGAGGTTGCTAAAGGTGACGAATACAAAAGCACTCGAACTACTGACGCAGGGCATTGACCTTGCCCGACAAAAAAATATCCCCCAGGCACGCATCTACATTGAGCAAGCGATTCGGCTTGATCCTAAAAATGAGATGGCGTGGTTGGTGTTGGCAAGTATTGCCAATACCCAGCGCGAGCAATTGCTGTGTTTGAAGCGTGTTCTGGAATTGAACCCTGCCAGTGCGCAGGCAATCAAAATGGTAGAAAAGCTAGGGATTGACCCTCGCGCATTGATGGGCAATACCAACCCCATCCAACCGCCAGCCCCTCAACCCACGCCAGCCCCTGCCCCTCAACCCAACACCCCCCCCCCTAGTGTACGTAAAACCACCCATTCGTTGAGCACGCCCCCACCTCCCCCACCTGCCCCACAGTTGCGTGATGAGGGGACGATTGCCATGATTCAAAATCAGACGATCCTCTCGCCTGAACAGCAAGAACGCGCCAAAAGTAACCCCATGCTCAACCGTACCCCCAATCTGGTGCAGTCCATTACACGGGCAACGCAAGATATAAACATCACAGGAGATACAGGCGGGCTACATCAAGAGTCCTCCACAGACCCCTTATCCCCTGAGAAGACCATGAGCGTGGTGGAATCTGAAAGCGATGATTTTGATTTAGATGACCTAGACGCATTCTTAGAGAAAGAGCTGATTGGGGATTTGACTGAAGCCCCCAAGCCTACTCCCATCCCTTCCCCCCCCCCACCCGTAAGACCGACGGTTGCCCAACCTACGCCCCCCACCAATGAGCAAGATTTCATTTCCGCTTCGTTGGCACGCTTCTTATACGATGATGAAGAGGTGGATCAAACAGGGGATATGTTGGATGAAGAGGAAGAAAGCAGTTTATTCACCACAAATTCACAAGCAGACGCGCCCTATCATGTGCCCATCCCCACGCCCATCCAACGTGAAGTAGCCATGCCCATTCCGCCCGCCCGTTCTCCAGCCCCTAGCGTGAAAGAGGTTCACATCATGGCGGATACGGCGGATGACCATGCCATCCTCACGCCCGAAGCCCCCCCCGTTGACCCAACTATTCCCCCTGCCCCTCCGCCTCGCTCGGAGAGTTACGAAGTGCGTTTGAAGCAGGCACTCCAAGATGCAGACCTGTTAACCTCGCAATACCTACAACCGGCTTCTAAGCCTGCCAACATTAACTGGACGCGCAAGCGTCGGCGGGCGGGTGAAAACGAAATCACGATGGTATGGACGGCGGCGATCTCTGCGTTGGTGGTTGTCGTTCTGTTGTTCGTTTTGATCGTGGTGTTGATTGGTGTGAACCTTCAACGAAGTTTCACGAAGGTTGCCAGCAATACCACCCCCGCGCCGGTTGTATCAGCGACCATTACCCCCACGCCCGGCTTCATCGCCAGCGCAACACCGCTCAACGTCGCGCTTGATGCAAATGTCGCCAGCCCAACTCCCTCCCCCACGCTACCGGAAAACGTTCAACGTGGCAGTCAACTCACGCTGACACCCACCGCCCTTTATATACCGGGCGTGATTGACAATGTGGATCGTGAGGTGTCTGAACTCATCAATCGCGGGGCATACGATACGGCAATCGCCACCGTGCAGGCTGACCGAACCAATAACACCTTGTCATCTAACACCTCGCGCTACTATTTTGAGGCACTTGCCTATGCTGAAAAAGGGGAGTTGCAAACGGCGCAACAGGTGCTTGAGCAGGCAGAACAGGATCGGCTTAAGATTGATCCCAACGACCCCACCACACAGGCACTGATTCAAGCCGGCTTGGCGCAAATCAGTTTCATGCGGGCACAACAAAACCCAGAAAACGCGCAATCTATCCTCCTCATTGCTAAACAATATGCTGAAACCGCGCTTCAGTTTGAGCCACGCTTCACGCCACCCTACTTAATTATCGCGGAGTATCATGCACAAACAGGGGACACCGCCAGCGCACTTGCCATCTTGAAGCAAGGGCAAGACTTGCCCAGCCTTGCCAATGATGTCCGCTTCAATATCAAGCGTGCAGAAATCCTCAAGACGGCACAACAGTATGATGCAGCGGAGTATGAAATTTTCTACGCGCTGTATATTGACCCTGCCAACGAGACCGCGCATCGTTTGCAAATTGAGATTGACAAGTTGCATCGAGACTTACCCACGCGAATCATTCATCTGGAAACTTTCTTGTTCCATCAACCTTTGAGCGTGTGGGGATGGTATGAGTTAGGGGAAGCACGCTTGCAAGAGGGAGACCGCATACGGGCATTACACGCCCTCAATCGCTCCATTCAAATTGGGGAAATCACCCAGCAACCTATGGCGCAAGCGTATAGCCTACGGAGTCAGCTTTATGAGGATAGCTTGCAACCGCGCCTCGCTTTTGTTGACCTAACGCAGGCATTGGCACTCCAAGATGATCCGCTCATTCGCCAGCGACAGATGTACCTCGCGCTGGAGATCGGGGACTTAGCCACGGCGAAACAGCACGCCGACAGTTTACATGGGGTGGGGTTCATCACGTTGGGAGAATTGAGCTTCGTCAATGCGCGGTTGCTTGCCTTACAACCCGTCCGTAGCGAAAACGATAACAACGAAATCCTACGCTTATTGTCCGGCAACGTGGGCACTATCCCCAGTGCCGTACAAGCAACCGCCTTCAACTTACAAGCACAAGCGGCATTAGAGCTAGGCTTATTGGATGAGGCGTTGGAGTTTGTTAATCAAGCCTTGACGCTAGAGCATCACCCCGATAGCCACACCATCAAGGCACAAGTGTTAGAGAAGCAAGAGAATTACCCCGCGGCATTGATCGAATATGAACGCGCCCTCACCTTAAACGAGTTGACCAGCATCAATGGCACAACACGTACAGCGGCAGTGGACGGTGTTTATCGGATTTCTCGTATTCTACAATTGACGACAGGCTAATTTTTTGTGAATCTCATGGTAATTGAAGCGTTCTATGAAGGGGTATAATAAATGATTTGTGTTATACTCTCATTTATGGGCATCTATGTAGGTCGAGACCGAACGGTAAAACTATGGCAACAACCACTCTGAGAGACTACCAAGAAAAAATAGCGGAGTTGCTGATAAACGGTAACACCGAAGAAGTGATCCGTCACTGTACCCATATCCTAACCATCTTCCCCAAGAACGCTATCATCTATCGTTATCTGGGGGACGCACTTGTAAATTCCCGTCGGTGGGAAGAAGCTATTCAAGTCTTTCGGCGTGTCCTCACAGCATATCCGGATGACTATGCTTCGCATCGTAACCTCGCCGTCGTGTATACCAACTTGAATCAAACCGACTCCGCGATATGGCATTATGAACGCGCTTACGAAAGCAACAACAACGACCCCACGCTAGTTAGAAACTTGCTAGGGTTATATCAATCGCGTAAGAAGTTTGAAGGTTCGCGCTTGCCCATCACCGCCGGCACAGCAGCCCGTCAATTCAAGCGTAACGGCTTATACAATCAAGCGATTGATACCATCTTGAAAGTCCTCAAGCGTAGCCCGCGTCGTGTGGACTTGTTGCTCTTGCTTTCCCAAACCTATTGGGAGGCAAACCGCCCCGTAGATGCGGCGCGTACCGCCATTGAGGTATTAAAGGCGTTGCCCTTCTGTTATGAAGCGAACAAGATTCTGGCGCAGTTGTGGCTCTCTCAAGGGAGACCATCGGATGCCAGCCGCTATCTTAGCAACATGGAACAGATTGCCCCATACGACGCGCTAGAGTTGATTCAAAACGCCCCCGCTCCAGATCACGCCGTGACGCTTGAAGAGTTCAACTATCAAAGCATGGTTCAAAAAGCCTCAACCAGCGCAACGTTAGACTGGGTAGGTGATTTTGATGAGTCCGACGCGAAGGACATCAGCATCTCTAAACCCATCTTCGATAAGTCCGAAATCAACAGCCTGAAACGTAGCCCTGCCAAAACCGTCAACCTGACTGAAGCGGTCAATGTTGAAGATACCTACGTGATGAGTGGGGTACAACCACTTGGGATGACAGACTTTGACGACATCCCAAGCGAACCCGCCTCCATTCCGGATACGCTCCCCCTCAATGAAGGGGACGACCAAGCCGATCCGATGGCATGGTTGACAGATCAAGGCTTTGAGTTGGTGCAAGGAAGTTCTCGTGCTGAACAGGTTGCCAGTGACGACGAAGAATTTGTCTATTCCACAGACCAGAACCCCGATGCTTGGCTCGATAGCAATTTGCTCAAGACCAATAATGACCCGTTAGATTTGTTGTATGCCGAAGACGGGACGGGCATCACCGGCTTGTTGTCTCAACCACGCAAGCCTGCACAAGTGGCAACGGTGGACTTGAGCCTCAATCAAACGGATGATGACCCGATGGCGTGGATGAATACACCCACCGGCACGGGCTTCACCGGCTTGCTTGGCGACCGCGCGGACAATGCCCCCGTCCCTATGGAAGAAGATGAGTATGCCGACTTGAGCGCAAGTCAAGCGAAACGCTTCACTGAATTAGATGATCCTATGGCATGGATGAATACGCCCGGCAGTGGCTTCACTGGCTTGCTTGGCGACCGTGCCACTAGCACGCCCCCCGCAACGATGGACGAAGGAGATGCCTTCGATTTTGATTCCATCCGCAACGACGTGATGAATGACCATGATGAAACGATCAACACGGACGCGCTCTATACCACTGTGGATGATCCTCTCGCTTGGTTGCAACAAACCAATAGCGGCGTAACCGGCTTGCTCGGTCAATCTGCCCCACTCGATCAAGCGCAACCAACATATCAGGATGAAAGCGCGGAAGAGACGTTTGCCGAGTCATTTGATGAAGATGACTTCAGTGACTTGTCCGCTACCCAAGCGAAACGCTTTGAGGATGCCACCGACCCTATGGGATGGTTGCAGGGGACTCGTACCCTTGAAGGGAAGGAAACACAACAATTTAGCTTCTCCTCCGATACCAACCCCTCACGCCCCAATCTGTATGATTTTGAAGAAGCGGGCTATACCAATAGACATGCGGATTTGACGGCGACACAAGCCAATCGCTTTGTAGAGGTGGAGGATCCGCTGGCATGGTTGAGCGACAGCACCAACCCACGCAATGAGTTTGACTTTGGGTTGCCCGACACCCCCGCCCAGTCTTCTCCTGCGTCCGTCCGTGCGACGGGTTGGCTTCAACGCGCGGTGACGGAAGAGCCGTCTGATAGCATGGATTGGTTGATTGCCGAGCCGGAGATTTCACACAATAGTACCAGCAACAATCCCCTAGACTTGCCAGAGTGGGTGCGCAACCGTGACAAGGCACGCTCCACTAGCGAGGTTGCCGACAGCTTTGGCATCGTGGATGATGATAGCGTGAGTGAGGATGCCAACGAGTGGTTAGCTTCCGCCATTGAACAGACCGATCCGAGCGCGATTTTGCTTGAGCGCGACTTCACCACCCAAGATGAGCTAGAACAAGTTTGGTCGGATGATTCGCAAGCTGTTCGCCCACAAGGGCTAGATGATGTTTTCGCCAGTTTGGGTTATGCACCCGTTCCAGAACCGCTCGCTGATGTTTCTGTAGACACACCTGAAGAAGATTTCACTTGGTTGAACGAATTACAAGCGGAAGAAATCCAACGGACAGCTAACCGCATGTTAGATACGGGCAAGCTAGTGTGGGGACAAACCGAAGAGGACAGCTTTAACCCGTCCGAAGCGGCAGCGTTAATTGCTGCTGGGGAAATTCCCGAATGGCTTGCCCAAGCCGCCCTCACCGACACGGATCAGCTCACCAGTACCAACGAGATGAGTGCCTTCATTGAACGCGCATCTGAATTTGGCATGGTTGAAATGGGGGATGAGCTAGAAGAAGCCAGCACGGATCCTTCCCCATTGTTCGATTCTTTCACAAAGGCGCAATTGAGTACCAGTCAACACGAGTCACCCTCACCAGAAGAAGATTCCATGTTGGATTGGCTAAATGGTTACGCCCAAGCCCCCGATGATTCTGAATCAAGCGAGGTGGAAAGCCCCTACCCCAACGATTTTTTTGGTGATGCCAACCCAGATCAAAGTTGGCAACTCGCTCAAGAAGCCCAACCAGACGAGGCAGTCGCTTCAGGCTCTTTCACGGATTGGTTGAATCAGGACGCATTGCCAGAGGAGTATCGCCAAGAGGAATCGACTACGCCTGATTGGGTATTGAACATCGCCAATAGCGTTGAGCCGGATCCCCTCTTCAACTGGCAGGCTTCGTCCCCGTCCCTTCCCAACATGGAGCGCGAGGGGAACTTAGACATTGATGAAATCACCGAAGTCTTTGATACGCTACCTGATATTCAAGAGACTTCAACCAATCAGATTGTGATCTCGCCCACTTTAGAAACACGTCGCAATACAGGCTACACTCCCATCACGCCTCCCATTCAACCGCTCCGTAACGATGAATTTGACGCGAGTGAGTATCTACCCGATTTAGATGAATCCTACATGTTTGAAGAACACGATCCAACACCCGTTGCACCTGTCAGCAATTATGTTGATAACTTGCCTATTGGGGGGTTATTATCGCTTGACCCCGCCACCACCCACCCAGATTCAGAATGGCTAGACTTTTCGTTCACGCCTGTGGCAAGCACGCAGTATGCCGCCCCGCGTGAGTTCATCAACGAAGCGGAAAACACGTTACTTTCCTTCCCAGAAGAGGCAATGAATATGGACATTGGACAATTACAAGGAGCGGACTTCAGCGCACAATCCGCCCCGATGCCCCTTCAACGCATTCCCGATTGGCTAACGTATGATGAGGATGATGTCACCTTAAGCGAGCCAATTGTGCCCTTTGCGGAGCCAGCACCCTACCCTGTGCCAGTGCCCATGCCAACGCCTGTCGCGCGGGTCGATCAACCCGTAGCCACCCCACCGCCAGCGGAATCATTCAGCTTCGCTCAAGCAAGCCTGCCAGAAGAAGAAATCATGGTTGATGAACCGTTTGCCTTCGGCTTTGGTACAACACAACTGACGGATGAGTTACCCGATCAACGTGACGCAGACGATACCTTCTCCGCCTTCGGCTTTGCTATGCCCCAACAGGAGTATCCAACCGAAGGAGAACCCGTTGCTGATGAATCCTTTGCCTTCGGCTTTGGTACAACACAACTGACGGATGAGCTACCCGATCAACCTGACGCAGACGATACCTTCTCCGCCTTCGGCTTTGCTATGCCCCAACAGACAACCTCACTAGAAGAGGAGCCTGCTGTAGACTCGTTTGGCTTTGCCACCCATGAATCTGATGACGCGCAAAGTGATGAGGACTTGTTCGGCTTTTTGTATGAGGCAGAGCCAGATCACGATCAAGTTACCAACGAACAAGACGCTCTGGATTGGGATGCCCTCCCCTTAGATGGCAGATTGCCAGCCGATGATCTGTTGAGTGAAGATGACCAACTCAGCGCGTTGGACGAAGTTACCACCCTATATGTAGACGAAACACCCGAGTTAGAACCCATTGCGGATGTACCGGATTGGTTGAATGCGATGGTGCCGGGCTTAGATTTCAATATCAACGAAGCAGACAATGCCCCCATTGAAACCGCTTTCATTGAATTAGAACAGCCCACGCCCGTTGTAAATATCAACGAAAGCCAAGCGCAATCCCATCCCTATGATTTCCAATGGTTGGTTGATATTGTTGAAGAAGAGACCGTTGCTGTTGAACAACCCAAGCGTCGTCCACGCTTCATCTTCTCCCGTCCTCCACTTTGGTTACGACGACAACAACCCACCAACACCCCCAACGATGAGGCACCCTTACAAGATGTTGCCACTGAAGGCAGCACGTCTGAACCCTCATGGTTGAGTGAAGTTTTTGATGATGATAAACAAGCATGAATTCATCGTGCCCATAAGTGAGGTAATGGATTATGGTAGCGGCTGATATGCCCGATTTCGATAATATGTCGCCGGAAGAAATGTTCCGCTGGATGGAAACACTTGCCAAGCGACAAGGCGTAAAAGATGAGGAATTACTCACCGCGGCGGATGCAACCGTTGCAGAGGTGGATCATACCAACGTCAAGATTGATGAACCGGGCTATATTCCCTATGGCAAAACCGAACCCGTCAAGCCGAACATTCCAGCACCCAAAGAGCCAGCCAAAGTTGTTGAGCCACCTGCGCCCCCTCCTCCACCGCCCCCACCCGTCGCGGTGAAAGAGCCAGAGCCAGAAGAGGTTGACTTTGATAACATGACCGCAGAGCAGGCTTTGCGTTGGATGGAGACGTTGGCTAAACGTCAAGGCGTGAAGGACGAAGAATTGCTCACTAGCGCGGATGCCAGCATTGCCTATGTGGATGCTTCTACCGCTAAAATTGATGAGCCGGGCTATATTCCCTATGGCAAGACCGAACCCGTCAAGCCGAAGCCCACGCCTCCCCCCCCACCCCCCGCGCCCAAAGCCTCAGTTTCTAGCTTGTTGGATGAATTGGCAGGGGAAGATGAGGGACAGAATGTGCTATCGTTCCTCAACATTGAACCCGAAGATACCAGCCGTGCCATCCCCACGCCCACGCTGTCACGCAGTGCGCCCAGCATTTTGGATGAACTAGACCAAGCTGATGCAGGCTTACCTGATTTGTTCAACCAGTTGACCGCTAATGAGGCGAACGATCTCTCATGGATGGATGCGCTTTCTACGGCGAATACGGGCAATCAGTTCTTGAGCCTAGATGACCTAGACGCGCTCACGGCTGACCTAGATGATAACCTGTTCAATATCAGCTTTAATCCGCCTGCTCCCACGCCCCCACCCCCTCCTGCTACTGCAGTGCTAGACGCGCTCGATCAGTTCGACCAAGCACCCAAGCCCTCTAGCAAAGTGGCGGTCAACAATCCGCTAGAAGATGGCACCGATCCGCTCACGTGGTTAGAGAACATCGCTCGGCGCAAAGGCGTTCCAGAAGAGGAACTCATTACCAAGACGCGCTTTGATGTGCCCGTGCCCAAGAATGTAGACGCACGAGAATTTGAACCGGGCTACAAGGCATACAGCGTCGATGATGAGGGGATGGAGAGCGAGCCACTTGAGCCGCTTGAAACCGAGTCTGAGATGTTCTTGGATGCTACTGATCCATCCGCATGGTTTAGCGGTTCAGACCGCGTGGCGTTTGCGGCAATTGAAGCGGAAGAAGAAGTAGATACGGAAGAATCACTACTTGCTCGCAACCGTGCCACCCTACAACCCACTAGCCCATCCATCGAGGATATGCTCAATCAGGGGATTACCCCCGCGCCTAAAGATATGCAGGCATGGATGAGCCACAAACTGGATGAGTTAGTCAACAGCGAACCGCTTCCTTTAGGGGTTGAAACGCAGCAGGCAACCGATGAAGCCTCTGAAACTGAAATGCCTGACTGGCTCAAGGAAATCGCGCCCATTCCTACTGTCGAAACCACCAAGCGCACGCGCTTTGAACTGCCCGACTTAGGCGCACCAACCGAGCTAGACCTTGCTACTGATGAAGTCATTCCAGAAGACCTAACAGATCTGTTCGGTGAACGCCGAATGATCGACGATAACGACCGCGCCTTTTCCACGAAGGGGCTTTCTAGCCCATCAGAGTTATATCTGATTGAAACGGGTGATGATGAAGAAGACGCGCTCACGCATGAAATCTTCACGATGTCAGAGCCAAGTCTCAATGACAGCATCTTAGAAAACCTGCGTGAAGGCAAAGGGGAGTTGGATGAGTTCGTCACCCCACAAATGCCCTCTTGGCTACAAGAGGACGCGCTGGCGGAAGAAGAGTCCATCCGCGCTATCTTTGATACATCGGTGAATGATACCATTCCGCCTTTGCGCCAAACCCGCCCGCTCGATCCAGAACTCTTGAAGCGGTTTGATCCGCGCCAAACCCAAGCCGTTGCCGATCCGTGGGTAGACGCTCTTGACCAAGAGCAACACAACGAAACTGATTTGCGCACATGGTATGATGAACGGCGCAAAAACTTTGAAGCAACCTTGTTGACGCTTGCTGAACCCACCTTCCCGATAGAAGCCACCCTTGCCCTTGCTGATTATGATGAAGCGTTGCCCGTATGGTTCAAGCCACATGGGATTGACCTAGATGTGAGCGAGGTACAAGAAACGGCTGCTGTGCCTGAATGGATCACGGAAGACCTAGACATGGTTGAACCGCAAGAGGCATTGCCGGATTGGCTGGCTGGGGCAGAACTTGGAACATCATCGGATGTGCCCGATTGGCTGTTGGATTCTGGGGAGCAACCTGCCATTGACGTGAGTCTATTTGAACCTGAACCCGTGCAGGTGATTGCTAAACCGCAAGCGGTTGTGATCGAAGCAACCCCGATTGTTGCTCCCACCCAAGCGGTGATCCCTGCGCCCAAGCCAGTGGTGTTGGCGGTGGCACACAATATCGCCCAAGCGTTGCAACAAGCCCAACAATATCAGCAACAAGGGGAGGTTGCCTCCGCCTTGCAAACTTATGAGACGGTGATCCGTGCCAACCAAGAACTGGATCAAGTGGTGAATGCCGTCCAGAAGATCATCTCCAGCAACCAAAACAACACCACCGCGCACCGTGTTTTAGGGGACGCGCTCATGCGACAAGGCAAACTTCAAGCCGCGCTAGACACTTACCGTCGCGCCCTCAACCTGTTATAATCCGCAACGTATAAGCTACGGGTCATCCATTGTGTAATGTTGATGACCCGTCTAAAGATACCTATGGGAGAATTTAACTTGGAACGTACACTCATCATTGTCAAGCCAGATGCCGTCCAACGCGGTTTAACAGGTGAAATCATTCGTCGGCTAGAAGCGCGTGGGCTTCGTATTATCGGCATGAAGTTCATGCAGGTGAGCGAAGAACTCGCCAAGAAGCACTATGCAGAACACGAAGGCAAACCCTTCTTTAACGGGTTGGTCTCCTACATCATCTCTTCACCCGTAGTTGTTTTGGCAATGCAAGGGGGCAAGGGAGCGGTTGCTGCCAGCCGCAACACCATCGGCGCAACCCGCCCACACGAAGCAGCACCCGGTAGCATTCGTGGTGACTTGGCACTTGAGGTAGGGCGTAACCTTGTACATGGTTCTGCTACGCCCGAAGAGGGGATGAACGAAGTGGCAAACTTCTTCACCGATGCTGAACTGATCCAGTGGGAACGCAACAACGACGCATGGATTTTTGAATAACCCAATTATCTGGGACGGGCGCACCTCACAAGATGAGGTGCGCTGAGTAGCGTTACTGAATGGTGACAAGCACCTTAGAGCGATCTTGCCAGAGGTTTTCAAGATCATAGTAGCTACGGGTGTCTTCATCAAACAAGTTGACCAGAATATCCCCATAATCCATCAATACCCAACCACTTTGTGGCGTGCCATCAACAGAGAAAGGCAAGGTCGCATAGCCTTCCTTAACTCCTGTGCGCACGTAATCGGCTAGGGCGCGTAGCTGACGGTCGCTATTGCCAGTGGCAATTACCACAAAATCTGCCATCACGCCATCAGGGCGAAAATCCAAGAGGGTAATATTCTCCCCCTTATGTTCATCAATCACATCTACGATGCGATAAGCAACTTCTAATGTTGTCAGATGATCCTCCTAAAAATGGAATCCTAACAAGTTGTTAAAGGAGTATAACACATTCTGGGTGTAACAGTCAGGGCATAACGGTTCAAGATAGACATCTAATCGTCACCAACTGACTGCGCTTGCTTGGGCAACGTTTCCGGAATGGCGACCCAAAAGAACGCCCCCCCGAAAAAAGCGACGCTGGCAAAAAACAGGGTGGCGTTGGGCAAGACCAAGTATTCCGCAATCACCCCAGTGATGAGCGGGGCAACCACCACGCTGGCATCCCCCATGATCCGCCACAGGCTCAAGAACTCGCTCCGCACGGCTTCGGGCGCAAGGTCTGCGCCAACGGTCATCATCGTGCCGGAGCTAATGCCATTCGACGCATTGATGAAACTAGCAACAATGGTTAAGCCGAGTGGCGTGGTTGCCAAAGGGAGGCACGCAATCCCAATGCCCTGTAAGAATAGGGAGGGGATGATAGCCCACTTGCGCCCCAGCCGATCCATGATGAAGCCGGATGGGACAAAGAAGAGGACATCAAATAGACCGGCAATGCTCAAGATGTAGCCGATGGTGTCTATGGGCAACTGAAGCACCAACGCACCAAAAAGCGGAATCAAGATCAGCCAGCCCTTGCGCGTCATCTGCATCACCACCTGCCCGATCCCTGCCATCATTAAGATGCGTCGGTGGGTTTGCCACACATCCCATAGCTGTTTCTTTTGGCTGGTCAAGGGGGTAGGCTGGTTGGGCAAGAATATCCATACCATGACAAAGGACACCGTACACAACACGCTGAACACCGCGAACACCGCTTCAATGCCCCAAACCGAAGCGACCACCCCACCTAACGCGGGTCCAATCAACCGCCCGATCCGAAACATCCCACCCACCATCCCCAACACGCGCCCCAGTTGGTGCTTGGGAAACATCCCAGCAATGTACGTCTGACGGGTAATGGCAGTGATGCCGAACCCACTTCCAGACAGGAGCAACAAAACCAAACTGAGCGCGATATGGTTGCTGAAGGGGAGCAACAACACAAACACCGCCTGAATGGCAGTGCCCATCAAGAGCGTCGCTTTCATCCCAAAGCGGTGAATCAAGGTGGAGGAGGGCACGTTACCCAGCATCTGACCGGCATCTTGTGCGCCCAGCAACAAGCCTAGCCACAATAGCGAAGCCGTTAACCCCTGACCATAGAAGGGCAAGATCGGCAACAACGAGGCAGCAGCCACAGCGGTGATGATTAACGGCATATACAGAGCGATTGCTAAAAGACGTTTAGACATGGTGTATTTCTTTGGAAATCCTTACCCCACTTTAGGGAATGACGCGATAATTGAGGGCATCGTTAATGGACTTGACCAAGCGACGCAACTCATTTTCGAGGTCAGGCGTGATGCCCTCTTGAATGGCGGCTTCACGGAACAGGTCTCGCGCTTCACGTAGGCGGTCTTCCCCCTCGCGCAGTTTACGCAACCCCAAGCGTATATCATCGCGTGCGGTACGGCTGGCGGGGCTAGTGTAGTAGTCGCTAAAGTCCCAGCCATGTTGTGCCGCCACCGCTTGCAGTTCTCGAATGAACGTGTCAATGTTGGCGATCTGCATGGATGCGCCCCGTTGCAACAGTTGAATGAGCAACTCGCTTAGGCTGGGTTCAATCCCAAAATCCAGCGCGTTGACTTCGTTGTAGCGTGCGTCTACGGTGTTCTGGTCGCCGGGTTGGGGGCGCAGGGTAGTTTTGACGGGCGACATGCCGGTGAAGATCGGGTAGAGGATTCCCACGCACAGGTTATGAATATCCTTGATGATCTGTTGGGGGGTATCGGGCGCGTTCGGCTCTAGCAGTTTGGAACTATTCAGATCAATAATGCGCAAGCGTGCCCCGTCCCAATAAACATGGTCAAGTTTATGGTCAAGATAGACGATGTTCTGGCGGTGCGCAAACTTGAGGAACTCGGCAAATTGCACGGTCAACGCCAAGCCTTCTTCACTGGGCAAGCGTCGGCGGTTGGTTAGGGTGTTGGGCTTCATTAGATAGAGCAGGTTATGCACGCGCGGTAAATTCTCCAGCGCGAGATACGGTCGCCAGCCCCGTTGAACTTGCTGGCGCAGTTGTTGGCGAAAGCCCAGCACATCAACCCCCATCGAGAGAATCTCTCCGCCATTGGGGGCTTCTCCGCGATCAGACACAAAGCCACAATCGACCAACTTAACCATGTAAGGGCTGTCCACCAAGCGCATCAGCAAGTCCGCTTCGTTGCCAAAGGCGATTGCTTCCCAGCGTAAATCCCCATCTGCCGTCGGCAAAAGATGTTCTGGGCGCAAAACCTTGAAGGCGACTGTTTGCCCTGTACGGCGGTAGAGCGCGTCCACCACACGGGCGTAATGCCCTAATGCGAACGTATCATTGAATTGGTCAATGCGATACAGTTCCGTCAATGAAGTTGTTGGCATAGTTTATTCCATCCAAAGCAAGCGCGTTCGTCCAGTGCAACGAAGCATAGCATTAGTCAACGTGTGTACAAGTTTGTTTAACAAATTATCTCATTAACATGGGGGGAAAAGCCCCCCTCCCCGCTTCGCTGGTGATGGAGGCATTTGCCCCACCCCGCGGCAAGCCCCCATCCCCTGACCCCTTGCCCCCGTTCGGCTTCGCCGACGGGAGAAGGGGAAAAAAGATGCGTCGCGGTATGCGCAAAGTCCCCTAGTTAGGCAAGCCCGGACACGTGGCTTCGTCTGCAGGAATGCCGTATAGATTCCGCTCAAATTCATAAAAATCACGGGTGACTCGTGTACAGGCGTAAGCGATGAAATCGCGGTAGTCGGTATCCCACAGACGGAGGGTATAATCATCAGACGCGCTGATAATGAACTTCCCATCGGGGGAAAACGCCACACTGTTCACCAAACTGGTATGCCCGGTGAAGGTGCGCACGGGGTCGGCGGTGGCAACCTCCCACAAGATCAAGGTCTTGTCCCCAGACCCACTTAGGGCGAAGCGTCCATCGGGGGAAAACGCCACCTCGCTCACCCAGTCCGTATGCCCGCTGAAGGTGCGCACGGTGTCGCCGGTGGAAACGTCCCACAAAATCAGGGTGTTATCCCTAGACCCACTGAGGGCGAACCGTCCATCAGGAGAAAATGCCACACTGTACACATTGTCCGTATGCCCGGTGAAGGTGCGCACGGGGTCGCCGGTGGCAACGTCCCACAAG
>JBMOEO010000036.1:0-31235 GCA_049318945.1 Phototrophicaceae bacterium | reverse complement strand
CGCGATACCAAGTCTTCAATCAATGCTTCATTGTTCACCCGTGCATAGGGCAACAAAACATAATCAGGTGAACATAAGTAAATCTCAGGTATCTGCAATTTCATGGGTACTAAAAATGCTCGTGCCCCTTGTTTTGCCAATTCCATAGCCAACAAGACAAGACCGGGCAGATCGCGCACAGGGTTATCAACCACTAAAACAACATTCGGCTTAGAGTGTTTTGGCATAGCAACTAACCTTTGCAGGGGATAATGGAGAGATGAACATTTATGGTGGGCTTGTTACTGAAAATAGGGTATCATGTTTGTAGAAGATAATGAGGTGTAAGATTGATTCCCCCCACTCCGAGCATACGCATCCTGTTGATTGATGATGAGTACGACAATCTTGTGACGGTGCAGGATTTTTTGCACAGCATCCCTCATACACACTACACCATCACTTGGGCTTCGTCTTACCAAGATGGATTGCACCAGCTCATTCATGGGCAGTATGATGTTTGCCTACTGGACTACGACTTGGGAGATGATACCGGACTCGCCATTCTAAAGCAAGCCGCACTTCATCATTTCAACGTGCCCATCATCCTGCTCACCGGGCGCGGAAGCTATGCGATCGATCAAGAGGCGTTGCGTTCTGGGGCAATGGATTATCTGGATAAGTCGAAACTCCGTGCCGACCAGCTTGAACGCTCAATCCGCTACACCCTCAACCAATACCAAAGCAACCGTGAATTGCAACGTAGCGAGAAACGCTTTCGTAGCCTTGTCGAAAATGGCTACGATGTGATTACCGAACTCAACCAACATGGCATCATCCAGTATATCTCCCCTTCGGTTGAGCGTGTACTGGGCTATGCCCCATGTGAATTGGTTGGCAGGTCATGGGTAGAGTTGATCCCATCCCCCGCCAGCCATGAAGATTTCTTGAATGGATTTAGTGATTCCATCGGTTTTTATAGTAAGCATTTTGTTCGGCATGCCGACGGCACAACGTTGTGGTTTGAAAGCATTGGCAAAAATATGTTAGAAGACCCACTCATGCACGCCTACATCTTGAACTCGCGCGACATCACCCAGAATGTTCTGGCAATTCAACAGGAGGAACGTCAACGCTTGGCGCATGATTTGCATGATGCGGTTTCGCAAACGCTCTTTTCGGCTTCGTTAATGGCGGAGTCTCTTTCGCGGATTGTCTCCCCCAACCTGTCACCCTCCCTAGAGGATGGGCTGAAGCAACTCACCAAGCTGACACGTGGGGCATTGGCAGAAATGCGCACCCTGTTAACAGAGATGCGCCCTCAATCCATGATTGAGACGGAGTTACCCATTCTTGCTACGCATTTGATACGCTCGGCACAGGGGCGCAGCAATCTAAACATAGAGTTGATTGTTGAGGGGGAACCCTCTTTGCTTCCGCCCGAACAGCAAGAATGCGTGTATCGCATCCTACAAGAAAGCCTCAACAACATTATCAAACATGCCCATGCGGAACATGCTCAAATTCGTTTCGCATTTATGCCAGATCGGTTAGAATTAACCATCATTGATGATGGTTGCGGGTTTGATTTGCAAGCCCAACATGGAGACCGCATGGGATTACAGATTATGAAAGAACGTTCGCACAAGCATCACAATCATCTGACCATTGATTCTGCCCCACATCAGGGCACACGCATCACCTTGATGGTAGGACGTTAAACATGACTATTCGCGTAATGATTGTTGATGACCATGAAATTGTCGTGCGAGGGTTGTCTATGGTGTTGGATGCTTTCCCACAGTTTGAAATGGTTGCCACTGCTCAAAATGGGCAGGAGGCTATTGAGTTGTGCGCGGTGCATCAACCGAATGTTATTCTGATGGACATCATGATGCCCATCAAGAATGGAATTGAGGCAACGCGCGTCATCCGCCAACGTCACCCCAAAACACAGGTTGTTGCCCTAACCAGCATCTCTGAGAATCCCCAGACCATCCGCGACATTTTGAAGGCGGGGGCGATAGCCTATATTCTCAAGGATGTCACCATTGATACATTGGCACAAACTATCGAATCTGCCCATAGTGGCAAGTCCACTTTGGCAAACGAAGCCATGCGTGCGTTGGTAGAACCTGACTCCAGCTTTTCTCTGACTGAACGCGAGTTAGAGGTACTCTCATATTTGGTCAAGGGTTGGACAAATCGGCAGATTGCTGACCAGTTGATCTTGAGCCAATCTACCGTGAAGTTTCATGTCAGCAGTTTATTAACCAAGCTCAACGCTGCCAGCCGCACGGAGGCGGTCTCGCTTGCGCTCAAACATAAATTGGTCTAGGCAAGGTGATGGCGCATCTCCACCACCACCCCACCTAACGGCACATTCATTGCGCGTCGATCAAGTCGATGAATTGGAACTTGCTCACATCGACCAAGCCCAAATCGCTAATCCGCAAAGACGGAATGACCACCAATGCCAACAGGCTCAACTGCATATAGGCATTGTTGAGGGTGCATCCACACTCGTGCATGGCGTTCACCATCTGGGCGGATTTGTGGGCAACGGTCTCTGCGCGTTCGTTAGACATTAGCCCCGCAATAGGTAGCTCTACCAACGCCAAAACCTCACCCCTACTGACTACCACCACACCGCCCCCTACCTCTGCCAGAAGATTGACGGCGCGTGCCATATCGTCGTTATCTGTGCCCACCACCAACAGATGATGGCTATCATGCGCCACTGTGGAGGCGACGGCACACGGGCGATTGAATTGGAATCCGCTCACGAAGCCGTTCACGATGCCCCCTGTCGCGCGGTGACGTTCTACCAAAGCAATCCGAATGACATCGTGCGTTAAATCAGGGAGGACTTCCCCCCCTTGCACGGTCAAGGTGTGGGTTAGGTGGGCGGTGGGGGCTTGGTTTTCGATCACACCAATCACATGTGCGGTGACGCTTGTCCCATCAGGATGCGCGGAGGGAACGCTAAACTGTGACGGGGCAACCTGTCGCGCTAAGTTGACCGAGTTCATAAAGCGTGGATCATGCGTGTAGGTGGGTAAGTCTATGCACAGTTGCCCGTTTTCCGCCACAATCACCCCATTGGCAATCACCATCTGGGCTTCAAAATGGGCATCCAACGTCTCGCTAAGTACAATGTCCGCGTAGCGACCGGGCGCAAGTGCCCCCAAGTCACGATCAACCCCAAAGTGTTGGGCGGTGTTGAGGGTCATCATCTGCAGGGCAATCAGCGGATCGAGTCCCAACTCAACGGCATGACGAAAGACGCGATCCATGTGCCCTTCGTTCACCAAGGTGGCGGCGTGTACATCGTCAGTACACAAGATGAATTGGCGTGGGTCTAAGCCCTTTTGGGTAACGGCGGTAACTTGAGAGGCAACATCATACCAAGCCGAGCCGAGCCGCATCATTGGGCGCATGCCACGCCGAACGCGCTCAATGGCATCTTGCTCGCGTGTGTTCTCGTGGTCGTCTGCCGCTCCCCCTGCCAAGTAGGCATGGAAAGCGCGTCCAAGATCAGGGCTGGCATAATGTCCCCCAATGACTTTACCTGCATGGGCAGTATGCGCCATCTCTGCGTGCATGTTGGGGTCATTCATGAAGACACCGGGGAAGTTCATCATCTCCCCTAGTCCGATGATTCCCTCCCATTGAATTGCCTCTTGCACGTCGTCGGGGGTGATGGATGCGCCGGGAGTTTCTAAGCCGGGCGCAGAGGGCACACACGAGGGCATTTGTACGAAGACGTTGATGGGCACGGTTCGCGCTTCTTCCACCATCATCCGCACGCCGTCCAACCCAAACACGTTGGCAATCTCGTGAGGGTCAGCAAAGATGGCGGTGGTGCCGTGCGGTAAAACGGCTCGCACATATTCGGTGATGGTACACATGCTACTTTCAACGTGCATGTGTGCATCGGTCAAACCAGGGAGCAGGTAACGTCCGTTGGCATCCACAACGTGGGTTTGTTCGCCAATGCAATAAGAAGCATCCTCCCCAATGTAAGCGATCCGTCCCCCGTAAATTGCAATATCGGTGTTGGGGATGATCTCACGGGTGAAGACATTCACCCACTTTCCACCGCGAATGACCATTTCAGCCATCATGCGTCCCATCGCCACATCCACCAATTGGGGGGCGATCATCTGCCATTTTGTACGTGCGTTCATCGGTTCACTTTCTTGTTATTCTTCACGAGCGTTACCCAATGAGTATAACGCAAAATAAGCAGGCAAGGATATTCACGAATGCCCTTACGCTGGCTAGTCTGCTGGCTATAATGCTCGGTGGTTGTGTACATGCACCTTGTTGAGAATGGAAAGTAAACCCATGAGTGAATACAGAATTGAAACCTTAGCGGCAAATCCAGGGATCATGGATGTCATCAATGATCTGGATGTGGTATGGGAGGAATTCGCCCTACATAACGAAGCAGGGGTGAAGTACCTCAGTAGCGGTGATTTCCTGAATTGGTTTCCCGAATTTCAGTTGGCGATGTTTGATGACAGCGGACGTATGATTGCACGTGCCATGTCTGCGCCAATCCGTTGGCAAGGCAAGACCGCTGATCTGCCTGCAGGTGGGTGGACTTGGGGGCTTGAGAATGCGGCGGAAACCCACCAAAGTGGGCAAACTCCTAACGCGGTCACTGCCATTGAAGTGACCATTGCTTCTGGCATGCAAGGGAAGAGGTTGGCGCAAATCATGGTGAACGCCATGAAGGACAACGCTAAACGACTGGGCTTCAAACTATTGGTTGCGGCGGTGCGCCCCAACATCAAGAAACTCTACCCCTTGATCCCCTTAGAGGAATATATCACATGGAAATTCAAAGATGGTGTCACCCCGTTTGACCACTGGCTACGGGTGCATTGGCGAGCTGGCGGTGTCATCAGCCACATTGCCCACCACTCATACCCCATTCAAGGGACAATTGCCCAATGGCAGGAATGGACAAATTTACAAATGCCTGTCAGCGGACAATACATCATCAACGGGGGGCTAGTGCCCGTCCAGATTGATTATGAAACCGGCATGGGCTATTACGATGAACCCAATGTGTGGGTTATCCACAAAATGTAGGCGACTCAATGGGCGAGCAGGTGAACAATGGATGATCGTTCACCTGCTCGCGCGATCCTAACTAACCGAGACGGGCAAGTTAGTTAGGCGGTTGACAATCAGGAGGTTGGCATAGCGTAAGGACGCGCTAGGGACGGCAAGCCGTAGCTTCGGCGCACGCTCTAGCAACGTCGCAAAAGCAACCCTCGCTTCCATCCGCGCCAACGGGGCACCCAAGCAATAATGGATACCCTTTCCAAATGCCAAATGTTTATTCGGCTGGCGCGTCAGGTCTAGTTGTTCGGGATGAGTAAACACGCTTTCATCATGGTTAGCGGATAGAATCGCGGTGAAGATCATGCTACCCGTTGGAATCGTCGTTCCTTCTATTGCATACGGGACACGGGCATAGTTTAATTCACCCGTCATCAGGGGCGTATCAAAGCGGAGCAATTCTTCAATGGCGGTAGGGAGTTGGTCGGGATGCTGGCGCAAGTGGTCAAGTTGCTCTGGATTTGTGAGGAGGGCATGCGCTCCGTTGGTGATGAGTCCGACAGTGGTTTCATGCCCCGCTGCCATCAACAGAAATACCATAGCAAATAACTCCTGTTCAGATAGGCTTTCGCCCTCATGTTCCGCCTGCACCAAACCCGTTAGCAAATCATCCTGTGGATTTTTCCTCCGCTCGTTCGCCAGTTTGCCAATGTAGTTGAAGCATGCCATCATGGAGGGAATGGACTTCATCATGCTCAAGGGGTCTGGGTTCACTAAGATTGCCTCTGACCATTTGCGGAATCTTGGTCGATCTTGCGACGGAATACCCAACATCTCGCTAATCATCTCAAATGGAATCGGAAGGGCATAGGCTTCTAACAAGTCTACAGTGCCTTGTTTGAGCATGTCATCCAGCAGACGATGCGCCAGCGTTTCAATCCGCCCCTCAAGGGTTTCAATCATACGTGGGGTGAATGCTTTGTGAACGAGGGTGCGCAAGCGACGGTGATTCGGATCATCGCTGTGTAACATGCTGTGCATCATGGCAGAGAATATGGGGGGCAACCAACTCATCGGGTTATGCTTTTTATCATCCTCATATTGGATGTTGTTGGGGTCTTTGATAATGTCTGGACTGGTCAAGGCGGTTTCAATATCGTGATAGCGCGTCAAAATATAAACGGGTTGCTTCCTCATGCTAGTCAGCGCGACGGGGCTAGTCTCCCGTAATTGGCGAAACACTTCACGCTTGTTCTGCGCAAAATGATCTCCCAGTAAATCTACCTGTGGGATAGCGTGGACAACATTATTCTTCATCAGAGTCTCCTAAAAAGGTACGGGTTAAGGTTTTGATGATGGCTTCTTGATAGCTTTCCCATGCCGTTTCAATGTGGTCATCCCCCATCAAGCGCATCAACAACAACCCCATCGAGGGGGCGATCAGCAAACGCGCCATCACGCGCGGATCACCCGTTGGGAGTTTTCCTTGATCCATCAATTGCTTTAGGTAGCTTTCCGCAATGTCAAATACGGGTTGATAAACCCCGTCATACAGACTGCGGGCAAGCGTGGCATCCACAATCGTTTCAGGAATGATGGCGCGGAACACGGCGAATTGCGCCTGCATCTGTCGCATTTGTTCCCGAACCTCAGTCTCTAAAAATGCCTGTGGGTCAAGTTGTTGTTGCTGTGCCTGTTGTAGGCTGGTGGCTTCTGGCTCGGTCAACCGTTTGACGATGGCATGCAAAAGTTCTTCTTTGTTTTTGAAGTAGTTGTAGATGGTGCCATCTGCAACCCCGGCATGTTTGGCGATTTGCTTGATGCTAGTACGTTGGAAGCCCTGTTGAGCGATCACCTCAATGGCTGCGTCCAAGATCAAATTCCGTCGCGCGGTGATGAGTGTCTGTTGAAAATCATTTGACATTTGAATAGTGAATCACTTTAGTGAATGAACGTTCATTCATCATGATAGGGCAAGTTTTGCCATTGTCAAGCGGGTTTGTGCAGATCATTGATTTTGAAGAGCAAGGCTCAAAATGGATGCGAGGACACGCTAACGCCGTGTTACACTATCTTACGTTAACCGATCATCAGGAGAAGAACATGAGTAACGGATTTGTTCACAAAGCTGGAGCAGGCAAGACCTATCATTGGGGGATGGATAATCCCTGTGTCAAGATCAGCGGTGCAGATACCAACGGTCAATTTGATTACATCGAAGACACCATGAAGCCCGGCTTTGAATTGGGCACCCACTATCACAAAGAACACTATGAGACGTTCTATGTGTTAGAAGGCGAACTCATCTTCACTGTAGAGGGTGAAGAAATTGTGGCAACCCTTGGCGATTGTTTACACGTGCCCCCGATGGTCAAGCACAGCTTGAAGACTGTGCGCGGTGGCAAGTCTTTGATGATCTATCAACCATCTGGCTTTGCAGCATTGTTAGAAGTCTTCGCCACCATGAGCGAAGCGGATGCCAACGACCCAGAGAAGATGCGCCAAATCAACGAAGCCCACGATATTTGGAACGTTTAAGCTAATGATTTGAACCCCGCGCACTTGTGGGGTTCACTTCCCATTGATCGCAGGTTGCCTATAATCAGGGGACTGTTCACCGTCAAAAGAAAGATTCCCTCACCATGACCGTCTTCCCGCTTGTGAATCGCCAGACCGTTTCTACTCCCCCACTCTATCCTGAGCGCATTGTGCAGTTTGGCGCGGGTAACTTTTTACGAGGCTTCACCGACTGGATCATCCAGACGCTCAATGAACAAACCAACTTCGCTAGTGGGGTGGTGGTGGTCAAAGTGACCCCCGGCACCTACCCTGAACTAGAGGCGCAAGATGGTTTGTTTCATGTCACCCTAGAAGGGTTGCGTAATGGGGTGTTCCATAGCGAAACCAGACGCATTGATTGCTTACAACGTTTTGTCTATCCCTACGTGGATTTTGAATCTTACTGTGCGTTGGCGCGTCAGCCTGAAGTGCGCTTCTTGATTTCCAACACCACCGAGACGGGCATCCGCTATCATGCCGAAGATCGTTTAACCGATACCCCCGCCACTAGCTTTCCTGCCAAGCTGACGCAATTCCTTTATGAACGCTTTCAACACTTTGAGGGGGATAGCGCACGCGGTTGTATCATCATTCCCACCGAGTTGATTGTCCATAACGGGGATGAGTTACGCCGTATCGTTTTGCTGTATGCCACACAATGGGAACTTCCTCATGCGTTTGTGGCATGGGTGACGGAGGCAAACCTATTTTGCAATACGCTGGTGGATCGCATTGTCAGCGGTGCCCCCACTGCCGAACAGGCGCAAACGCTCACCGAGCGCATCGGCTTAGAGGATCGCCAGTTGGTGATGGCGGAGTGGTATCACAGCTGGGTGATTGAAGCCCCTGCGCGTTTGCACGATGAGTTACCCGTTCAAGGGACGGGCTTGGGCGTGCAGATCGTAAGCGATGTTGAACCCTATCGTCAAACCAAAGTGCGCATCTTGAATGGCTTGCATACGGCTATGCTTCCGTTCGCCTGCTTCATGGGGATTGAAACGGTACATGAGGGGATGAATCACCCCACCCTTAGCCCATGGATTGCCACGCTTGCCTACCAAGAGATCATCCCCTCGATGAGCCTCAATCAAGAGGAGTTGCGCCTATTTGCCAGCGCGGTCTTAGAGCGTTTCAATAACCCCACCCTCAACCATCGCTTCTCCAGCATCGCCCTTAACACGCTCGCTAAAGCGCGAGTGCGCCTTGTCCCCAGCATCCAGGGCTACCATGCGCAACAGGGGACGTTGCCCACGCGCTTGGTCTTGGCACTGGCGGCAATCATCCGCTTTTATCAAGGCACATGGAACGGGCAACCGCTCCCGATCCAAGATGAAGCGTGGGTTGTGGAATGGTTTGCCCAGCTATGGCAAGCAAGCATGACCCCTGCCGAACGCGCCCAAGCGGTTTTGGGCAACGAGACACTATGGGGAGAAAACTTGCTCAACGTGGAGGGATTGCCCCACGCGCTGGCAGAGGCACTAGCCCGCCTAGAGGATGAGCCACTGCTCACCCTCTTATAGGCATAGCAACCTCAATCAGTTGGCAGAAGTCAAAACGGTTGTCAGATCAATTAATGTTGTGCCGTTTGCATCGCTCAAACGCTCACCCGTCTGGACATCATAGACGGCTAGGGCAAGCCTCACTTCCACCTCGCTCAATTCATTGGGAATGGTGAGGCGGAAAGGCTGACCAACATATAGTTCATTGGGATCATGCCACAACGAAGTGGGGCGTTGTGGATGTTGAGGCGTTCCGTCCGCCTGTGCCAACACCTCCACTTGTTCTAAGGGAAGCAAATACAAGCCCATGTTGTAGTTAGCGTTGAGGGGTTGTTCAATGCGCCAAAACAACTGTACCGTGAGCGCATCAGTCGTTTGCTCCAACTCATAACCCACCATCTGTAGCCCATTGTTCAAGCGAATTTGTGCGGAATGTGTGGGGGGCAACAGGCGATAGAACCAGATTTGTGAGCCTGATGAATAGCTGTTCGGTTCTGGAAAGTGCTTGAGCAAGACCAACTGGTCAACGAACGGTTGTACTTCCGGATGTTCGGCTAAGTAGAAATCCGTCACCACATAGTGATTGACTCCTTGCTCAACAAACGCGCTGGGCGTTTGGTTCTGGGGGGTGTCATCGGGTGCCCAAAAGTAATTCTTCGTACCATCATAACCTGAATAGGGGCGATTCCATGTGTTTTGAATATCCGCCCCGCCCCCAATCAAGATAGTTTCATCCTCTGGCAGAATGACTTCGACATATCGCCATAACTGTACCATCGTATGGGGCGCGGCAAAGTGATAAACCGTGCTGAAGGCGGCGGCTATTCCAATCAACAATGCCACGCGCACCGCCCAAACGGGTTGAACACGGGGGAGCATCACACGCACAAAACGCACCACCCCCACGCTCCACATTGGAAGCCACGCCACCATGAAAGGCAAGACATGGCGCATGTCGCGTGAGCTAAGGGCATAGCCAAAACTAGAGGCGATCATCATGCCCACCCCCAGATAAGCACCACAGATAGCATACACATGCCACCCAATGCCATGTGCTTCTTCACGTTTCAACAAAGCGATTCCACCCAAAAGCGTACCCACCCAGAAGATGAGCGGATGCCACGAGAGCGTGGCAACTGCTATGGTATTGCTCAAGAGTTCCCACGTCAAAGCGTTAGTGATGCCGTTCTGTCGAAAGGCATCCGCTTCTGCATTTTGCAAGCCCAACGCGCCATATCCAAAAGCTAAGTATCCTGCCGTTGCCAAGCCAAATAGCGCATGAGGCAATAACCACATCGCTACTTGACGGGGGGCTTTGCGTAATGTTAGCAACATGAACGCGCCATAAATCAAGAGTAACGGCGCAAGGGTGTACTTGGCATAGATTGCCAACACCAAAGCCACCATGCCCACCGCCGACCATCGCCAAGAAACCTCGTGCCATGTTTTGAGCATTGCCAACACACACACCGCGACAAAGAAATAGACATACGGATCAGCGGTTGCCCAGCTGTTGTAGCGTAAAATCATGGGGGAGAGTGCCCACGTTAACCCTGCCAACAAACCGCTCTCTGGGCTATCAAGCAACCGCCCCACTTCGATGAGTGCCCAAGTCGTGAGCGTCCCCAATACGACGGCATACCCACGCATCAACAGGACATAATCCACCACCAACAGCCATGGCTTAGGGGAGAATTGCTCAAGGAGAACTTGCGATCCCATCGAAAGCCAGATGAACAAAGGGGGATAACCTTTGAGCCATGCAGTAGTGCCCGTAACCGAATAACCATATAGCGAGGTCTCATCAAACCCGCGCCAGCCTTGCGCCGTCAGGAACATATTCCCTTCCATGTTCGGCTCCATGAAAGGCATGTAGTAATCAAAAGTGAATAGGCGGAAGATCAATGCCAATAGGACAACCCATAACAAGGGTGAAAAGAGTAATGGACGGAGCATTTTCATAAATTGGTATCCACTGTATTTGACTGAATGCGCTGTATTGTAGGGGATGAGCGCATGAACCCATAGGCGAAACGTTTTTCCAACTTGACACAATGCCCACTATATCGTATTTTTACGATATAGATTCGTGAAAGGTAGAGAGAAATGAACACACTTCCTGTAGCAATTATCGGGGCGGGACCGGTCGGATTAGCCACTGCGGCACGCTTGATAGAACGCAACATGCCCTTTGTCATTTTAGAGGGAGGCTCTCGTGTGGGGACGGCTTTGTTAGCTTGGGGGCATGTTCACACTTTTTCTAACTGGGGGGAGAACATCGACGACGCAGCACAAACGCTCTTAGAGCAGGCGGGCTGGCAAGCACCCAGCTTGACCGACTTCCCTAGTGGGGCGGAACTCGTGGAACGCTACTTGCAACCGCTGGCGGATTTGCCACAGATTGCCCCACACCTACACCTCAATAGCCGTGTAACCGCTGTGGCGCGTCAACGCTTGGACAAGATGAAAGATACCGAACGCGAGACCACCCCCTTTGTGGTACGTTACCTTCAACCTGAAGGGGAAGCGGAGGTTTTGGCGCAGGCGGTGATTGATGCCAGCGGCACATGGATGAACCCTAACCCGCTCGGCGCAAATGGCTTGACCGCTTTAGGCGAGGCGCAAGCACGCGACCATATCTTTTATGGCATCCCGAATGTGTTGCAGGATGATCGTCAACGCTATGCCAATCGGCGCGTTATGGTGGTAGGCAGTGGACACAGTGCCAACAATGCGCTGTTAGATTTGGCGACGCTTCAAGAACATGCCCCCGATACACAAGTCTTTTGGGCGGTGCGACGCACCAACATGGGCAACCTGTTTGGCGGGGGGCTAAACGATGAACTGCCCGAACGCGGACGCTTGGGCTTACGCTTGCGCGGACTGTATGACCGCGGGCAACTCACCCTGTTGGCAGGCTTCTTGATCCAGCAGGTACGCCTCACGCCGAACGGGGTGAGCGTGGTGGCAGAAGATGGACGCTTGGCAGAGGTGGATGAGATCATTTGTGCCACCGGCTTACGTCCCGACTTGAGCTTCTTGCGTGAAGTGCGCATCCAGATTGACCCAGCCGTAGAAAGCACGCCCACGCTTGCCCCGATGATTGACCCCAACATTCATAGCTGTGGCACGGTGCGCCCACATGGCGAGGCGGAATTACGCCATCCAGAAAAGAACTTCTACATCGTCGGCATGAAGAGCTATGGACGCGCCCCCACGTTCCTACTCAAGACGGGCTATGAGCAGGTGCGTTCGGTGGTGGCGGAATTGGCAGGGGATCATGAAGCTGCGCGTAAGGTGGAATTGGTCTTGCCGGAAACGGGGGTGTGCTGTGGCACGGGAGGAAGTACCATCGCGCTAGATGCGATTGCTATTCCCGTGCTAAGTGCATCACGGTCAAGTTGCTGTTAGAACAAACCCATCAGCGCGGTAGGGGTTATAACTCCGGCACCGCGCTGATGTCCCCTACAATCGAGGTGTACGCTGGGTCAGTGAACTTCAACCACCCCACGCGCCCGGAGGCATCCACACGAATCAATAGCCAATCCGTCCACAACCGCCGATCAATCACCGTGCGCCCAAGAATTTGATAGGTCTGCCCAGCACGCATCAAATCCACCACCCCACTATTAGGAGCAGGGTATGCCAGCACCGTATTGTTGATGCCAGACTGCCCCGTCACCCCTGTATTGGGAAGGTTGCCCACGCTGTCTAGCGGATTTGCCAAATAGGGAATGTCCCCAAAATAGCCTGTTGGCTCAAAGTAACGCCCACTCACCCAGCCTTGACGCGAGCTTTCCTCCGTGCCGTACTCGATCAGATACCACACATAGCTAGAAGCAACGTTGCGGTTCAACCCGACAACCGTATATTCGATATTCGGACGTGCCACCGACAATAACGATGCTCCCACCATCGGAGCGCGACGAATGGACAGGCCTTGAACCTCATCGGATACTGTGCCACGCGCATTGCCCAAAGCCGTCCGTAAGCTACTAACGCGCGTTGCCACCACATCGGGGGTGGGGGTGGCGGTTGGAAGCGCGGTGGGGGCAACCGTCGCCGTGCCGGAAAATGGGATGGGGGTAGCGGTAGGCGTGGTGGGGGTGGTCGTGGCAATCGGGTTAATGGTTACAATGATCTGTAGGTAGTTGGTGCCCCCCACCGTCAACTGATAGGTACAGTTGTGCGTACCGCTTTCGCTCACCGAGTCATTCAGCGCGAACAGATAGACGGTGGTGGAAGCCGTCGCGGTAAAATCTAGGTTGGCGTTTGTCACGGCGGAGCCACTGGTTAAGCTGTTCTCGGTGCGCAGTTGACATTGTGGCGCGGTGGGGTTTGCGCTTGCCTCGCTGAAGGTGAGCGCAGCCGTCCCACTATTGAGGACTTGTAACAGGAGCGTCGCGGAGTTGCCCTCATTCAGGCTAATGGCTTGGCTACTCAACGCGGAAACCGCGCTCAAGTTGACATCCCCCACCGCGCTACCATTGATCGACGTTCGCAACGTGGAAACCTGCCCAAACGCTGACCCCACCAAGCCTAACGGCACGCTCACGCGCAAGGCAAAGAGAATCCCCAAGCACAAAATCGCCAAGTGGAGCGAACGATTATTCATGAGGCGTTTCATGCAGAAGCCCCCTTGTCGCGTGTGCTCACCTGTTGGGCGATGTAATCGGCAAAGGCGGTCATCAACCAGCGAGCATGCTCACCCACTTGCCCCCCATGAATGGCGGTATCGTCGATTTTGACGACGGGCACAATCTGTTTGTTGGCGGCGGTAATCACCACTTCATCCGCCGTCAAGAGCGTGCTGAGGGGAAGGTCAGCTTCGTGAACGGTGTAGCGCGTGGCAAGCACTTCTAACACGCGCCCACGTGTGATCCCCAGCAACAGGTTATCCTTCGGCGTGATGACTTCCCCATTCGGCAAGAAAGCGAATACATTGGTGGTTGTGCCTTCGGATACGTTATCGTGACGATCTACATAGAGTGCCTCCACCGCACCCACCGCGCTGGCGCGTTTTTGGGCGAGGATGGCTTGGGTATAGAGCAGGCTTTTGGCATGGGGCAAGTAGCGATCTTCGCGCACGGTGATAACCGCCACCCCGTCGGTGTACCAATGCGCGGGTTGGGGGTGGAGGGGTTCAATGTAGATCAGCACGCGCGGACGGTCAGCAGGGCTGATGAAGTTGGGGGAATCTCCGCCAGTAATCACCATGCGGATGGTGGCTTCATCAAAGTCATTGCGTGCCAACGTCGCGTGAACCAGCTCCGACAAGGCGACATCGCTCCATGGGACGGGAATCTCTAGTGCCTCTGCACTGCGACGCAGGCGTTCAATGTTGCGCTCTATTTGTACGGGTTGCCCGCCATACGTGCGGAAGAAATCGAACACGCCATATCCGCGCACAATTGCCAAATCGGTAACGGGCAAGTTGGCGGAATCTGCCAAGACCATTTCCCCATCTATACAATACACCTTTGCCATTGCACCTTCACTCCCTTCAGTCTCTTCAGTCCACCAAGCGATCCACTGTGGCGATCAAACCCTCTAAAATTTGCTGGCGTGAATATCCCAACACACTCATTTGAAATTGCAACGTGCGAACATCCAACAAGATATACACCGCATCGGCAAAGTAAGAAGATTGCGCATGCGTGCCGAGCCTGCCCATCAACCCTAGAATGGTTTGTCTCCACCATAAATGTGCCGAGTGGTTCAACATGGTCATGCTTCCCTCCACGATTTGTACATGCAAGAGGGACGTATTGCGCAATACAAAGTCTAGCACCTGTTCGACAAACCAATAGAGCGCAAGGCGTGGCTGGGGTTCTTGCTGTAGGTGGGTTAGCACGCGCATTTGTAGCTGACGCATGTCATGATCCAACAGGGCATCGCACACTTCGCCCTTGTTCTTGAAATGTCGATAGAGCGTCCCCTTGCCCACTTGTGCCGTTTCTGCAATCTCAGACATAGAAACCGCATCCGCGCCGCGCTCATGGAACAACGCTCCTGCCACTTGGATGAGCAGTTCGCGGTTGCGTCGCGCATCGGCACGGCTAGAACAATCAGAGTGTGGAAGAAGCAAGGGGTCGTCTACCATGTGGGTTATCCTTCGTATGCTTTCACTTTGACACCCCCCACCCAATTGATGGGAAGGCTAATAGGGCGTACCCCTACTTGTTTTTGAAACTGTATTTCCGCTAACTTGCGTGAGGTGTCCCTGCTAAAGTTTTGCACCATCGCCACTACCACGCCATCCAAACCATTCAAGGCGCGTGCCCCATACACGTTGGGTTGTTTGCGGGCGCATTCTGTGGCAATGTCCAGTTCATCATGACCCATGCCGTAATCGTTGCGTAAGCTGGTGTGGCTATCGTTCATCATGCGCCCCACCGTGACAAAAGCGTTCGCTTTAATCATCTCGGTTGCCAAGATCACCCGCGCATTCTCCGTAAGAACATGTCGCGCTCGCATGAAATGTTCATCATATAAGTCATCTCGATCTTTTTCAAAGCGTGTCATGCTCAAATCACGCAAGGATTGCACACGAAACAGGCGGATCACTTCCAACACTTCATCGGTGCGTTGGTGCAATATAGTTTCTACTTCGGTGGCACGTCGTTGAGTATCCACCAAGAAGACGGAAACATCACGCGAGAATGGGGTGACTTGCACCTCACGGGTTTTCAAATCCACCCTAGACACAGAATGGGCAGGTGTGCGCAATAGTGAAAGCACCTGCGCGGTGTAATAATGCCCCCCCACCCATTCACGCATGGCGCGGCTGGCAATATACGCCAGCACCGTATGATTGAGCGATAGTTGCGCAGAGGTCATG
This sequence comes from Phototrophicaceae bacterium, assembly GCA_049318945.1. Classification (GTDB taxonomy): domain Bacteria; phylum Chloroflexota; class Anaerolineae; order Aggregatilineales; family Phototrophicaceae; genus CAIRDJ01. Next base: position 15,281 of record JBMOEO010000036.1, on the reverse strand, counting down.
AATCCATACAGAAAGCCCACCAACAAAGAGGGAACTTGCCCCAATTCAATATGCGTTGGAATATCCGTTGCCAGCGTTGCTTCCCAACCTTGGATGGGCTGTTCCTGTTCATTGAATGCCCACGCCACGCCTCGCAAATAGTTTTGCCAGCCACCGCTTGCCTGCTCAAAATTGTCTAGGTCAAACGTTTCGCTTTCTCCGCTGTCCACATCATGCACCACCACAGTGCGATCAGAGCGCGGACGTAGCGCGATCTGGGTATAGAGATCGGTATTGCCAAGTAAGACGTATCCATCATGGTAATCGGTATGGCTTCCTAACAAGGTTAGGGTTGCAGGGACCGAGATCAGGGTACTGGGTTGTGCTTGAAAACGCTCTTCAAAGCCGGCGATTACCCGTTCAGTCGCCACCATTTGAGTTCTCCCTAAAAGTGCTTAACCCTTCTATTCTATCACATCCCACCTCAAAATGGTATGCTACCGATTCGCTCTCATGATTTGGTGGGGGATTTCCCCCGATGGTAGGACGTAAGGGAGTTATCATTTATGTGTGGCATTTGTGGAACGCTCAACACCCATCAACCCGCAGAACAGCATATTCTCGATGCAATGTGTACGGCGATGCTTCATCGCGGACCGGACGAAGATGGTTTTTTCGTAGACGGCACAATTGGGCTAGGGATGCGACGGCTCAAAATCATTGATCTGGCAAGCGGTAAGCAACCCATCGCTAACGAAGATCAAAGCGTGCAGGTGGTTTACAACGGGGAAATTTACAACTACCTCACCCTGCGCCAGCAACTCCTCCCCTATCACGACTTCTCCACCCAAAGCGACACGGAAACCCTCGTGCATGGCTATGAGCAATGGGGCGTGGCAATGCTGGAACGCTTGAATGGGATGTTCACCTTTGCGCTGTGGGATGCTCGCCAGCAACGGGCGATCTTGGCGCGTGATCCCAGCGGACAAAAACCGCTCTACTACTATCACGCCCCTGATGGAAGCCTGATCTTCGCCTCAGAAATCAAAGTGCTGTTGGAATCGGGGCGCGTTCCCCGTCCACTAAATCCCCATGCAATCTACCATTACCTGTCCACGCAATATGTGATGGGGCATGAGACCATCCTTGAGGGGGTTTATCAATTGCCCGCCGGGCATTACTTGATTTGGCAAGGGGGCAAGCTCACCCTAGAGCGATATTGGCAACCCACCTATGAACCCAAGTATCAACATGATGAGCGCACGTGGATTGAACAAACGCGCCAAACCGTAACCGAAGCGGTGCAACGCCACATGATAAGCGATGTGCCGTTAGGGGCATACTTGAGCGGTGGGGTGGATTCTTCGGTCATTGTGGGGGTGATGTCGCAACTGCAAACTGACCCCGTGCGCACCTTCTCGATTGGCTTCGATGTGGCAAGCTACAGCGAAACCTCGCATGCTAGACGGATTGCCGAGCGTTTTCATACCGATCACCACGAATTTATCGTGTCTGCGCAGGATGTCACCCAAGTGCTGGAGCGTGCCGTGTGGGCAGCCGACCAACCCCTAGCGGATACTTCCATCATGGCAACTTATCTGCTGGCACAACTCACGCGCCAACATGTCACCGTTGCCCTCACCGGTGACGGCGGAGATGAGGCGTTCGCGGGCTATACGCGCTATGTGTTGGATCGCGCATTGGCATGGTATCGCCGTGTGCCTGCGCCTGTGCGTCAAGTGTGGATTCCCAACCTTGCCCAACGGTTGCCTTCACGTTCCGACATCCCCACCGACCGCAATATCCTACAAGGCATCAAGCGACTGGGCACTGCCAGCGCGACTTCCCCGAAGGCGAGTATTCTGGCGTGGGGGTCATTCTTTGATGAGGAGCAGAAACGCGCGTTGTGTCATCCTGATTGGGTGAACAGTTTCCAGCCCACCTCAACCGCCTCACGCTTGGGCGCGGTGTATGATCGGGCAATCGCACGCACACATCTTGACCGCACCTTAGCAACCGACTTTGAGCTATACCTGCAAGATGATTTGTTGGTCAAGGCGGATCGCATGGCAATGGCACACTCCTTAGAAACCCGCGCCCCCTTCCTTGATACGGACGTATTGGCGTTGTCATTGCGCATGCCTGCAGGGCTACGGATTCGGGGAGGGGTGCAAAAATACGCGCTACGTCAAGCGTTCCGTGATGTCCTGCCCAGTGAGAATGTCAACCGCATTAAGCGCGGTTTCGGCATGCCCATCGGTTCATGGTTGCGTGGGCACTTACGCCCCCTCACGCATGAGGTACTCACCGACCCCTCGCTATACGCGCGTGGGTGGTTTGTCCGCGCGTATGTGGAACAACTCCTTGATGAGCATCAAGCAGGGCGCGAGGATCACGGGCAACGGCTGTGGGCATTGTTGGTGTTGGCGTTGTGGCTTCGCCAGTTTGAAACGGTTTAGGGTGGTGGGGAGAACTTCCACCCAATCCTTTTTAGCACCTATGCTTGAGAAGAACTACCATTGTACGTCTACCCCATACTCGGTAAATACAGCATCACGCGAAAGCAACACGAATCCTTGTTGAATGGATTGTGCAATCAGTAACCGATCAAAAGGATCACGATGGTGAAAGGGTAATTCATCTAGGGCAAGAATATGGGGTAAGGTGATGGGCAGAACTTGTAGACTGTTCTGCTCCTGCTGTTCTTCAATCAATTCACCCAGTGGCTTTTGTAAGATGAGTTTACCCATCTGTGACTTTATCTGCATTTCCCACACACTGACCAAACTCAACCACTTCACATGCTCTGGATCACGTATCAAGTGGTATGCCTTTTCAGATAGCTGTGAAACATCGGAGGCTACCCAGATAAAAACATGCGTGTCTAGCAACACGTTCATACTTCACCCAGCCAGAAATCGTCGGGCAAGGGATCATCGAAATCAGGTGTTGTTTGGATCAGCCCACGCGCCAGCTCAAATTGCCACTCGCTCGATCGTGGGCTACCTTGTGCAATAGGATGTTGCCCCTGTATTAGGTATAGGAGAAGTTTGGCACGCTGTTCTAGGGGGAGCTGATCGACGGTTTGATACAACGATTCAAGGTCAATGTCCATGTTGAACCTCCTGTTGAAAGAACGCTTCATTACCAGTATAGCGCATCCCCCTTAAACTTGCCCTCCCCACGTTCACCGTGGCGAGAGTGTGAGGGGGTGAATACCACAATCCACCCCCACCGACTCCCTAGCGCACTAGCCATTGTGTGGTGCTGATCGGTTGATGTTGGCGGAACTGATGGCGCATCCGCCCGAACACATCCACGCCCATCTGTAACAGCAGGTGCGGAATATCAAACGGCACCCAATTTTCAACGATGGTCTGCTCATCACAGCGGTAAAAATCCATCACACGCATGGCAACCCGTTTGCCAGTGGGGGGCATCCCTAAGAAATCGTGACCGCTGTGAGTGGCTTGCAAATATCCCCATCCCCCCGTCACCGCATAATGCCCGTCTCCAATGCGGATGAAGTGCCCAATGTCGCTCCCTTTGCGGTCAGGAAACGCCACCAAGAAGGGGATTTGATGGTAGTCTTCAAAGCCTTTCAGTCCGCGCGTCGTGCCAATGCCCCCCGCCCCATACCACATGAAATGAGGATGCCAATGCTTGACCATCTGCATGAGGTCGAGCGTTTCGCGCGTGGGGGGTTGCCCGTTGTAATAGCCTAGTGCGGTGTGCATCTGTAACACGCGCTCGATGGTGGCGCGTGAGGTTGCCTCATCTTGCGCGGTCAGGATCACGCCGTCGTGGGTCATGGGCGGAAGCCAGCGCATGGGGCTACCCAAGCTGGGGGCAATGGGCGAAAAGCCTGCCTGTAGCATCAAGTCGAGAAAGTCTACAAACAGATAGCTAGTGGCAATCTTCCCCTCACGGAGTTCATGCGCCTCTGAAAAGCGCACGGCAACCACCCCGCGCGTGGCAGGAATACCAAATAAATCCTGCTCAAACGTGCCCACATAGTGCCCACTCATGGCGATCCAATCCCCATTGCGATAGCTCCCTGCGGCAACCAGATCATGGCGACGTTCGGCATCTGGCAGGGCATGGCGCAAGGGTTGCCAAAACGCGGTCAATGCGACATCCGCTCCCACCAGCTCATTCACCGGATGGGTGACGTTAACGCGCACCCCCTCATGGTGACTGTCGTGAAGCAGGGCGGGCAATTCGTTCAATGGGCAACTCGTCAACCCCGACATGATTTGTATCGCGCGGTGTTTGTTGGCAAGGTTGTGGTCTTGGTCAATAGGCGTATATTGAAATGCTTGCGTGCGATATGGGTCTTGTGGATCGCTCATGCTTTTAACTCCGCTGTTGGGGTTGGCGTGCATAGGTAAACTCTTTCATACGCTTGAATACATCTATACCTAGTTGATGATAAACATCGAGCAAATCCACCAGCACCCAGTTTTCACGGATCATGCCGTTTTCACATCGCCAAAAGTCTAGGCTTCGCATGGTGATGCCCTGATTAGAGGGAGCAATGCCAAGCCAGCCATCTCCGCTGATGTTCATGACCATGCCCGGAAAAGCAGTGAACCCCACATAATCCCCTTCAGCAAAGAACGCGCCAGCCTCAATGATTCCGCGTCGGTTGGGCATCCCGTTTAAGAAGGGGATTTGATGCCACAGGCGAAAGCCTCGCACTTGTCGCGCTGTGCCAATGCCAGCGGGTCCGTACCAGTTCATCTTGGGATGCCAATAACGGTCTAGTTGCATTGCCTCCACGCTTTCAGTGGAACGCGCCAACCCGTTGAGCATCTGTAAAACGAGGTGCTTGCTTGCCTCGCCATGTGCTGGCTCAAGCGGTGTGGTTAAGATGCCGTCCTGTGGCGCAGGAGAGGGAGCAAGCCATTCCACCCCCAAGCTAGGGGAGAATGCCCAAGCGTTCGCCTGCATCATCACTTGTGGAATATCCCATAGTGCTTGCATCTCCACGATTTGCCCATCCTCTATGCGGAAAAATTCGTGATAGCGCATGGCGATCGCTTTGTGCGTGGGGGGAATATCCAGCCATGCACGCTCCATCACGCCCATATAATGACCGGCACACCCCACCCAATACGCCCCGTTGGATTCGCCCCCCATGAAGATGAAGTCACGCCGTTCTAAGTCGGGCACGGCTTCGAGGAGAGGGCGATAGGCTTGGGCATACAACCCCTCTGCCCCGTCTAGCTCCTCAAAGGGGTGAGCAAGATGAACCCGTGCCCCGTGTGCGAAGCACTCGCGCAGGGTCTGTTCTAGCGTGGCGGGGTCAATATCATACAAGGAGCGACGCAAACGGTTGACATGCGTTTTATTGGCTTGGTGCAACTCATTCGCCATCGCTGCTCTCCATTGCTTGTACTGCCTCATCAAAGAATTGCGGAGGCTTCGAGCCGACAAACTTCAGCACGTTGTTGACGTTGTAGCCGGCTTGTTCAAGCACGCCCAGAATGTCAATCAGCACCAAGTTTTCCGCCAGCTTCTTCTCTCCGTCACGTTCTTCTATGCGCCAAAAGTCCATATAGCGCACCTTAACAGGTTGCCCCGTAGCTGGGATGCCTAGCCAGTCATGGGCAAAGGTGGTGGTTTGGAAGCCCGTCCCAGCCACCCAGTCCCCTTCTTCAACGCGCACAATGTCATGGGCACTTTTATCGGGGAAGGAGTGAATGAACGCCTTGCGATAATCGTACTCAAATTCATCAATGCCGTTCATCGTGCCAATGCCGGCGGGTCCTTCCCAAACCATGTCCTCAAACCAGAACTGTTGCATCAAGCCGAGAACATTTTGATTTAAGCCGTGATACATCGCGTCAATTAATGCTTTATGGGTGTCGTATGCTTGCGTCATGGTTGATACTCCTCCTGCAATTTGAATGAACTAGCCTTTAACCGCGCCACCCACCAACCCTTTGATGAGATACCGCTGGAAAAAGATCACAATAAAAATAATCGGAATGGTGATGCTCACCGCGCTGGCATTAGAAAGCGGTAGCAAGCGCACGTCCTCCCCACTGGTGAAGCGCGAGATTCCTACGGGCAATGTCCATAGCGAGGAGGTGAGCAACCGCGCCATCAAAAATTCGTTGTATGCCAACAACAAGGTGAACAACGACGTGGTGATGATGCCCGTCCAAGTAATCGGCAAGATCACGCGGAGGAAGGCGGTATAGCGGTTACACCCGTCAATCATGGCGGCTTCTTCTAATTCACGCGGAATTTCCATGAAGAAACTGCGGAGCATCCAAATGGTGAACGGTTGGTTGATGGCAACGAAGGTGATAATCAGCAAGAAGTAGGTATCGTATAACCCACTAATCTGGGCGAAATAATAGTACGGTAGGATGAACGCCATGCGTGGTAAGGCGCGGAATGCCAACGCCACAAACAGAATCACCACGCCAGCCACGCCGGAATACCGCGCCAAACCGTACCCTGCCAAGCATCCGATGCTGATCGAGATCACCAGCGTCCCCACCGTGACGATCACGCTATTGAGGAAGAACCCGTAAAACTCCGCTAGGTCAAGCCATTGCGGAAGCCATACGATGATCCCCAAGATGATGCCCACTATTCCCAAGTAGATCGGCGTTTTGTAGGGGGTGCGTTGTGCGGCAACCCCAATCACAACCAATAAGCCGATCAACCCCAACGCCCCCCACCCATACGGCGAAAACTCACTCACGGGAGAATCCAGCCAAAGGGTTTGGTAATTCTGTAGGGTGGTCTCAAAAGTTTGTTTGTCGGTGACATTGAGCGTGACGAGGTAGAATCCCCCGCCCAGCACCAGCGCAACCGCTACCATCACCAGCCAAGATTGTGGACGATTGGGCAGGCTTTGTGAGGTGTGGTTGAGCCATAGCAACAACAACACCCCAAAGCCAATGACTAGCGCGATGGCAACGTTATGATCGACGAACGCCAAAGGCATCCAACGGGGCACACGCGCGGTTGCGTCGCGCGTGAATTGCAACGATGTGATGATGGACATCACAAACGGAACGATGCTGAACAATACCCACGCCAACAGCACCAGATGAATCAATAAGCGTGCAATGGGATTCTTGGTCGCTTGCATTTAGCGTTCCTCCACTTGTTGGCGATAGGTGACGATGAGAAAGGGAATCAGGATGAAGAAGATGCCCACAACGGTTAAGACGCTCATGGCGTTGGCACGCCCTAAGTTTTGAAACTGAACCGCCACCTGATAGTTGTAATACATCAAGGTTTCGACATTGGTATAGATCGGGTTTTGCTTGGTCAAAACGAAGATGCTATCAAACACGCGATAGGCATCCATGATGGAGATGAGCGCGATGAAGATGAACAAATTTTGTAGATGGGGGATCACGATATACCACAAGCGTTCTAGCCAAGTTGTGCCATCCACTAAAGCAGCTTCTAAGGGTTCTTGTGGGACAGTCTGTAAGCCGGCAAATAGCGTGACGATGGCAAACGGGGTGATATACCACAAGGCTTGGCTGAAAATCAGAAACATGATGTTGTCCCCTGTGAAGAAGTTGATGTCAATCCCAAACCATTGATCGAGCAAGTAGGGGTAAATCCCGTAGCGGTCAAACGTTTGGCGATAAACCAGCGTGCCCACAATCGGCGTGATGATGAACGGGAGCAACGTGGCGGACATATACACCCCTCGCAATAAGCCTTTGATTTGGTCTAGCAGGAGCGCAACCACCAATCCTAAAACAATGTGCAATGGGACGGTCATCACAATATAAAATAATGTGAAGCGTAGGGAGTTCCAAAAGCGAGCATCCCCCAGCATGTAGAGGTAATTTTCTAACCCAACCCATTGGGGCGTGGTAACGTTTCTGAAGGTGATGAAGTGGAAGCCCAGCCAGATTGCGGCGATCAGGGGCACAATCATCAACGCAATCATGATGACCACGCTTGGAGCAACAAAGATGGTAAATTGTTTTGTATTCATGTGGAGCCTTCCGATGTTCCTGCAATCTGCATCATGTCACGGGCAGGTATGGGATAACGTGGGTTGCATCACAACCTTCAGTTACGGGTGATAAAAATATCGGGCAACAAACAATTTTAACTTTTTAAGGGGGTTGCCCACTCATACATGAGCAGGCTTCCCCCAACAATGCTAACGGGTGAAAACCCTATTCAGCAATGAAACCTTGTGCAGTTGCTTCTTCGATATAGAGAGCAGCAGCGGCATCCAATGCTTCTTGAGAGGTCATTTCGCCGGTTGCTACCATAGGCAAGAATTGACCCAAAGCGTTGTTCAAGACGGCTTGAGCAGGGTTAGAGGTTGCGGGACCGCCTTCTACAATGGTTTGCAAAGAAGCAGCGGAATAGCGAGGTGCTGCGTCAGATGCGCCGTTGCGTGGTACAAGACCAAAGGCAGCAGCGGCAATTTGAGATTCCAGATCGGTTGCTTCCATGATGGCGCGGAAGGCGAGGTCTGCATCTACTGCGCTGGTGGCAGGGATAGCGAGGAAGTCTGACCAAGCAATGCCGGCGCGGATGGTTTCGTCAGCATTGGGGAACAAAGCAGGCGCAAACTCAATCTTGCCAACGACGCTGGAGAGTTCTTCATCATCCATCATAGCGGCACGGCTTGCCCACATGTGACCCATAGCAATGCTGCCGTTTGCTAACCCAGCTTGCAAATCATCGGTGGAAAGCAACAAGCCTTCTTCACCCATACATGCTTCTACCACTTGCATCATCAAGTCCATAGCAGCTACACCGTCTTCATTGGCGAAAATGGGCATGTTGTTTTCGTCGAGCAATTCACCGCCGAAAGCGTTGTACATGTTGACCCATTCAATTTGCCAAGCCCATCCAGCGGACAAAACCATGCCGAAGGAGAAATCAATGCCGAGTGCTTCTTCATCCATTGCTTCGCAAGCGGCGATTACGTCGGTGTAGGTTTGAGGAGCTTCTACACCTGCGGCTGCCAAGAGTTCGGTATTGTAATAGAAGTGTTGGGTGTTCACTACAGCGGGTACGCCGTAGATTTGGTCGCCAATAGAAGCGGCAGCATACATAGAAGCGTCCATATCATCAAGCGCGTATTGCTCGCTGTATTGGGCGATCAAGTCATTGAGGGGCAACAACCACCCTTGAGAAGCCATTTCCCCAATGAAGGAGTTGCTCCCGTGAATGATGTCGTAGGGAGAAGCTCCCTCGCTAGAAGCAGCAAGGCGCATTTGTGCTTGTGCGTCTGCGCTTGCCAACAGTTGAACGTTTACGTCCAAGTTTTCAACATCGCCACACTTTGCCAATTCTGCAGCATAGAAATCCATGATGGGGAATGTCCAGCCAATCATGTTGATGGTGGTGGCTTCTGCTGGTGCTTCTACATTGCACATTCCGCTATCCTGTGCAAACGCAGGCACAGCAACCAAGCCCAAAATCAGGAAAAGAACCAAAAACTTCTTCATTATGTAAACCCTCACAAAATGTAAATTACGAGTAAATCATCAAAAAGGCGGGTTCAATATGAACCATCACCACCTTTTCCAAAAGTAAGCACCGCATTAGGCAGGGCGATAGAGTTGCTTGAGGAGCGCGAACTCGTCAAACAATGTCCACTCGCGTTGAATCCGACCGTCCTGAATGAGGTGATGGCTTACGCCGAGCAAGTTGATGCGCTTGCCGCTTGGCTCGCCATAGATGCCGTAGCCCGTGTGTGTGCCCCGTATGCGCCAGCGCGTGGCGGTGCGATAGCCCACTTGCTCATCCCCCACGTAACAACCGTGTTCCACCGTCAGGCTTAGGTCGGGGAAAGGGGCAAGCAACGATAGCACGTAGGCTTGATAATCATTGATGCCATGAGCGCGACGCATAGAAGCGGACTCTAAGGCAATAGTAGGGGATAGATACTCATGCGCGGTATTGAGTAACCGCCAGTTCCATAGATCATGCAACGCCTGCTCCACCAAATATAGAGGGGAGAAGGTCTCGCTGGGGGCAAGGCGTTTCGGTGGGAGTTGCCCAATCCCCCGTTCAATGTCCCCCACGATGGGGGGAGGCACGCCTGCGTCGCTCTCTTTACGAGCGATTTCTTTGGCGGTGGCGATGGGGTCTAAGCCAAGCTGGCGAATTAGGGTGAGTTCATCACGCACGAGCCATTCTTCAATCACCATATTGCGCAAGCACAAACAATCCGCGATGGCGCGATACTTGATCTTGCGTCCGCTCGGTGCGCCATACAGCGACCACCCCCGATTGGTGCCAGTGTGAGTTAAACGGTGTGACGAATACAAACCTACCACATCATCCCCGCCCCAAATGACCTCATCCCCATACAACCGCCGATCAGGATAAGCGGCAAGGGTGGCGATGGTGCCGGCTATGACCGCTTCACGTCCATAGATTGTTCCATCCGTCGTGTGAATTTGTACGGTGTTGGCGTAGTAGTCATACAGCTTGCCGATGCCCTTCTCCTCCCAGATTTCATGGGTGATGCGCAGGATGTAGTCCACAAAGTCTTCAAACTTGGGATCAAACCCTTGTAAGGATTGGCGCGGTTGCCCTTGCGCATCTTGCAGGAATTGAATGTCCACCTTGTCCTGTAGGGTGATGCGGGAGGGGGTGGGAGAAAGTGATGGTTGCTCGTTCATAAATAACCCTTAACCAAAATTTTAGGCAAACATAAGCTCTTGTTCATCAATCTAAAATGATCGTAACACAATTTGAATACGTATGCAAATTTTTCTTTTAGTGAATTTCGATGAGTTTGTTGACCAAATCTTGCAATATTTGTCTAGGAATCGTTCCACCCCATCCCAAGTCTGGAATGGGGTGTGAGTGAGGTTATGCTTCTAGGAGGGTGAAGAGTTCGTTGATCTTGCGTTCGGTTAAGTCTACGGCGAGGGATACCGTCTCCACATCAAAACCGAGCTTTGCCCCGGCGGTTTCAAACAATTCAGGGAGGGTTACTTGATTACCCAGTGCCAACGCCTTGCGGTACGCCATCACAGCGTTGGGCGCGTCCGTTTGGGAATTGCGCCAGATCAAGGTTGCGCCCAATTGCGCCAGCCCATATTCACTATAGTAGAAAGGAATCTGGTAGATGTGCAGTTTGCGTTGCCAGCCCGTCGCTTGGATCGCCTCTAAGCCCGACCAATCCACGCCCGGCAAGTAGGCACTCCATAGTTCTAGCCACTTGGCATCACACTGGGCGGGCTGGCTTGCCTCCTCTGGATTCAGATAAACCCAGTTTTGGAACGCCACCACCACCGACATATAACACCAGAAGTAAATGTTGCCCAAGAGGTGTTCTAACAAGGCACGGGCTGCGTCGCGCTCGGTGTAAAAGCCACCCTCTTCTTTGAGCAGGTAGGGAGCAGCAAGCAACTCCATTGACATGGAGGCGACTTCGGCAAATTCAATCGGGTATTGTTGGAGATGGTAATTGAGAGATGATGTTTCAAAAGCATGGAAGGCGTGACCGACTTCGTGCAACATCGTTTGTACGTTGTCATGGATGCCGACGGCGTTCATGAAGATGAACGGACGCGCCACCACTGGGAAATCCGTACAGTATCCGCCGGGGGCTTTGTTCTTGCGGTTATCCAAGTCCAGCAAGCCCTCGTTTAACATAGTGCGATAGTACCCCCCCAGCGTGGGGTCTACGCGGTCAAACATGGTTGCCACGCCTTGCGCCAATTCGTCCGCCGTTTGGAAGGGCTTGAGTGGCTCATCCGCCAACGGGTCTACAAACATATCCCACGGGCGTAGTGTCTCTAGTCCAAGTAGTTGCTTGCGCTTTTCTAGTAGGCGCACCATTGCTGGCACCACCACTTCACGAATGGACGCTAAAAACGTTTCGATGTCTTGTGGGGTATAATCATGGCGAGCATATTCCACCCACTGATAAGCGCGGAAATCGGCAACGTTGGCTTGTTTGGCAATGGTCAAACGCAACCCAAGCATCTTGACCCACAACGCATCTAGCGTCTCGCGCTCGGCAATGCGTCGCTCATGGATCAATCGCCATGCTTGCTCACGACGTTGGCGATCTGTTTCTAGCAAGACTGCATCCAATTGAGTGAGGGTCTTTTCCTCCCCTTCCCATTCGACGGTCATCTTGCCCACGATGGCATCATACTCGTTGCCGAGTTTATCCAGCTCGGTCTTGAGCGGAAGATTTTCCTCACGGAATTGGGCGATGTTGTGGCGCATGGCGCGTAAGGTTACTTCGTATCCGCTGAGGGTGATGCCGCTGGAAACCCACTTTTGTTCGAGTAGATTATTGGCGGTTTCACCGGGTTCCACGATTTGCTCTAGGAAGGTGAAATACCGCTTCTGTGCCAGTTCATCGGAGGTATCAACCGTTGTTGCCACCGAGAGCCGCGCGTGCGTTTCGTGCAGGACTTTGCTCACGGTTGACCAATCCTCTAGCCAAGCCTCTATCGTTTCGGCGGTCAGTTCACGTGCTAAGAGATCATCAAAATAGGGTTGGTAGTGTTCCCACGTCCAATCATAAACAAGTTCAACTTGTTTTGGTAACTGTTCAAACATATCATTTTTTCCTACAAATCATGACGATGTACCCTATCATAGCCGATGGGGTAGAGAGATGCAATTTAACCAAAAGCGAGGAGCAGATTAGATGGAAACTTGGTTAACGTACTTCTCGCTATTCGGGGTTAGCTTTGTGGGGGCAACCCTCATCACCGCCCCGGCTGACCTAATGGTATTGGGGATGGCACAGTTGCGTTACGACGCGCTGGCGATCATCACCATCGCCACAATTGGTAGCGTTTTAGGGAGCATTGTCAATTACGTAGCCGGCAAATATGGTGTAAACTGGATGTTGAAGCGATTAACAAACTCCAATGACCGTTGGTATCGTTTTGCACAACGCTTGTTTGAGCGTGGCAGCTGGATGGTATTCTTTGCATGGATGCCCTTCATTGGCGATCCTTTGACAATCATTGCTGGGACATTCAATATGCAATGGTGGAAATTCTTTACCTATGTTTGTATAGGCAAAGTGTTAAAATACATACTCATCATTGTGGTGGTTCAACTATTTCAGTAATCATCAACCCTTAAGATCATGTGTTAGTTCTTCATCGCAAATATTAATCAGCAATGAATGACGGAAACTTTCCTGCAATGGCAGATAACGAGCAAATTGTTAAAGAAATAGCGGCGCGTTTAGGCGAAACCGAGCAGATTCCCCTTTGGCAACTCACCAAAATTGTCGAGAAGAATGGGGCGCACTTTGCCTATTTCATGGTGGAAATGGCGGAAGACATCCACCGCGACGGCTTGATGATGGTGGCGGATGGGTCACGTTCGCGCACGTTGGGGGGGGTCTTCTTCAACATCGTGCGGGCGGGCGTTTCGTATCGCCTTCGCCATGAGATTTTCCCCGCACAAGACGTGAAAGAGAAGCTGGTTAAGCATGATCTCTATCTCAAAAACTTTCCCGTTTTTAACTGGGAGGATCGGGTTAATGACCTTGCTCCCATCTTTGATAAACCTGCTGGTGAGGTGAAAAGCGTGCATATCGTACTTAGAGGAAATCCCAAGCATGTTGAAACACGCCAAGATATGGTGGTGTTTCGGATGAATTTTGACCCTAGTCAGTTAGACTTACAATTGCCTCGTGGCATCCCCCCAGTTCCAACTGACCCCACCCCTTACATTGTGTATGTCACCATGCGCCAATGGAAGAAGAGCATCGCCAAATCCGTCGCTAAAGGGCAAGCTATTATGGTGGATGGCACATGCGTACTTGACCCTGTATTGAAGGCGATTGTGGTATACGCGCGTGGGGTGAAAGTGTTAGGCGAGGAAGCAACCGCTTCGCAGGATAAAGAAACCGCACCAACCAAAGTAGAGACCGCTACATCCGATAAGGACTCCAGCAAGAAGGATGTTGCCCCAGATACAGTGGAGGCAAGCACCCCCGCCGCCGTTGCTGTTGAAGAGACAACCGCTGTAGCAGTTGAGCCTTCCAGTGCGGAAGCCGCTCCCCTCAGCGCGGAAGAAGCACACTTGGCAAAGTTTGCCCCCGATGTGGCGGCAAAACTGCGCCCGTTGTACAGTGCGCGTAAGATGTTTGACAAGCGTTACCAAGACATCATGGCGAAGCCAGAGAACGAACGCTCTGGCTTGCAAGTTGCCAAGATGATGTTAGAGCGCACCCAACAACAGATCGCGCTCTTAGAAGGCACGGATAAATAACCGCACGTTTCAGGCATGCCATCCGTTATTGGATGGCATTGATCCCGGTTAAATCACGCCCAACCAACAGCAAGTTAACCTCATTTGTTCCCTCATAGATGTAGCTGATTTCGGCATCGGTCATCAAACGTGCGATCTGATTTTCGATCAGGATGCCGTTGCCCCCCAAGACTTCACGCGCCAACTGGGTGACGTAGCGTGCTTTCTTGGCATTGTGATACTTGAGCATGGAAACGCGCCCCTCATCTAGTTGGTTGGTTGCCATCAGCGAGGTCGCTTGAAAGCACATCAATTGCATGGTGGTAATCTCGGTTGCCATCTCCACCAATTTCTGCTGTATCAATTGGTAGCTGGCAATGGGCTTGCCGAATTGTTCGCGCTCTTGGGCATACTTCAACGCAACCTCAAACGCCCCTACCGCCGTGCCAGCACATTCCCAGCCAATCCCGTTGCGCCCAAACATCAAGACCTTGTAGGTATCTTTGACGCTAGAGACTTTGGCAAGGCGGTTCTCACTGGGGACGTACACGCCATCCATGACAATATCGGCGTTGAGCAACGCGCGTTTGCCCATCTTGCCCTGAATGTCGGTGATGCTTAACCCCTCTACGCCATCCTTCGCACCTTCTACTATGAAACCACCCAGCTTGCCGTCTTCGTCGCGTGCCCAAATAATCAGCACATCGGAAAGACTAGCATTGCCAATCCAACGCTTTGCCCCGTGTAGACGGTAGCCATCTCCGTCACGGGTGGCGGTGGTGGTGATGGCAGAAGCGTTTGAGCCGACTAACGGCTCGGTCAAACCGAACGCCCCAATCTTTTCTAGGCGGGCTAACCCCGGCAACCAACGGGCGCGTTGGTCATCGTTCCCCAGTAGCCCGATGCAGGTCATTGCCAAGCCACTTTGTACGCCGAAGAAGGTAGAGATAGAACCATCCCCACGCGCCAATTCATACATCACCAAGCCGGCTTCTAAGGCATCTAAGCCTGCGCTACCATGTCCGCGTATGATCCCCCCAACGATGCCCAAATCGCGCAAGCCCATGGCGATTTAATACGGAAACTCGGCGCGATCCCAG
>JBMOEO010000035.1:0-33517 GCA_049318945.1 Phototrophicaceae bacterium | reverse complement strand
GGGAGCGACGCTCGGCAACATCCCTTCGCTCAATGATGGTGCAGGGGGCAAAGGCGATCTTGGCTTTTTGCGTGGCTTCATGGGGGGCGATGACCGCTAGGGAGTGGCTTGCTCCATGCGGAACAACCGTAACGCGCTCAACCCGCTGGGGCGAACGGTTAGCGAGATGAACTCTCCATCTAGCGTAGTGGGGACATACGGGGAATTTTCTAAGATAACCAACGTTGTCCCTTGTTGAACCGTCGCTTCGATCAATGCCAGATGACGGGGGATGTCTTCGCCGTTGGGGTTCACTCGCGGGCACAACACCTCGCGCTGGGTGATGAGCAGATAGCGCAGGCTTTGGCAATTGGATAGTAGCCCGATGACGGCTTGCGCGTCGGTTTGCAGAACGGTGTTCGCCACTTCTGCCAACCCATACCCGCTGGCATCTGACATCATATACTCGCGTTGATCGACACTAGGCAAGCGAGCATAGAGCGGATCGCGCATGAATTGCCACGCCCATAACGCGCCATTCACGCCCACCCATGCCAACACACACCCCACCAGCAATCGCCCCAAGCGGTGGCGTGCCCACAATACCGACAACGCCCCTCCGCCCAAAATCAACACCAGCGCGTAATGCAGATAAAGATAGCGCGTGAAGAGTTTACCGCCCATCAGCACGGCTAAACACGGGATGCCCATCACCACCCACGCAACGCGCACGCGCTCATGACGCATCCCCCACACCACCCCCACCGCGCTGATCGCCACGATGCCCCATCCGTTGTAGGCAATGAACCACTCGGCAACGGTTTGCAAGCGCGATAATGCCTGTGGAATCCAGTCAAGTAGTGAGCTAGAGGACGTAGAGCGTGCCAACGCCAGCGCGTCATAGCCCAACACGCCACCGATCAACACGCCAAAGAATCCGCCCACGCTCACGGTCAGGGTCAATATGGCGGAAGCACCCCATGCCCAGCGTTGCCGCCGTGATAACGGACTGGGCATGAAGGCGGTGATACCCAACGGTAGGATGAAAAAGGGCAAGGCGGTAATCTTGAAGCCGAACGCGACAAACAATGCCAGCCCACACCCTATAGCGGTGAAGCGCGTCCCATGTTGAATGCCACGCATGGCGAGCCACCACGCAACGCAGACCCCCGTAGCAGATAAGGCATCGCTTAGGGCAACCGCGCTGAAGAACAAATGATAGGGACTCCAGATGAGCAGGAACGCGCCCAAGTAGGCAGGGACAGGGTGGGTGAGGTGACGCAACGAGGCGAGCAGGGCAACGAAACCCAACGTCAAGATCAGCAGATCGGCGTAGCGGATCACCCAAAAGTTGCCATTTTCGTAGCTACCGAAGATGAGCCAATACCAATTGGTGAAAAGCCGCCCCTCCGCCACTTGGTGAAAGGGGCTGGTGGTGGGCATTTGCTCGGCAATGTGCAGGTGAAACGCCTCATCAATGAAGGGAGGGAGTGCCTCTAGCAGGAGCAAGCGCACCCCAAAGAACAGCCACACCCACGCCACGAATGCCCAACGATTACGCATGGGGGCGCGTGTCGTCCGCGTCATCTTCGGTGATGGGGCGCGTGAAGTCTTGCACAAGGCGGATGATCGCCATCACCAACCCACTCCCAAACACCACAAAGATGAGCGTATCGAATACCTGACGAGTCATGAAATCAAACTCAATGCCCAACATACTTTATCCCTCCTGCGCTAAGGGTAGCTCAATGAAAAAAGTAGAACCTAAGTTGTATTCACTTTCATACCAAATTGCCCCCCCCATTGACTCCACTTCGTAGCGCACAATGTGCAAGCTAATCCCATAGCCAAATTCACTCATCACATGGGGGGTGTGCCCACGTTCAAAGGGGGCGAAGATGCGTGCGCCATCTTGTGCGCGGATGCCATAGCCTTGATCTTCAATCATGATTTGAACCGTCTCTTGGGAGGTGGCAAAAGCGGTGATGGCAATCGGCGTGTTAGGGTCGCTGTACATGATGGCATTGCGCAATAAGTCTTGTAACACGTTGGACAGGACAGCAGGGTCTGCTCGTAGAAACAAGTTGGTGTTGATGTGCAACGATAGGCGATCTCTGTAGGCGTGTTGGATGCTTTCGGGGTCTAGCAGGTTGGTCTCGCTGAGTTCTTCGATGAAGTCCTCAAACCAAAATTCGAGGTTAAATCGTTTACGTGGGAGGCGTAGCCGCGCTTGTAGCATGCCCAACCGTATCGCTTGTAAGCGTTCAAACAAACCCATCAAGCGCGAGGCACGAAGCGTTTGCACGTCGGTTAGGCGGATGAATCCACGAATGCGCTTCTTGAGGACAGAGCTAGGGCGATCATCGTCTGTGGCTTCTATGCTGTTGTCGATTAGCTCAATGTGCCCGTGCGTGGAATGGAAGGTCTCTTTGAACTCACGCTGGAATTGCTCAAACATGCCCACCAATTCGCCGTAGTCCAAGATGTCTAAGGTGACAACCGTCTTGAATAAGCCACCCTCGCCAATGGTGATTGCCACCCAAGATGAAAGATATTCCCCTTGTAACAGCAACCGCACACGGATGGGATGATTGGACAAGATCGCCTCATTCACCACATCTTGCAAGGTTAACATCTCATCCACCACTTGGCATTGTTGCAACACCCATTGCCACCCCTCCGCCTTTAAGGCGTGAAGTCTCAAGCCTAGCAAACGGCTGGCGGAGCGATTGTATTCAATTAGCTTTCCGGCTTGATCGAAGATGAGAATAGCGTGCCCTAGCGCGTTGAGCGTGTCGTGCAAGTCAAGTTCAGGTGGCATGGTGTGGGTGACTCCTGTCGGTTGAGTGGATGCGCTTGCATTGTACACCGAAACCCACGCAACAAAAAAGCCGAACAAAGTCGGCTTTTTGGGGTTGAGGCGACGGTCGGAATCGAACCGACGAATGGAGCTTTTGCAGAGCTCTGCCTTACCACTTAGCTACGTCGCCATTAGGTTATTGATTATGCCCCCCACGCCCATAAATAGCAAGAGTTGAATCTGGGTTTTATGGGGAAGAATCGTTAAACTCATTCATGATCTTAGACGACACTTGCACCCACAACCAAAAAGGGTGACAATATCCAACATGACTGACAACCTATCTCACCAAGACGCTTCTGAAAATGACGAATCTCGCTACGCCCCAGAGGACATCACACTTGAGGGCGCGTTAGGCGTTGCCCCCGATGTAGACGTTAGCGACTTTGAGTATGTCCCGCACGAAAACACTTCTACCCCTCTTGTAGAACAGGCGGTTGTTGAGGAGCAAGCCCCCGCTCCTATGCCGTATGACTCCCTACAGATTGATATTGATTCTGCCCTTGCTGCGGTGACAACCCTGGATGATCTGCTGGTTGCCCCCGTTGCGCCCCCACCTGCGGAATCGGTGCGCCCTGTCAAAGCCACCCCCGTTGTCGTTCCGCCCACCCTCAAGCTAGGGCGCGGGAATCCGCTTTCGGTAGTGAGTGGGCTAGTGAGCATGGCGGTGGGCGGATGGCTAACCTATCAGTGGACGGCTGGGCAAGCTGTGCCCCCCTCCACCCTAACGGCATTGCTTGCGCTCATTCCGATCACCTTCTTCATGATGGCGTGGTTATCCAGTGGGAGATGGTCGCGCGGGGTGTTTGTGGTGGGCATGTCCTTGAGCGCGTTCAGCTTGGCGCAATATTACGCGCCTATGTTGCAATGGACGGGCATGGGATGGGTGGCGTATGGCTTCTTCACCTTTGGGGTGATCCTGCTGATGATGGGCATTTTAAGCCGTCCGTTCACATTGCGCACGCTTTATAGTGGGGTGGTGTTTGCGGTGATCGGCGCGATGGTGCGCGTGATGGAATATGATTATCTGCCTGTGGTGTGGATCGAATCCCTGCTCAAGGTGTGGTATGTTCCGTTGGGGTTGTTCGCCATCATTGCAATTTTGCCCTTCTTTCGGAGGCGCAACCCGCGCTAACGGTGAATGCGAATTGCCATTGATGCCAGCCGTACCACGCTTGAACGAATCACCGGCACCGAGCATTACGCGCGTGAGTTGATCCGTCATCTCATCCGCTTGAATGACCAACTTCCCCAACCCCATCAACTCATTCTATACTTTCGAGATGCCCCCCAGCCCGACACGTTCCCAACCTCTGCGCACGTCACCTATCGCGTGATCCCTTTGCGCCGTCTGTGGACGCATCTGGGGTTTGCGTATGGGTTACTCAGTGACCGCCCCGATGTGGTGTGGGTGCCCGCGCATACGCTCCCGTTCGCCTTCGTGGGAAAAAGCGTGGTGACAGTGCATGACTTGGGCTATCGTCACTTTCCACAAGCGCACGCTTGGAGTCAGTGGCTTTTACTAGAAGCCTACACGCGCTTTAGTGCGTGGCGTGCCACGCGCGTACTCGCCGATAGCCACGCCACCGCACGCGACCTGACGCGCTTCTACGGCACACCCACCACCAAGATACAGGTTGTCTATCCCGGCGTAACCGTTCCCCCCGTTGAGCATGACCTAGCGAGCGTGCGCCAAAAGTATCACCTACCCGATCACTACTGGCTGTTCATCGGGACGCTTCAACCGCGAAAGAACATCAAACGCTTGGTGAGCGCGTACCATCATTGGCGTGCTAACCACCCCAACGCGCCCATCGCACTGGTGTTAGCTGGTGGAAAGGGTTGGAAGTACGATGAGAGTTGGACGAAAGGCGCAAGCGATGTCCATCTGATCGGATACATTGATGAGCAGGATAAGGGCGCATTGATTCAAGGCGCGGTGGCGTTGGTCTTCCCTAGTTTGTATGAGGGCTTCGGCTTTCCGATTGTGGAGGCGATGGCACTGGGCACGCCTGTGATTTGCTCCAACACCTCTAGCCTGCCAGAACTGGGGGGGAAAGCCGCCCTCTTGGTTGATCCGCACGTGGTGGGGCACATTGCCGATGCCATGCGCCGCTTGACACATGATGCCCCGTTGCGTGAACAGTTGGTTCAGGCAGGGTATGTTCAAGCGCAACAATTCAACTGGGAGCGATCCGCTCAACAGGTACTAGAGACTTTGGTGAAAGTTGGACAGGATGAATAACCGCTCTCAGCGCGTGTTGTGTGTGCAATTGGCGGACATCGGCGATTTGGTCTTGACCACCCCGGCTTTGCAGACGTTACGCCAAGCCCGTCCCCATGACCACATCACGCTGTTGACCACCCCACACGCCGCCCCGATTGTGCAAGAAGGGCAATTCGTAGATGAGGTAATCGTGTTCCCTAAACATCTGTTTGATCGGATGGGCGCGTTGCTTCACCCAAAGAATTGGCAACCGCTCTTACAGTTGGCACGGCAATTGTTGCGTCAACCGTATGACGCGGTGATCTTCTTCCACCATTTCAGCACACGTTTCGGCGCGTTGAAATTCCGTGCGATTGCGCTTTGCTCACGGAGTGGCACGCGCATAGGGTTACGTCACGCCCACGCACCCTTCCTCACGGGGGGGATTCCCGATTACGGTTTCGGCGCACACCATCAAGCAGAATACTGGTTAGACCTCATCCACCACTATACCGCCCAAGCCCTGCCTGCCATCCCACCCGAAACCACCGTTGCCTATACCGCACATGATGAGCAAGTTGCGCAAGCGTGGCTTCCGCCCAGCCGTAGGTATGTGGCAATTCACGCTGGGAGCGGGGGCTATGCTCGCGCTCGGCGTTGGCATCCGTCCGCCTTTGCCGAAGTGGCAACCCATTTCATCCGCGCCCATCAAGCAAGCGTGGTTTTGGTGGGGGGGAAAGATGATGATTCTGCCGAGTTCCTAGCAGCATTGCCCAGCGCGTTACGCCCGTCCGTGATTGACCTCACAGCGCAAACCACGCTAGGGCAACTGTCGCGCGTGTTGGCACGCTGTCAGCTTTTCATCGGGGCAGACAGTGGCGTGATGCACATTGCCACCGCCACCACGCCAACCGTAGCGATCTTTGGGACGAGCAATCATCAGGCATGGCAGGCGTGGTCGCCCAAGCGTGCCTACGCCGTCCTCAACAGTGGGGCGCGTTGTAGCCCGTGTAGCTATGTTGGGGTGGGGGTGGCACAGCGTGACGGTTGCCCCGCCCGTACCTGCCTCAAGATGGTGACGGCGCAACAGGTGATTGAGGCAGGGGAGCGTGTGTTACACGGGGAAACGCTGGTGCCTCCGCCCCTTGTGCAAGAAGCATCCACCGAGCGCGTGCGCATCCTAGATATTCCCATCGACAAACTCACCTATGACCAATTGCTCCAGCAGATTGGCGACTATATTGACCGCGCTGATCGTTTGTATCACGTGTGTACTGTCAATCCAGAATTTGTCATGATCGCCCAAACAGATGCCATTTTCCGCCACGTGTTGCAACGCGCGGATTTGTGTTTGGCGGATGGCGTGGGACTGCTGTATGCCTCGCGCTATGTGGGCAATCCCCTCACCGTGCGCGTAACCGGGAGCGACGGCGTGCCCCTCATTGCCGAGCGAGCCGCCCAACGCGGTTGGCGGTTGTACCTGTTAGGGGCGGGTGAAGGCATTGCCGAGCAAGCCGCCCATGCGTTATGCACGCGCCATCCCACCTTGCAGATCGTTGGGACGTATGCTGGCTCTCCTGCTCCAGACGATGAAGATGCCCTTGTGGAGCGCATCAACGCCACAGGCGCGGATATTCTCTTTGTGGCGTATGGTGCGCCCAACCAAGATAAGTGGATCGCACGGAACGCCCCACGCCTCAAGGTCAAGGTGGCAATGGGTGTCGGGGGGACGTTTGACTACTTGAGCGGACATGCCAAACTAGCACCGCGTTGGATTCGCACGCTTGGCTTTGAGTGGCTCTATCGGCTCATCCGACAGCCCAGCCGCCTCCGTCGCCAGTTGCGCCTCCCTCGTTTTGTGTGGGCGGTGCTGTGGCGTGGCAAACAACTAGGGCACGGTTAGCGTTAGTCTGGCGCGGTTGACCTCCAGCGCGTAACTTTGAATGATACCAGCGTTGAAGATGTTGCGTGCTTCTAGCAAGTCCCCGTTGAACTTGAGGTCATATAGACTCTCATCATAGGTGGGGTTGCTTCCGCTACTGTTGCTCATGTCAAAGCGCGTTGCCACGTCAGAAGGCACACGGATGAGAACATCCCCATCCAAAGCGGCTATCGTGCCCAGCACATCCTCCGGGTTGGAGAAGGCAGGATCATAGGAAGGCAGGGTGAGGATCACATTGCCACGCTGTGCTTTAACGTTCAACCGCTCCAAGCGTAGCCCGGTCATGTTGAGCGTGACGGGGCTATCCAGCGTTTCCAGTTGAACATCAACGGGCGTATCGCTGGGAAGTTCAATCAGAAGTTTGCCCCGCCCGATGGTTTCTAACAGGGGGAAAGGGTTCAGTTGCACTTCAGTAAAGGCGAAGGTGGCGGTGTTGTCTGCTTCTTCCAGATACGAAACCGTGAGGTTGCTTTCGGTGCTACCGCTGAACGCCCCTGTGATAATCCGTGACGGGCTACCTTCTGGCAGGCGTACCAACTCAACATCGGTATTGAGCGTTTGTAAACGCACCCGTACCAATAAGATGGCAGGGTTGATATTGTATTGGATGGGCACTTGTTGGGTATCTAGGTAGCGTTCCGCACGGAGCGAAAACGCCTGAAAGATCACCCCTGCCAACAAGACCGCGCTCAACACAAAGGCAACCAACGTCCCCATAGGTAGCCTTCGGCGTAGCAAATGCCACAAGCCAAAGAAGACAATCAAGATGGGCATCGAACGGTTTACGATGTCTTGTAAGTATGCAGGCAAGACGTTGAAGGTATTCATCCCCCACACCACGCATACTGTCAACACCATGAAACCCAGTAGTAGGTTTTTCCGTCTGGTCAAATTCATGCCGAACGTCCTAATTGCCTCATGAAAAAGAATACCCCGAAGAGCAAAGCCAGCGCGAGCGGATACAAGTTAGGCTGTCCAGTCAGTTGCAACAAGCCGTAACGGTTCATAACCGACAAGCCGATCACCGCCAGCAAAATCAACACGGTGACACTTCCCCACCCCAAGCCACCGCGTCGCGGAAAAATCAACGACTGTTGAGGGACAATCATCCACACGATCAGATAACCCAACGCCAACGCGCCTAATGTCAACAGCGTGCCCACGATGAACAACACCCGAATGACCCAGCTATTGGTAAACGGGAGGCTCTGGGCGATTCCGCCACACACTCCACCTAAAAGACGATCAGTAAAACTACGGTACATAGTCGGTTCAAGTACCACTATCAGTAACGAATGTTTGTTCATCTTGCCAGAGGAAGCCCAAATTATCAATGAATCGCTGGGTAAGATTTTTACAGATCATCTAACCGCCCACTGCGCAGGGCAATCTCTAATGCCCGCCCCAACGTGAGAATGTCTTCTATCCATAATGCCAACGGTGCGATGGTTTCTTCGTCGATCACCCCTTCTAGTTCCTCATCCTCCTGCATATCTTGGATGATCTCTGTCGTCAAACAAGAGACCGCCTGCCAAACTGCGGAACTGGCAGGAGGGGGTGCCTGTTCTAGCGTTTCTCGATACCAGTTAGCGATGATCGGGTGAATTTGCTCACAACTGCTATTCGTCTCTAAATCGCTGAGTTGGTCATTGGCATAATCGTCGATATTCTCCATCCAATCAGGATCATCGGGAAGGGGAGCGTAAGGTTGATCGGACATGGGTATAACATTCTTTCAATAGTTTTTAAGGGTTGGGTGTATTTTAACGAATTTATCATGGGGTATCAAACACGATAACTTGTTACAATGCAATCCTAAATCAATACAGTGAACGGATTCCATGAAAATTCAACGCCTGCTCTTGGTGATACTTGGAATGCTCGTCAGCATTCTGTTCATGTGGTCAGCCTTTTATAACCTAGATCCGCGGCAAGTTTGGCTAGGCATTCAAACCGCCAACCGTCAACTCTTGCTGGGGGGCATGTTGCTATATTACGTTGCTATGATGCTTATCGCAGTGCGCTGGCAATTTGTATTGCGTTCGCTTGCGCCGCTACGGTGGGCAGACTTGTTCCCCCTAGTTGCCATCGGTTACATGGGCAACAACATCTACCCGTTCCGTGCGGGGGAGGTGTTGCGGATTGTGTTGCTACGGCGTAACCATGCCATCCCCTACGTTCAAGCCACCACTGCCACGTTGGTTGAACGGGTCTTTGATGGGGTGGTGATGCTCACCTTCATTGTGATTCCCATCGCATTCCTCCCCACCCTTCCGCCTGAAGTGCGCTGGGTGGCACAGTTAACCGCCCCCGTCTTCTTGGTGTGCTTAGGGGGGTTCTTCCTGTTTGCGGCGCGTCCAATGTGGTTACGTGGACTGGTGGCGTGGGGGGTGCGTCCGCTTTCACCACGCATACAAGCGCGTTTGTTGGCAATCAGCGAAGAGGTGATCTTAGGCTTAGAGTCCTTGCGTAGCCTCCCTAATCTGCTGGGGGTGATCTTCTTTTCGTATGCCTCATGGCTAGTTGAAGCTGGTGTGTATTATGTGGTGGCGGTGGCATTTGACCTATCGCTTGATTATGGAGTGGTCTTGGCAATGGTGGGGGGGGTGAACTTGGCAGGACTCATTCCATCTGCGCCGGGCATGGTGGGGGTATTTGAACGCTTCATTCAGTTGGTCTTGGTGGCGGTGGGCATCTCCCATGAAATCGCCATTGCCTACGCCATCACCGCCCATGTGGCAATTTGGCTTCCCCCTACGTTAATTGGCTTCGTTTTTTTGGGGCAACAAGGCTTAAAGTTGAGTACAATCACCCATGCCGACCAATTGAAAGAGCAGATTGAGTAGCCCATATCATGAGCATCCAGCTGGTTTCCACCGCCACCATCACCTTGCACGCCCTAGCACAACTCCTGACCGATAGCTATCAGGGTTATTACATCCCCCTACGCATGACCGAAGAACAACTTCATCAACACGTAGTACATTACAACATCGACCTCGAACGCTCGCGCATTGCCATAATCGACGGGCAACCCGTTGGGCTAGGCTTCTTAGGCAGGCGTGAACAGCGCGGTTGGATCGGCGGGTTAGGGGTGATTGCCTCGCATCGGCGACAGGGCATTGCCCATCAAATCATGCGTGACTTGATTCAACAAGCACAACAGATGGATTTATCACAAATTCAGCTAGAGGCGATCACGCTCAATACACCCGCCATCGCGCTGTATGAGGCGTTGGGCTTCACCAAACAACGCACCCTCCACATCATAGAAGGACAGTCTCAAGGCGAAGAGGTGACACAGGTCATCGAGGTGAATCCAAAAGTCGCTTTAGATCGCTACGTTGAACTGCACGCGGTGAACAATCCATGGCAACGTGAGCGAGTGGCACTGGAGCGGTTGACACCGCTGTCTCGTGCTTATGCCATTCAACAGGATGGGCAGATTGTGGCGTATGTCATGGGGATTTTTGAGCAACACGCGCTCCGCATCTTCGATATGGGTTGCTTGCCCAACAAGCCCAACCCCCTGCGCCGCGTGATCTTACACCTGCATTCGCTCTACCCGTTTGCTAAAGGGGGGGTGGTGAACCTTGCCGAGGATGATACGACTTGGACGGTGTTATTCATTTTGGGCTATAGACCCATCTTGAGCCAATATGAGATGTTGCTCAATCTTTAGCCTACCCGTTGAAATTGGTTGACCATCCGAACAACTTCATGTATTGTTAGATTCATATCCCAAATTTATGGAACATTGGGATATATATCCCAAAAATAGCGGTAGAGAAACCATGTCCTGGCGAATCCACATTAACGACCGAACCATTCATAAGCTCCAAATCATCAGCAAGGACAACGAGCGTATCCTCTTGGTTTGGTATCAAAATGCCATTGGCTGTTATGATGTTGAGAAAGGTGTCTTGTATGACACCCGTCGCCCGATCTCCTCGCCAGAACCTTCCGCAGGGGAGGAATGGGAAACCTACCTAGATTCTTTGCGTGCGCCCAACGGGTTGCCGTTGCCCTATGTCCGCACAAAAAATGCGTTGCTGTACTTGACGATGGATGGCAATCAAACGGTGGTGGATGATGGCTTCGGGTTACAAGTGTTGGCAAAAAAAACACTTCACCACTTCTCCCAGATTGATACTGAAATGCTCACCATGTCGGTAGATTATAAGAGTGGCATCATTGCCGTTTTAGGGGAAAACACCCACTTATATCTATACCGAGAAACCACCCTGCTAGGCGAGTACGCCTTGCCCATACCGCTGAAGCAGGGCATCTTGCCTGATGTGTTCATGAGCGAACACGCCCAGCAAGTTTTCATCTGCGATGGCAATCACCTGCTGGTATATAACCGCGCGGGCGCGTTGCGCATCCACCATACCTTCTCATACACAGTGGGGAAAATCGCTTGTTCCCCCAACGGCGAAATGCTCATCGCCAGCGATGCCCATAACGGCGTGCTTCGCGTGTATGTTGGGGGGCAACAGTTTCGCTTTTCGTATCAAAAGTTTGCTGTTGATTTATATGCCAAAGCACGTCAGTTACAGCTGTTGGTGAGTGCGCCCACCCCCCTCACGGCGGTGAATGGGCTAACCATTGAAGATGATGGCACGTTCGCCTTTTCAATGGGGGGCGTTGTCGTGATGACCCACATTGATTACATGGATGAGATTCCTTCTCCACTAGGCTTGATCTACACCTAATCTTGAGCATAGGTGGAATACGCTATAATGATGCTCCATGATGAATGTTAGCCATGAGGCACAGCTGAAGATGCTTGTCACCACACATTGCGGTCTTTATTTTGATGAAATGGCGGTTGCAC
Source organism: Phototrophicaceae bacterium (assembly GCA_049318945.1). Taxonomy (GTDB): domain Bacteria; phylum Chloroflexota; class Anaerolineae; order Aggregatilineales; family Phototrophicaceae; genus CAIRDJ01. The sequence continues at coordinate 21,693 of JBMOEO010000035.1, read as the reverse complement.
ACGCACAGAAGATGGCAACCGCAGAACCTTATGCCAGCGCGTTTGCATTCCTAAACCGACCGTTTAGTAGCATGGACGCGCTTTCGTTGTCGATGTTCCGCGCTTTCCGCTGGCGATTCCTTGCCGATGAAGAAGCAGGTAACACTTTATGGTTGAGCCTGCAAAATGGGCATCTGTTCACACAACAGAAGCCAGACCTTCATCTGCATCAACACGCGCGACACGCTCTGGCAAGTGCCCAACTGCTTGAGATGGCACGTAACCACCCCCTTTTCTCACCTGATGTTTTACACGCTTGGCAAGCACAGATTGCACCATACTTGAACGCACCAACAGACGGGTTGGTGGATCATGCGTGGCAATGTGTTTTGGCATTAGCCAGTGCGGTGGTCATGGAAGATCAGCAACAGTATGAACACGCACTCAATCAACTCAAGCAGATCATCGAAACGGAACTTCATCCCGAAGGATTCATCCCCAGCTTGGTACAAAACAGCAAAGGGGGCGCGTTGATTCGGCAGGTGTTGGTGGCGCAGGCGTTGGTTTTGGGGGCACAAATAGCAACCACCGTTGGGGATGATATGTGGCAATATGAAGTGCGTGGGGTGTCGGTGAAGACCCCCGCCATTTATGCCGTTGCTTACTATGAATATCCTGCTAGTTGGAAATGGGATACCCCCCCCAACGTAGAAGAGGTTGAAGCGTTTTATGCCGAGCGTTTCGGCTTTTTTGAAATGCTCAACCGCACCATGCGACAGTCTGTCATGCAACCCACGCTGAAGAAGATCCGCCCGATTTTTGATCCGTATGGTGGGGGCTTAACCACGCTCACCCATGCAACCGTTTCAGCGGAGCGGCAAGGATGGTTTCGACGCTAACGGCGGATGGGGTGGGTTATTGCCCGCCCCACCGTCAACGGTGATGAGATGGTTAATCGTCTTCGTCATCCCCATACAAATCGTATGATTCATCATCATCATACTCATCGTCTTCGTCTAAGTCGTAGCCTTCGTCATAGGGATCATCATCGTCTCCTTCAAGGTAGTATTCTTCTGAATCGGTATCATCCAGCATATCCTCCTCTTCAAAGTCCGTATCCTCATCCACTGAACCCGCCGTGCCACCAGTAGACGACTCATCGGCTTCCATCTCTTCTAACTCTTGAATCTCAAATCCGTCAAAGTCCTCGCTGTCCTCATCCGGCTCAAGACCATAAGGCTCATCACCCATCATCCGAATAAAGGGGGTTTCTAATTCGTAGCGTACCATCGTTCCTCTTGTGTTTAATCTGATAGCATGTTCAAAAAATACTGATGTAGGCGCGTATCATCGGTCAATTCCGGATGAAACGCACTAGCGAGTAAGTGCCCCTCACGGGCAATCACAATTTGCGTTGGGCTAAGTTGTGCCAACACCTCAACCTTTTCGCCTACGGCGGTAGCAATAGGCGCACGGATGAATACCGCATGAAAGGGTTCATCTAACCCGTTGATGGCTAAGTCCGTCTCAAAACTATCAATCTGCCGACCAAAAGCGTTACGGTTTACCGTGATGTCCATCACACCTAGTATCGGTTGGTGATGTTGCCCCAAGTGGGATGCCAAGAAAATCATGCCGGCGCATGTCCCCCAAGTGGGCTTGGTTTGGGCAAATTGTTTGAGAGGCTCAATTAATCCATAACTGGTTGCCAGCTTACCGATGGTGGTGCTTTCTCCACCTGGGATAATGAGTGCGTCGATCTCGGTAAGGTGGTGTGGCAAACGGACTTCAACGGTTTTTGCACCTAGTTGTTGTAGCTTATGTTCATGTTCAATAAAAGCACCTTGCAAGGCAAGTACACCAACGGTTGTCATCTGTCCTTCAATCTCTGTATATGCACGAACGCGCCAAAGTTTGCGGTATTTATACCGATCTGGCAAGGCACAAACAACACCTAACTTTAAGATTGATGCCCGTCTTGTGCCAATGCCAATTGCTCTTGTGCCAATTTATGATTGGGCACTAGCTTTAATGCTGTCTCAAAATCTTGAATGGCTTGGTTACTATTTTGGTTGAGGAGGTGCAACACCCCGCGATGGGTGTATAGATCCGCGCTGGGTTGGAGGGCAATCGCTTGGGTGTAATCTTTAATGGCGGCGGACACGTTGCTAATCTCGGCATAGGCATTAGCACGATTAAGATAGGCGGCAGAAGTGGGGCGCAACGCAATGGCACGGGTGAAGTCCTCAATCGCTTTGACGACATTCCCCATGCGAGCATGCACGCTCCCCCGATTTTGAAACGCGCCATGATCGTTCGGATTGAGTTCTAAGGCGATGCCATAATCGCGGATGGCGTGTTCAAGATTCTTCAAGCGCAGGTGGGCATTCCCCCGTAGCAGATATACCACCGCATCAGCAACATCGCGCTGATCGAAAAGGTCAAGATCAGCGACCGCAAGTTCATAGTTCCCCATGCGATAATGCGTGATGCCCCTCCCCAAGATCACCCCGATATGCACCGAGTCCATTTGATACGCCTGTTGATAATCCTGCAATGCCACTTCATAGTTACCCAATTCACGATGACACTCCGCGCGTTTGCGATAGGCGTTCACATGGTTGGGTTGAAGGGCAATGGTGCGATCAAAATAAGGGATCGCCTCTTGATAGGCTTGGATGCGCAACCACGCATAGCCACTGTTATAAAAGGCGGATGCCCCGTTAGGGTTTAGTTCGGTTGCTTTAGAGAAGTCACGCAACGCGCTATCGTAATCCCCGCGCTTTGCGCTTTCTAGCCCACGCAACTCATACGGTTTGGGGTTGGTTGGGGCAAGGCTAATGGCGGTGGAAAAATCATCATAGGCGGCACTGTGTTTGCCTGCACGCGAATAGCCCAAGCCACGATAGCAATAGGCATCCACGTTTTCTGGCTCAAAGCGGATCACCTCAGTGAAATCTGCCACCATGTCTTTGTATTGTTGGCGATGCCAAAGCATCTCCCCCCGAATGAAATAAGCGGCGGCGTTGGTTGGCTCTAAACGAATCAACTCGGTCATGTCAATGATGACATCATCCGGGCGGTTCAGCTTATAGGAGATTAAGCCCCGTCGGGTGTATGCCTCAGCCGAGTTAGGATCAAGACGGATGGCTTCAGTCAAGTCATCAATTGCCCCCTCAAAATCAGTTTGGTCTGATTTTTCGATGGCTTTTACAATATATTCATGAAGGTTAGGCTCGCCGATCACGTTCAAGTCTCACATTATAAGCGACAGAATGAGTGTCTATCATTTTGAGGAATAGACATGCTTTGATTATACACTTAATCTTTAGCGGAACATTTGCGCTTTTCTCTAAAAACTACGAAATTTTCTGCTAGGCTTACATTAACTTTTGGCATACACAGGCAGAAAACCCACCCTCCCATGTCCACTGCAACCATCACAAAACGCCTTGCGCGTTGGCTCTCCCCCACTAACATCTTCCCCTTCTTGATGTCCATTGTGCCCATGTTGGTGATCGTCGTTTTCATCTTCCTGTATCGTACCAACATGCCACGCTCTGACCACGGCTGGGGCAATGCCCCCGCAGCCATCCAATTGGCACAAGGGACACTCACCCTTGAAGCCCTCTTTGTACCCTACTTTGGACACTTGGTGCTGTTCACACGGTTACAAAGCCTCTTGTTTGTTCAGCTCACGGGTTGGAACGTGCTTGCCGAGACGTGGCTTCCCTTCGTGTTCACCTTGCTCAACTATGTGATGTTGCTGGGTTTGGTCATGAAGACCGAATCACGCTTGATCCGCTGGGCAAGTGTGGGGTTCTCGGTGTTGATGTTTGCGCCCCAGCTAGATTTGATATGGGTGATCCCCTATTACACACAATGGCTATACCCATCTTTCTTCTTCTTGGCAGGGCTACATATTTTATTGGCACAATGGGGCTACCGAAGCATTCTGCTGGCGGGTCTTTTGGCACTCTTCGCCACCTTCTCCAATGGCAACGGCATTGTGTTATGGGGGTTGTTCGCTTGGGTGATTTGGCGCGTGTATCCAAAGCATCGCTGGCTCTTGGTGATTTGGGTGGGATGTGCGCTTGCCAGCCTGCTGACTTATATGCGCTTGGCAGGGGTTGCGCTGGGTACAAGCGGAGGCGCAGAACGCGAGTATATCATCCACACCCCCAACCCTAGCGTGATCGTGCGCTATATTGTTGGGTTCGTGGGCAACACGCTCTACACCCAAACGGCGAACTTCCACCGCTCGGTATGGGTGGGAACGGCTGGGTTGATACTGGGGGTGATTAATTTTGCGTGGCTCGTGCGCGGTGAAAAACGTCGCGCCCTGTTGGATATTTGGATACCAGTCGCAGGCTATACCCTCATGACGGCACTGCTCATCTCGTTGAACCGCCCAGACTCATATCCGCAAGGGATCGCCTCCGCTATGAAGGTTTGGTACAAAGCCACCACCGTATACTATTGGGTGGGATGGCTATGGTTGATCTTGTTGGTGTGGGAAGAATGGCGCACGCGCCCAACTCACCTAGTGCGGACGTTGTTGGTCAATATCAATGGGTTGGCATTGGCGTTAGCATTGGTGGCGTTTGTCTATAGCAATTATATGGCAGTAGCAGAAACCGTGTGGGATCAATCGAAGCGGTTACGCGCAGAATGTTATGAGCGGTATTTATTCTATCAAAGTCACCAAACCGTGAGCGACCAAGATTGTGAAGTGTGGGGGGCGGAATACGTGAATGGGTTGGCATTAGAACGCCTAGCAATCTTTGCGCAACGCCCTGCCATCAGCATCTTGCCCACCAACTACGTTGAGGATACCCCTATTCTGGTGGAGTCTCACAATGCGTGGACAAACCTACATATTCGCCAGTGGCTTTTAGCTGGGGTGGATGATGCCGATGTGTTGTACTTGGCGAGCGAGGGCTTGATCTCCGATGGGGCAGTCGTAGACTACATTCAGGTGACGCGCCCCCCGCACTTTGTGGAATCCGTAGAAAGTTTTGAGCCATCCATCGAAGCCTTCCTCTCTGCTACCCCACAGCGTTTTTGGCATCTCACGATGGTGGAACGCCCTAGCCAACTCACGGAACGGATGGCACAGTGGCAAACCGCCTATCTGCGTTATGATTTGGTGGTGACAAGCCCCGATGGCATCCCCTTCTTGCTGACGCGCTATGAACGGTTGCCAGAAGAATTTGAGGTGATGGCAACGGTTGGCGATCAAATCGAACTGTTGGCGGTAAGCGGTACTGCGCCCGAATGGAAAGCATGTGATGCCCTCACCTTCCGCACTTTATGGCGCACACAAACGCCCATAGAAATGGGGTATGGGTATAGCATGACGATTTCGTTACGCAATGAGTGGGGAGAGGTATTGGCACGCACAGACGCACCCCTCTCTTATACCGAGTCGCACTTATGGGAAGCGGGGCAAGTCTATCTGGATGAGCGACTATTGACCCTCCCGTGTGATTTAGGTGCAGGACGTTATCAGGTTTCGTTGGGGATATACGATTGGGCAAACCCACGCTTGTTGCCTGTCCAAACCGATCCATCATCCCCCGTGGATGATTGGGTAAATGTAGGGGAATTTACCATCCCCTAAGTAATCTTGTACAATCTTATAACTTGTAGCGTGCAAAGTATGCCCAAGTTGAGTATGCTTAGAGGAATACCAATGCCTGTTGGATGTTTTGTGAGGAGATGGTCTATGCGCCTTCAAACTGCTTTAGGGGTTTTTATCTTGTTGTTTATGGTGGGCTGTGTGCGTCAAGCCGGTCCTACTTTTGAACCCATTCAATCGAATACCTTCCCAACTTTTACACCCAGCGGGGAGGTGGTTGCGATGGGTGTTGATGGAACCCCCACCGAAACCAACTTAGCTACTATGGTTGAAACGGTTGCCAAGCCAACCACCTCTACCCCAGACGCGCCCTTAACCGTTTTGGCAACGGCAACTTCTGCCTTACCTGCCATCACGATTTTGCCCCCCACTCAAACCCAAACACCCATCCCCAACGCCACCCCAACCGTTATAGTGGCATCCGCACAGGGGGCGGGTTTAAGCACAGCACAACCCAGCGCAACCCCCATTCCGCCTAGCTCCACCATCGGGATTAGCCCCGTTGATATTGCCACATCAACGGTTGTTCCCTCAGCAACGCCTGCATCTGCCCCGTTGCAAAGCACCCCATCCCAAGCCGTCCTCACCGATTCCAGCGAGACGGAAGATGGAACGACCTGTGACTATACAGTTGTGCGTGGGGATAACCTGTATCGGATTGCGGTCAACAATAACCTGACGCTGGAGGAATTGCGCAAGGCAAACCCCAACCTCACCGGGGATAATCCCATCATCAATCCGGGAGATATATTGAGTATCCCCTGTGATGAGCAACCCACCGAGACGGTCATTGCCCAAGCCACCTCACAAGCGACAGCCCTTCCCACCGACACAAGCGAGTATACGGTGGTATCAGGGGATACCTTGTTGAAGATTGCCCGCAAGTACAATACCACAGTGACGGAACTGCAAAACTTGAACAAACTCACTAACCCAGATCTGTTGAGTATTGGGCAAGTCATTCTTGTGCCTAACACCACACCCGCCAATTAAAACTCCCTGAACCTTGCCTTTTTACTGTTAAACAAGTTGATAAGGCACAGGTTCAGTGTATAATCGAAACAAGAGTAATGTTTTCCTACCGTTGAGGTTTCCACACACTGTCATATGATCGAAGTAAATATTGACAGCATTCGTGTTAGTTTAATGTCCAAAGACCGCATCATCGTTTTGAAAGACCTACATGATGATCGGTATCTGCCCATTTGGATTGGACCGTTTGAAGCGGATGCTATTACAGCTGAACTGCAAGACATCCAACAACAACGCCCACTGACGCATGATTTACTGCGTAATGTGATTGAGGAGATGGGGGGGCAAATTGTTCACGTCCTTGTGAATGATCTTCGCAATGATGTGTTTTATGCCCGTATTCTGATTGATTACAACGGCGAACGCCTAGAAGTGGACTCTCGCCCAAGCGATGCGATTGCGGTGGCTATCCGTGCAAAGGCACCCATCTTCATTTCTGAGTTGGTGATGGAACGCGCCAGCATTCAACCAGAAGCCAATGTTGAGCATGAGGATTCCACCGAAGACCAAGACGTGGAGGAGGATGTTGCCGAAGAGGTTTCTCCAGCCCCATCCACCAATCAACCCACTGCGCCTAGCGATCAAAAGTTAGATCCGTTCAAGAACTTTGTGAATAGCCTAGAGATTGACCTAGACGAAGACGAAGATTAAACGTTGTAAGCATCCGCATGCAACGATAGCAATACCTAAAGAGGCGTGTCCATTTTCATGAATGGCACGTCTTTTGTTCTATTGACTTGGCACAAATCACAACCATGACTGAATTTGAATCCATACCCTACAACGAAGAAATAGAGCAAGTGGTGATCGGTTCGGTACTGATTGACCCCACGATCTATCCTAATTTGGCTTCGTTTTTGAAAGCTGAAGATTTCTTTTTGGTGCGCCACCGTTACATCTGGGAAGCATGCGCTAGGCTGGCTGAACGGGGCGAACTGATCGAGCGCATCACCCTCAATGATGAGCTAAACGCGCATCATCTTTTAGATAAGATTGGGGGAGATGCTTATGTCTCCACGTTGATTAGTAGCACCCCCACCGCGTTCTATGCCGAAACGTATGCCCGCCTCATTGAACGTGATGCCGTGCGCCGTCGTTTGTTAGAAGCGTCTGATGCCATCAAACAATTGGCATTGGATCGGCAGAAATCCGTTGAAGATGTTTTGAGCGAATCTGAAACCACCTTGTTTAGGATTTCGGAACGTCGTCAACAGCGCGACATTGTTTCTATGCAAGAAGCAACCAGCCTGTACTTTGAGCAGTTGGAAACGATGATGACCTATCACCAGAACGGGATGGGGATTCCAAGCGGTTTCAAAAAGTTGGACGCGCTCATGGGGGGCTTTCAACGGAGCGACCTCATCATCTTTGCTGGGCGACCGGGCATGGGCAAGACGGCTTTCTTGCTCACCGTTGCCATGAATATGTCTGCTTTAGCAAACGCCAACGTTGCCATCTTCACCCTAGAAATGGGCGTGGAGCAACTCGTCCAGCGGATGATCGCCATGGAAACCGGCATCAATATGCAGAACCTGCGCATGGGGAAGATAGACAACCATGAGTATGGGCGGTTGGTGGAAGCCATTGGCAGACTTAGCACGCGCAAAATCTTCATTGATGATTCCCCTTCGCTTTCCCCCTTACAACTCCGCACCAAGTGCCAACGCTTAAAGTATGAGCATGGTCTCGATTTTGTCATTGTGGACTATTTACAGTTGATGAACGCTGGGGGATCGTATGAGAACAATCGCGTGCAAGAGATCAGCTATATCAGCCGCCAACTGAAGGAACTTGCGCGAGAGCTGAACGTCCCCCTGTTGAGCGCGGCGCAGCTTTCACGCGCGGTTGAACAACGCGCAGACAAACGCCCACAGTTAAGCGACCTACGCGAGAGCGGTTCCATTGAACAGGACGCGGATATTGTGATGTTCTTGTATCGGGAGATTGTCTACAACGAAGCGGCGGAAAATCCCAATCAGGCGGATGTCATCATTGCCAAGCACCGTAACGGACCCACCGATACCATCCCGCTTTACTTTGACCCAACGATCACCCGTTTCATGGATGGCACCCGTCAAAACTATGATCTCAGCGCAATGGCATAGCGAGGAATAGGACATGACCTTTAACGGTTTTCTAGGTGGAACGGCACGCTTAACCTTCCTGCCGGAGCAATTCTTTGAGGATGTGCTTCCGCTAGTGAATGATGTGGCAGAATTAAAGGTGGTTTTGTTCACGGCATGGGCATTACAACGGCGCACTAGCCATCCTTACCTAACATGGGAAGACTATCACACGCATGAACTTTTGACGCAGGCATTGCTTCCGTTAGTAGCAGAGCGTTCATTGGAGGCTGTCTTGCAAGATGCGTTAGAGGGCGCACTCACCCACAACATTCTGCTTGGGGTGCGCTCGCCTTTTCAACCGCAAAAGATATTGTATCTTATGAATAGTGAGCGTGGGCAAGAGGTGGCGGGGGACATCTTGAACGGGATGCTTAACCCCTTCGCCGATGAGGGGGGGGAACTGCTCCCCCCACGTCCCAATATTTATCGGCTTTATGAGCAGGAGATCGGGCTACTCACCCCTATGGTGGGGGAGGCACTGCAGGATTTAGAGGATCACTATCCGCTGGCATGGATTGAATCCGCGATACGCATTGCCTCTGAACAACAAGCACGCAACTTAAAATACATTCGCGCTATTTTGGAACGATGGCGCATACAAGGACGTAACGATGAAACGACTCGGCGAGGTACTGAACAACACCATGAGCAACGATACATCCACGGAGAAGATGCCTCCTTCATCCAACACTAATCAACCCACTTGTCGCTTGTGCGGTGTTCCGTCACAAGACATGCGTTGCAACGGCTTGGGCTTCTATGATGAAGACGTTCCCTATGGGCATCCTGACTTCAACAAGGTGTATCGGTGTCCCAACTACCCCATTGAGCAAGACCTAGAGCGTCGCCAGCGGTTGCGCCAAATCAGCAATTTACATGCCTTCACGGATAAACGTTTTGATAATTTTTATGTGCGCGTGGATGGAGATACCACGCTAGGGAGTTCTCTTCAGGAAACCCTAGAGTATTGCCAGAACTTCGCGCTATCTCCATACGGTTGGATTATCCTAGAAGGAAGCTATGGGAGTGGCAAAACGCATCTTGCCGCCGCCATCGGTAACACACGCTTAGATCATGGGGACGTTGTGTTATTCCTAACCGCGCCGGATCTGCTCGATCACTTGCGAAGCACCTTTAGCGACCACACAGAAGAATCGTATGGTGCTCTGTTTGAGCGCATCCGCACCACCAATCTGTTGATCTTGGATGATTTAGGCGTGGAAAATCCCAGCGGTTGGGCATTAGAAAAACTTTTCCAGCTATTGAATCATCGCTATATAGAAAAACTCCCAACGGTGATTACCACCAATGTGGAGGTAGAAACGCTCAATCCGCGTTTGCGTAGCCGTATGTTGGATATAGACTTGGTGCGCCGCTTCAAGATTAACGCGCCCGACTACCGTAACTCACAGCCCCAACAAGGAACGATTCTTTCTGACTTGTCTCTGTATAACCTCTATCGTTTTGAAACCTTTGAGACACGGCGCGGTTGTCGCCCAGATGAGGCACAAAACCTACAGAGAGCATTGGTGGTTGCACAAGGATTTGCCCAGCGTAAAGAGGGTTGGCTAATGTTGTTGGGTGCCAGCGGAACAGGAAAGACCCATCTTGCCGCCGCCATCGGCAACCAGTGCGAACAAGATGGCATGCAGGTGATGTTCCTCACGGTGGCGGATTTACTGGATTATCTACGTCAAACTTTTAGCCCCCATTCCTCCACCAGCTTTGATGCACGCTTTCAACAGGTGAAGGACGCGCCCATGCTGATCTTGGACGATTTGGGAGCGGTCGATCATAGCAAAACGTGGGTGAAGGAGAAGCTCCTTCAGATCGTCAAGTATCGCCACGTGCGCAACCTCCCTACGGTTATCACCACCACGCAAGAACTAGAATCGCTCGATAGCCAAATTCGCACCCGCCTTAAAGATCGTCGCGTGTGTTTGATCTTCAGCTTGACGGTGCGCCCATTTGTTGATCGTGACTATGCGTTAAAATGATACAGAATCGTTGGGTGGTGCGCCCATGTGATCGCCGTGACATCGCTGGCATTCGCAGCCTGTCATACTTTAACTTTCATGTCTACCATCATCTGGATTGGCAACGGCTAGATGATTACTTGTTTCAAAATTATGAGCGTGTGTGGGTGTGTGTAGAGCAAAATCGCATCATCGCCGCGATAGGTTTATCCGACATGGCACAAGGCACCTGTTGGCTACGCTTCATGGTTGCCAGCGACGATTATAAGCCCCATACCGCGCTCAAGCATATCTTTCAATATATCGCCCAACAAGAAAGCCAACACGGATTACACAGCATCTTCTCCCTCATCACGCGGGATTGGCTCCATGTTCCTATGTCACAATGGGGCTTTAGCGAGGTTGAGGAGATCGTCACCCTAGAACGCCGTCATAGCCTAGTAGCAGACCCTCAACCTCACCCCGATTTACAGTTATCCCCCATTTCATTGGATCGCTTAGAGGATGTCTATGAGGTTGACCAGCACGCTTTTGAGGCACCGTGGCACATGCAACAGCGTGAGATCCGCATGGCGATTCGCACCAGCCATTACAACCGCATCCTGTATATTGATCGCCATCCCGTCGGTTATCAGTTCACCACGCTCAACAGTTCAACAAGCCATCTGGCGCGATTAGCCGTTCATCCACAGTGGCAAGGCTATGGAATTGGGGCGGGGCTACTCCAAGATATGTTATATTATTTTCAGCGTAGAAAGATTTACGCTTCTACTGTCAACACCCAGCAATCTAACGAACGCTCATTGCGCTTGTATACGCGCTATGCCTATCAACCGAATGGCTATAACCTGCCGGTGTGGATGGCAACCTTGAAAGAGATGATATGACCATTATTTATCACGAACAGCACGGCGACCCCAGCTTTTTAGCAGGCAAGAAAGTCGCCGTCATTGGTTATGGAAACATGGGGCAACCGCTTGCTTTGAACCTGCGTGATAGTGGGGTAGAAGTGTTGGTGGGCACTCGTGCAGATGGGCAAGACCAATCTCGCCAGAAGGCACTTCAAGATGGTTTTGAGGCGCACTCCATCAGCGATGCCGTCAAGGCAACCCACATCGCGCTCATGACGATTCCCGATGAGGTGATGCCTACCGTCTACTTAGAACAAGTTGCTCCCTATTTACGGCGCAACGACGCGCTAGTATTCGTGAGCGCGTATAACGTCGCCTTTGGTTTCATAGAGGCACCCCCCTTCGTGGACGTTGGGTTAATTGCCCCGCGCACGCTGGGCGATTATGCCCGTAAACGCTATTTAACGGGGGAAGGCTTTTATAGTTTTGTCTCGGTTGGGCAAGATGCCAGTGGCAGTTGTTGGGATATTGTTTTGGCGTTGGCTGGGGCGTTGGGGTCGTTGAAGGCAGGGGCGATTGAAATCAATTTTGAGCGTGAGGCAGAGCTAGACCTGTTCATTGAACAGGCGATCTTGCCGGCGTTTCAACATATCATGGTGACAGCCGCCAACATGCTGATTGAACATGGCTATCCCCCCGAAGCGGTTCTAGCTGACCTGTATCTATCCGGGGAGTTTGTGGACTATTTAGAGCGTGTGGGCAAAGAAGGCTTGATGAACGCCATGCACGACACCGCCCCCCATACCCAGTATGGATTGCTGAGTCGGATTGACCGCTTCAATGAATTGAAGCTCGAACGCTTGATGGAGATCACCCTACAGCAAATTCGAGATGGGACGTTTGCGCGTGAATGGGCAAAGGAATATGAGGATGGCTACCCACGCACGAAACGCCTTGCCAAGCTACGCGAGCGCATGGAGATTTGGGAATTAGAGAAACAAACCATAGAATTGTTACGCCGTTTTGATTCGTTTTAGCGTATGATACCCCAATAACAAAGATGATTCATTCAGTAAGGAGCGTCCAAAAATGGCGATGGTGAATTGGGAAGTGTTCTTAAATCAGTTGGTGGGATGTGTTCGGTCGGGGCGCGGTGTCATCATCAATCGACAGTTACAACCGTTAGCAATTGAAAACTTTGATCGTGAGAAGTTTAGCGATGCAACCTTCATTGCCACGCTACCTCTTGAGAAGGCGATACAAAGTGGCAAGATTGAGATTGGCAACGATGCGATTTTATCCGCACAGGCACCCAGCACCAACACAAACATGAGCGACATTCGCGGAGTCATCATCATTCCTATTGAAGGGCAGGGGGCGTTATACCTTGACCAACCTATTCGGGTGGGGATCATCCCACGTTTCACGGTGGACAAGATTGCCCAGCTGCTCCATGAATACGCGCAAGGCTTGGTGACAGAAGCGGACTTGCCCGCACGGTTGAAGACCATTTTCCCCTTCAGGGGAGGGGCTTAGGCAAGGTGTCTACTCCACTTTGTGGGTGGATTGGCGGATGATTTGGGTCAGTTTCTCGCGGATGGCTAGGGTGATAGGCTGAAGATTAAGCAACTCGCGGATCAGTTGATAGAGTTCAGGTGTGAGGGCTAATCCGTTTGAAAGGCTTGCCTCAAAAATCTCGCTCAACAAGTGGGTGGTTTCGGGGGCGACAGAGACCAAAGAGCGGTTAAGCCTGCGCAAAAGGCGAAGACGCTCCACAAATTGCCCAGCATCCTCCTGCTCCGTAGAATACTCAAGCTGGTTTAGCAGATGGTGCATTGAGTCAATAACAGGTTGGATCGTCGTTTCATCATCCATTGGCTTGTTAACCCTTACCTTAGCCACGAAGGAAGTGCGTTGATGCTTTCCCCAATAGGCAATACAAATGGTTCTTGTTGTGTGATGGTGTCGTTTTCAAAGCGAATGAACAGCCCTGCATACCCACGCGCCTTAAAGTCAAAGGCAATCTCATAGACGGCGATGGTATCGGTAGCAACCCATTCAGCATGCCCTCCCCCCAGTGTTTCCACCTGATAAATCACCTCACCTTCAGGGAGGGCGCGTACTTCAATCTGCTTGGTGGGATGGATGGAATCCCCACGATTCAAGATCAGGTGAGTTGGGTCATGGGGTTGTACCCATGTGGTGTTAGAGTTGGGTGTCACCATGTGGCAACTGGTCTCTAATCCGAGATCATCGCGCAAGTCACACGTTCCATTATACAAGACTTGCAGGTCTTCGCGCTCAAAACTATATTGATAAACCGTGAGCGTTTGTTGGATGCCGTCTTCCACCGCCCACTCAATCCGCTCAGGAGACGTTTCATAACGTGGGCGCGAAACATAATCGCGTGCCAATTCAGTTAAGGAATCCGTCTGGTCAACCTCCGCAACATAGAACGAACGCCAATTGTACGTCCCGCCCCCTGTCTCCGCGCGAAAGCTCACCATCGTCGGGCTGATCCAATCGTAAACATAAATGCTTTCGGTGGATAAATCGGTAGCGGTTTCCCCCAGCAGAATGGTTTCCTGCGTTTGTAGGTCAGTGGCGTAAACATCATACTGGGTTTGGTCAGCAGCCCAACACTCAAAATAAACCTGATACCGCCCATCGGGTGACGTTACTGCTTCCCCATTGCGAAGCGGCGCGGATGGGCAGGGAGGGTTAGATTGTGCGATGGCTTGCCCCCTAGCGGTCATTCCACAGATGGAAAAGGTGACGACGAACAGCATGAGCGAACGGTTCAGCATGGGAGGATACCCTCTAAACGAATGGAATAGCTTTCATTTTCGTTATAGATTGTATGATTTGCAATGCTTCATAGGCTACGGCGCAGGGGTTTTTGAGTACAATACTAGGGTGATTTGAACAGGATAGAGCTTATAAAGGTGATGTTATGAAACGCTTATGGGTGGTATTGGGTTGGATGATATTCATGCTTTTGGGGTATGCCCCCACGCTGGCACAAGATGGCGTAACGTGTCCACAAGCCCTCCCGATTGTTCCCCGTAGTTTGGCAACCATCATCCCCGGCATGTTCATACGGCAAGAGCCTAGCCTCAGTTCGGGGGTTGTCTTCTATACCGAGTTTCAATTGGAGGCGCGGGTGATTGCCGGTCCCGTTTGTGCGGATGGTTACAACTGGTGGCAAGTGGAGCGACAATACACCGGTCCCCTCTTTCGTGGATGGGTGGCAGGTGGGCAACCCGATGGGCAATACATCCGCCCACATGAATTGATTGATAACACCTGTCGCTTCCCGTTGACCTTGCAACTGGGGCAAGCAGTGCAACTCTATGACAATGTGCGCGTGCGTGATACCGCCAGCTTGAGCGGGCGCGTGATGACGCTTGCCCCTGCCAACGCCAGCGTGAAGGTGTTGGAGGGCGCGGTGTGTGCGGACAATTACAATTGGTGGAAGATTGAAGTCACGGTAGTGGGCGTGTTGTTTCAAGGGTGGATCGTTGAGGATGCCATTGTAAACGGCGAGGTTGTGCCCATCATTGAGGCGAACCCTGATGCGGGTCCAGAATGGATACCGTGTGCCCCTGCTGTCCCGTTGAACGTGGGGGATATTGGCATCTTGCGCTTCGATACACCCGTTCTCAAGAATCTACACGCCACCCCCGCCGCCTATTCAGAAGTGTTGTATACACTACCCAGTGGGTTACAGTTGGAAATCTTGAGTGGGGCGGTGTGTGTGGCAGGGCAAAATTATCGCCATGTGCGCATTGTTGCCCGCCCCGATGTGGACGGTTGGATTGTTGAGGGGACATGGCTAGGGCGATTTTTGGGGAATGGAAGCAATACTTACACCAACCCACAATAACCCTCCTTCATGGAGAATTGGTCATAGTAGGATATAGCCACTTTTTAGGCAGTCCGCTACTCTATTGTGACGGATTTAATAAGACACCTATCCCAATGGGAGAGAAATAATCATGACTGAAAATAACCATACCAACCCCATGCAAGGAAGTGATTCCGTTAAGCGTGGCTTGGCACAAATGCTCAAGGGCGGGGTCATCATGGATGTTGTCACCCCAGAACAAGCGAAGATTGCAGAAGATGCCGGGGCGGTTGCGGTGATGGCGTTGGAGCGCGTGCCTGCGGATATTCGCGCACAAGGCGGCGTGGCACGCATGAGCGACCCGGATATGATCGACGGCATCATCAGCGCGGTTAGCATCCCCGTGATGGCGAAAGCACGCATTGGGCATTTTGTTGAGGCGCAAATTCTACAATCACTGGGCATTGACTACATTGATGAAAGCGAAGTCTTGACCCCTGCTGACGAAGAAAACCACATTGATAAGCGCGTGTTCGCCATCCCGTTTGTGTGCGGTTGTCGTAACTTGGGCGAGGCACTCCGCCGTATCAACGAAGGGGCGGCAATGATCCGCACCAAAGGCGAAGCCGGCACCGGCGATGTAGTCGAAGCCGTGCGTCATGCTCGCCAAGTTCACAAGCAAATCCGCCAAGTTGTTTCAATGGACGAATCCGAGTTATTCACCTTTGCTAAAGAAATCGGTGCGCCCTTCCACCTCATTGAAGAGACCCGTCGCTTGGGGCGTTTGCCTGTGGTGAACTTTGCTGCGGGCGGTATTGCTACCCCAGCTGATGCCGCGCTCATGATGCAATTGGGCGTGGATGGCGTTTTCGTGGGGAGTGGCATCTTCAAAAGTGGCGACCCAGCCAAGCGTGCCAAAGCTATTGTGGAAGCAACCACCCACTACAACAACCCTGACATTCTGGCGAAGGTCAGCCGTGGCTTGGGTGAGGCAATGGTCGGCATCAACGTTAGCACCATGCCAGAAATCCAGAAGATGGCTGGGCGCGGTTGGTAATCATCTTATAATAAGTTGCTCTCCTGTGCTGTAGCATGGGAGAGCATACGTCACACGTAGAAAACTGTCGAGTAACCCAAGCATGCCCCGCCTACAATTCAGCCTTGCCCATTTCTCCACCTTGACCCTCCTCATCCCTAGCGGTTTATGGCTTGGTTTTGGCGTGGCAACCCTGCCCGCATGGTTGGCAGAGTTGATCTTTCCCTTGCGCCTGTTGGGTGTCGTGTTGGGAATCGTAGGCTTATGGATGGTCGTGCAGGTGCTATGGTTGTTCTTGCATCCCGCCCCCATCCCACCCCACGCGGTACAACTCCCACGCCCTCACATGAGCATTCATGGCATTTACCGACGACTACGCAATCCCTATAAGTTGGGCGTGGTATTGATCCTCGTCGGCGAAGGTTTGTTCATGCTGTCCGACTATATGTTAAGTTGGGCGGTGGTGGTATTTGCGTTCTCGCTGTGGGTGGTGACGGCATTGGATGAGCCGCGCCTCACTCGCCTATATGGGGCGGACTATCACCACTATTGCCAGCACGTTCCGCGTTGGTTGCCCCGTCGCACGTTATGGAAGCCTCCCCAACACATGGCGTAACTTGCCCGTGCTTCTGCTATAATGCAACGGTGATAACAAGCTATACGTAATCTTGTTATCCCTAATTCATGTATGCGGAGGCAACCCCTGACATGCGCTTTTCTTTTCGTTTTATTCCCCTAATGCTGGTGTTATGGTTGGCGGTGGCGTGTGGCACTACCCCCACCGAGCTACCTGATCCGCTCACTTTGCTTGATACCGCCGCCGAGATCATCCATGAGGTGGACACCTTCCAGATGGAAGTGAACCGCACGGGCGCGGCGTACTTCATCCCCACCATATTGGGAGATGTTTCGTTTGAACGTGCCACCATGCAATATCGCGCCCCAGAATCACTACAAGGAATTGTCCGCGCCAAGTTACGGGGCGTGGTGTTAGAGTTCGGCGTGTTGGCAATCGGAGATCAACAGTGGGTACGTTTGCCCGGCACCGCTTGGGATGACTCGCTGGCGTTTGCACCTGGGTTCAATCCACAAGATATGATCGCCACGGATAGCGGATTTGAAGCCGCGCTCAACGCCTTGCTCGATATTGAAATGCAGGGCATCGAACGCCTAGAGGACGGAACAGCAGTCTATCACCTAAGCGGTCATGCGGACGGGCAACAAGTGATGGACATCTTGGCAGGCTTAATCTATGCCGAAGGGCAAGTGTTGGTGGATGTATACATCGACACCCAAACCAATGAACCGCTACGCCTGATTATCACCCAACCCGAAACCCAAACCGAAACCGAGCCAGAACCCACGCGCTGGAATGTGGACTTGTTCGACTTCAACCAACCCGTCACCATTGATGACCCCCTTGCTACCTCTACGGAGTAATCCTCATGCAAACCACCGCATCCTCTAAGCTCAATCCTTGGCTCGTGATCGCCTTCATCGTCATACCGGTTTTCATCGGAAGCCTAGACTTGACGATTGTTTCCGCCTTCTTGCCTGAATTAATCGTGGAGTTACAACTCCCCCTGCAAACCAGTTTGGACGACACCTCTTGGATTTTGAGCGGATACCTGCTTGCCTACACCGTGAGCCTAACCTTTAGCGGACGCTTAAGCGATTTGATCGGGCGGCGAGCCGTCTATATCGCGTGCTTGCTGATCTTCATCGTGGGCAGTTTGTGGGTGGCGGTGGCGCAAGGGCTACCCAGTCAGTGGGTGTATCGCCTATTGCGACTGGCAGGTGAACGCCCCGACCCCGCCATTGTTGACCTGATTTCCATCATCATCGGGCGCGTGATTCAAGCATTGGGGGCAGGGGCACTGGTGCCCGTCAGCATGGCACTGGTGAGCGATATGTTCCCGCCCGAACAACGCGCCCAACCGCTGGGTTTGATTGGTGCGTTGGATACGCTCGGTTGGGTGTTGGGGCATCTATACGGGGGATTGTTGTTACAAATCCGCGTGCCTCTCTCTTTTGCTCAGATGATTGGGCAACGGGTTGTCCCCTTAGAGGATGCCCCCCACTTGGCAACCTTGCCGTGGCAAGCGTTATTCTGGGTGAACATTCCGCTCTCATTGATCGCGCTGGGGATGGTGTTGTGGGGGTTGCGTCACGTCCCACAAATCCGCCGAGAGGGGCGGTTTGATTGGCTTGGCACGACGCTACTGGTGGGCGCGTTGATCGTGTTGAATATCTCGCTTGGTGCCAACATCGAAGTTGGAGGCGCGTCCAGCTTTGATGAGATGTCCAGTTTACCCCCTTACGCGATACCGGGCTTGGGGTTGGCGGTTGCCTTGTTTGTGGCGTTTGTGCTGGTTGAGCAACGAGTGAAAGACCCCCTCATCAACCTAGACATGTTCCGCCGTCGCAACTTCTTGAGCGGGGCAATTGCCAATTTGTTCATCGGATTTGTGTTGATGATTGGGTTGATCGCCGTGCCGATTTTGGTCAACGTGCGTCAAGAAGATGTGAGCGACTTACGCGGAGCGGCATTAAGTGTGGGGCTATTGTTGAGTACGCTCACCGTCCCGATGGCAATTGCCGCCATTCCGGGCGGATGGTTGAGCATGCGTTGGGGCTACCGCCTGACCACTGCGATAGGCTTGTTGATCTCGATGGTGGGCTTTGTGTTGGTGTGGCAAACGTGGACGCTCACCATTGCCGACTTTCATATCAGCTGGCAAATGGCAATCGTGGGGATCGGCATCGGGTTGACCTTCTCCCCCATTAGCGCAAGCGTAATTAACTCCGCAGATTCACAGGATCGTGGGGTGGCTTCGGCGTTGGTGTTGGTGTTGCGCTTGGTGGGCATGACCGTGAGTGTCTCTGCCCTCACGACTTATTCACTACGCGAGGTGAACCGCCTTGCCGAGATCGCACTTGGAACAAACTCTGCCCTAGCCGATCCTTTCCTCTATGCCAATACCTACGCCACCATCGTGGTGGATGTCTTGGGCACGCTGGGGTTGTTTGGTGCGCTGGTGTGCGTGGTCGCGCTGGTGCCCACCTACTTCATGCAGGGCAAGGGAGAAGCACAACATGGGTAGTGTGTGTCGCGGGGCATCCATCATCGGGTGCCCCCCGTTATCAACAGTAGGACAACAATAAGGATATTCTTTCATGATTAAACAAATCTCACTCAAGAACTTTCGTAATTACCAAGAACTTGATCTTTCGTTGGGGCAGTTGAATGTTATTGTTGGGCGCAACGGCACTGGCAAATCTAACTTCTTGAGCTTCTTCGAGATGATGGGCGCGGCAAGCAACGGCAACCTCAACCGTTATATACAGAGTAAAGGTAGCTTCCCGTACACACGCCATTTGTCACCCCAAGCGGATGAAAGATTAGACTGGGAGATCACGTTCGATTCCGATCATAACGAGGAATTGCGTTATGAAGTTAGTCTTACACCAATGGGTGAAGCAGGTTATAGCATCGCTTCCGAAGTGCTTTCACGTCCTCCTAAAGAAGGATTCCACAATCGTTATAAATTCCTAGAAGTACGAGATGGGCGCGTTATCATCCTAAAACAACTCTCTTCATCCCATCATGATGAAGATGAAGACGGCGAAGTGGCACAATTTGAAGATACCGAGCGCGAGTTAATTTTGCCACGCTTGAAGGATGTCCGTCGCTATAGGGCACAGATTGAGGCACACCGCCAAATGGATCAATGGGAGGTCTTTCATGGATTTGGGGACAATGAGCTAAACCGCATTCGTCAACCGCAATTGCTCGATGTGGTGAGTCCGTTACGTTTGGCAACCGATGGCTCTAATCTGATTTCCGTTTTGAACGCGCTCAATAGCGAGGCACAATACGAAGCAATCAACGATCGCTTAAACCATCTGATGAGTAGCTTCTTCCCCGACTTTAAGAAGTTTGATATGCGTGCTGTCGGGGGTGGAAATATTTCCTTAGCCTATCGTAGCACCCTGTTACCCATCGCCATTCCATCTAGTTTGATGTCCGACGGACAATTGCGTTTTTTGGGTGTGATGGCGGTTTTGCTACTGCCAGAGCCACCTAACCTCATCATGATTGATGAGCCAGAAATCGGAATGCACCCCAAAATGATTGATGTCTTCGCCGAGGTGTTGCAGGAAACTGCCCAGCGTACCCAAGTCATCATTACGACCCATTCCCCCCAACTGCTGGATAGCCTCCCAGCTGATTGTATCTTTGTTGCTGAACGAATAGACAACCAATCAACGCTCACCCACCCTAATCAAGAGCGTCTAGCGATGTGGTTGGAAGATTATTCGCTTGGGTATTTATGGACACAAACTACCCTATTGGAGGCAAGGCGATCAGGTGGATAAAAAATCTCAACCATAAGGGATTCCCGTTGTGCCTCAACATGCTACGCCAACTGCGGAAGCCCTCCTCCCACACACTTGGGATAACCTTCATCCACGCCATTTGTTACACTTACACCCATCGGAACATATAGAAAGGGAAATCAAGATGAGCCTGCTCATGATCTATGGATATGGGGGGATTGCCATCTTTGCCTTTGTCGTGATGGTGTGGTGGGTGAGTGTCCTCATCAAGCGGTCAGACATCATTGATGTCGTGTGGAGCGTGTTCTTTCTGCTGGCAGGGAGCGTGTATGCTTTCTTCACGCATGCGCAAGGCGAGGCATGGTCTACCCGTAGTGTGGTGGTGATGGTGCTGTTGTGGGCGTGGGGCGTGCGCTTGGCGGTTTATCTAGGGTGGCGCACCGCCCATAAAAGCGAGGACTTCCGCTATCGCAAATGGCGCGAGGAGAACGGCTCACAATGGTGGTGGCGTAGCTTGTATGCCGTCTATTTGCTTCAAGGAGGGATCGCGTGGGGGCTTTCTGCGCCCTTCTTGCTGGCATTACAAGAGACTGCTACCCCATTACACGCGCTGGACGGATTGGCGGTGGCGGTGTGGTTGATCGGTTTTGTGTTTGAGGCGGGCGGAGATTGGCAACTGACGCGCTTCAAAGCCAATCCAGCCAACCGCGGCACCGTCTTACAAAGCGGTTTCTGGCGATACACACGCCACCCCAACTACTTTGGGGATGCTATGCAGTGGTGGGGCTTCTATCTCTTCGCGCTTGCTAACGGGGGCTGGTGGACGATTTATGCCCCTGCGCTGATGACCTTCTTCTTGGTGCG
>JBMOEO010000034.1:0-33787 GCA_049318945.1 Phototrophicaceae bacterium | reverse complement strand
CTTCTCTCGCGTAGCTGGGGGCAAGGGGTCGGGGGATGGGGGCATCTTTTCCCCCCTTCTCCCGTGCAACGGGGGAAGGGGTTTGGGGGTGGGGGATTATTTGCTACAATATGCCCAACAAGGTTAGCCTCAAGGAGGGCAAGATGTCCTGCGTTTTAGGAATTGATCTGGGAACGTCCAGCGTGAAAGTGGCGTTGTTTGATGCCGAAGGCGCACAAACCATCGCGCATGCCCAAGTGGAATATCCCGTACACAAACCCCGCCCCAATGAGGCAATCCAGCACCCACAAGCATGGTGGGATGCAACCCTCACCGCCATTCAACAGGTGCTGTCACAAGCGCACGGACGCTCCCCCGTTGCCATTGGTTTGAGTGGGCAAATGCACGGCACGGTCTTGTTAGGGCGCGATGGCGCGGTGTTGCACCCTGCGATCATCTGGGCGGATCAACGAAGCGCACAAGAGGCGCATGACCTCCCCTTGTTGATGGGCACAGAACGCACCCTCCAACAGACGGGCACGCTCCCCTCAACGGGCTTCATGGGTAGCACGTTGTACTGGCTTCAGCGTCATCAACCTGCCTTGTTAGCGCATGCCCACGCTTTCCTCTTGCCCAAAGATTACATCCGCTTTCGCTTGACGGGCGAAATCGGTACGGACTTCACCGATGCCGCAGGAACGGGGTTGCTGGACATCCGTCAACGGGTGTGGGCGACTTCCATCATCGAGGCGATTGGGCTTTCGGTGGAACGCTTTCCCACGCTTCATGCGTCTGAACAGGTGGTTGGCACGGTGCTTCCTTCGGTTGCTCGCCTGTTGGGGCTGGGTGACGGCGTGCAGGTGGTGGCAGGGGTGGCTGACCAAGTGGCGCAGGCGTTGGGGAATGGGCTAATCCATCAGGGGCAAGTTTCGGTGACGGTGGGCAGTGGGGGGCAGGTGTTCGCGCCGTTGCACCTGACCGACCAACTAGCGGATGCTCGCCTGCATGTGTTCAATCACGCCATGCCCAACACTTACTACGCGCTAGGGGCGATCCTCTCAGCAGGCTTATCGTTGCGCTGGCTACGCAATGTGATGGGATTAGCAGACCATCCCCAAGCCTACGCGCTCTTGAGTGCGGAAGCGGAACAAGTGGCGGTTGGGGCAGACGGATTGTTCTTCCTCCCCTATTTGAGTGGCGAGCGCACCCCCCACATGGATCCGTTGGCACGCGGTGGCTTCATCGGCTTGACGCACTATCACCAACGTGGACACATGGCACGCGCGGTCATGGAGGGGGTGACGTTTGCCCTGCGCCAAGCCCTAGAGTTGGTCGAAGGGCTTGCCCAGCCTGCTGACCGCATCGTCATTGCCGGCGGAGCAAGCGAGAGCGCGGTCTGGCGACAGATTCAAGCGGATGTCTTTGCCCGTCCGCTACAAAAATCCTTGATCCAAGAGCAAGCGGTGGTGGGGGCAAGTTTGCTGGGGGGCGTGGGGGTGGGGCTATACCCTAGCTTTGACGGGGCAATCCAAAGTGTCGCCCAGTATGACGCGCCCACCCTGCCCAGTGCGCCTAATGTGCTTGCTTACGAAGCGCACTATCAGGAGTTTTGCCAGCTCTATCCGCTATTGAGGCACACGTTCGCGCGTATGACCACCGCACGCGCCTAAAAACCCATCAAGCATTTACGCGCAATTATCGCTACAATAGGGGAGAATCTGAAACCGACGTGAGACAAGAACATGCCCAACACTGATTTCAGCGATGTATTCGATGTATTCATCTCCTACCGACGGGTGAATGTGGAGTTTGCTAAACGCCTTCACCAAGCGTTAACGGAAAACGGAAAAGAAGTCTGGATTGATTGGGAAGATATTCCGCCCGGCAGTGCCAGCTTTGATGAGGACATCAAGCATGGGCTAGAAGGCTCAACCGTCTTCTTGTGCGTGTTAACCCCTGCTTACTTGCAGTCCAGCTACTGCATTGAGCTAGAACTCAATTACGCGCTCTCGCTCAACAAGAAGATCATCCCCATCGTCCTAGAGGAGTTTGACGCGAATCAAGCCCCTTCGGCGGTTGGGCATATCAACTGGATTTATTTCATCCCCCACACTGGACAAGAGAACACCTTTGAGCAATCCATCGCTAAGGTGATCCAAGCATTAGAGACCGACCAAGATCATCTGCGTGCCCATCGTCGCTTCTTGATGCGGGCGTTAGAGTGGGACAATCAAACGCGCAAGGATAGCTACCTGCTCAACGGCGAAGAGATTGACCTAGCGGAACAATGGCTCATCCAAAGCATGGGCAAGAATCCGCCCTCCACTGAACTGCATCGCCAGTACATTCGGCGTAGCCGTCAAATGGAAGACCGTCGCCGTCGGCAAGTGTTGACGGGGGTGATCTTCGCTTTGGTGGTTTCGCTCATCTTGGCGATCTTATCCGCCGTGGGGTTTAGCACCGCGCGAGTGGCAGAGGCAGAAGCCATTGCCCAAGCACAGCGTGCCGAGGACAACGCTTCCACAGCGGATGCCGCCCAAGCGGAGGCATGGATTCAGGCAAATAACGCCGCCACGCAAGCGCAGGTGGCAGGGGAGAACGCCGCCACCGCCACCGTCGCACAAGGCGAAGCGATTATCCAAGCGGATAACGCCGCCACACAAGCGCAAGTAGCACGCAACAACGCCGCCACCGCCACCGTCGCACAAGGTGAAGCGATCATCCAAGCCGATAACGCCGCCACGCAAGCGCAAGTGGCACGCAACAACGCCGCCACCGCTACCATCGCACAAGGCGAAGCGGTCATCCAAGCCGATAACGCCCAGCGCAACGCCGCCACCGCCCAAGCTGCACAAGCCACGAGCGAGTTCAACGCGGACTTGGCGAACACCAATGCCACCGCCGTTGCCATCCAACGCAACGAAGCACAATCTATCGCCCTGTCTGCCTATTCCGAGTTGCAATCTGAACGCGATCCCGTCAAGGCGGCATGGTTGGCACTCATTGCCATCGAGGATTACGCCCCCACTTGGGAGGCGGAACGCACGCTGGCAGAAGTCATTGAGCCGTATTTGATTGTGGCTGAACTGAAGGGGCACAGCCTCAGCACCCCGCGCGTGGCGTGGCAACCGAATAGCAATGAAGTTTTGCTCTCCGCCAGCTGGGACGCTACCGCCCAATTGTGGAACACCAACATTGCAGGACGCTCACAACGCTATACGGGCATGGCGAACCAATTGCCTCAAGCCAGCTGGGAGCCTAACCAAACGCGCTTTTTCGTGAGCAGTGAACAGGGGGGCTTGAGCGTTTATGATGCCACCAATCCCATGCGTCCGCTCTTCACATGGTCAGGGGGGCGCGTTGTGTCAGCGGTTTGGCATCCGATGGGTGGGCAAGTTGCCCTCGTTGACCAACGCGGACGGGTAGGAAGTTGGCAACTCGCCGACGAGACCACGCAATGGGTGGGAGAGATGGACAGTGAAACGGCGTTCCCCGTTTTGAAGTGGTCAACTGATGGGCAAGACCTCATCCATAGTGTTGATGATTCCACTCTGGCGTTGGTATCCATGAGCAACCCCACCGCACCCCGCACCTTCACCGCCTCCGCGCTCCTCACTGACGCGCTCATGGTCAACGCACAACAGCTGATCGCCTCTGGCTCCAACGGGTTTCTGTATAGTTGGGATGTTCCCAGTGGCGACATGCTGTATCAGGTCAAGCATCACATCCAAGCGGTGAATGGGATTCGCCTTGCCACAGATGGGCAACGCCTCGCTTCGTTCAGCGCAGATCACAGCATCCGCATTTGGGAGGTTAGCACGGGCGAAGAGTTGCGCGTGTTGTTGGGGCACACCAACGATGTCACCGATGTGGCGTGGTCTCCGAATGGGAACTACTTGGCGAGCGTTGGGGCGGATCGCACATTGCAAATTTGGAACGTGCAGATGAACTCCCTCCCGATCATTTTCAATCCGCACCGCAACACCATCTACGATGTCGAATGGTCAAGCGATGGATCGCGCCTTGCCACCGCCTCACGCGATGCCACCGTGAACGTGTTCAGCTTTTGGGGGAGCGCGGATGAGTTGGTAGACATTGCGCGTGGATGTTGCCTCACCCGTGAACTCACCACAGAAGAACGCCTTCGCTATGATTTGCCCATTCCCACGACTGCCCCACCACCATCAGACATCGAAAGTTGCCCCACCGCTCAACTGCCCTCGCGCTTGTATCCTCGCGCATTTGGGACGGTGACAACCGACGAAAACCTTGACCCGTTGAATATCCGACAAGACCCCAGCGTGCTGTCCGCCATCATGAATACCATCGTGCCCAGCCAAGAGTTCTATGTGTTGGCAGGTCCAACCTGTAATGAGGGGATCGCGTGGTTCAAGATCGCGTATGGGTTTGATTCGCAAGTGGGATGGATTGCTGAAGGAACAAGTTATTATTTTGTAGAGCCGATTGTGCGCTAGGCGTTTTGGAATGCGCATCATTCATTACTGAAGAAGGACATGTTATGAAACTCAAGAGATGGTTGTGGGTGATTGCCCTAATGAGTGGCGTTGCTGTGGTTTTGTTGATCTTGGATCTGCTCAATCATGGGATGGTTTGGCAATTGTGGAAGGTGCTACAAAGCGAGAACACCTCCACCTTGCCCAATGAAAAGCGCACCGTTGGGCAAACGTACAAAGCGGATGTCACCTTCCTATCATGAGCAATAGTGGGAAGCGCACGCGCCGAATAGTGGGTGCGGTGGTCATCGTTGCGGTGTTGTTGGGCGTGGCGTTGGGTTTAGATTTACGCTATCGTGGCTTGATGTGGCAAGCGTTCTATCGCGTGACGGGGGAAGAAAATCCCCTCGCCCAACTGATCGCCCTGCCCCGTTGGGCAAGCCAAGTCTTCCGCACCCAACCCAACACCGACCGCTTCACCCCCATTCACTTGACGGGAACGCAACCGTTCGGCATCAACGTTTTCTTGGAGCAGGAGGTTGACCCTGCCAAGCGTGAGCAATCCCTCCAGATGATTCAAGCGGCAGGCTTTGAATGGCTTCGGCAAGAGTTCCCCTGGGAAGATATAGAGATTCACGCGAAGGGGGATTTCACCGATAGGCGCAATGACCGCAACCTTGACGGCGTGATTGACCAAGCGGATGAGGTTTCGGCGTGGGACAAGTACGACCACATCGTTAGCTTGGTGGAACAATACGACCTGCAACTGTTGGTACGCCTGAGCAATCCGCCCGACTGGGTGCATGCTGATCCTGCCATTGGGGACAAGGCACCCCCGGATGATCTACAGGACTATCTGGATTATGTGCGAGCGGTTGCCGAGCGTTATCAGGGGCGCATCCATTACTATCAGGTGTGGAATGAACCGAACATCTATCCCGAATGGGGCAACCAAGCCCCCAACCCCACCGCGTATACCGCCATGCTCTGCCAAGCCTACGACCTGCTCAAACAGATTGACCCCTCCAATATCGTCATGAGCGGGCCGCTTGCCCCCACCAACGCGCTGGGCGGGTTGAATCTCAATGACTTCGTTTTCTTGCAACAGATGTTTGATGCTGGCGCAGGGGAGTGTTTCGATATTCTCTCCATGCAGGGATACGGCTTGAACAGTGGGGCAACTGATCGGCGCATGCGTCCGCAACACGTCAACTTTGCGCGTAACGTGTACATCCGCGATATGATGGTGCGCAATGGCTATGCCCATAAACCCATCTGGATTAGCGAGGCGGCATGGAATCCCGTGCCAGAGCCAAGCGTAAACCCCAACATTGACGGACGCTACAACTACGGGCAAGTTACCGAAGAGCAAGCCGCCCGTTATATGGTGACAGCATACGAACGGATGCAACGCGAATGGAACTGGACGGGGGTCATGTTCTATTGGTATTTCAAGCGTCCTGCTGACTATGAGGTCAACCAAAGCTGGTATTACTTCCGCATGGTGGAGCCAGACTTCACCCCGTTACCCATCTATACTGCCATCCAAGACTACACCGACACCCTCACGCCCACGCTCTATCAAGGCACGCACCAAGCCGACCATTGGGGGATTCACTACCCTGTTGCTCCTGTCACGCGCTCACTCACGGGCGCACAATTCGGAGAAGCAACCCAAGCAACGGAAGCAACCTTCACCTTAGAGGGGACGGCTTTCGCGGTGCGCGTGCAAGGGCAACCCACGCTCAAGCTGCGGGATAGGGTGTTGAAGGGGGATGTCCAAACGCAAGCCGATGATTGGCAACTCATCAAGGTGACGCTAGGGGGCTATACCCAACGCCATGAGATCACGCTTGTGGGAGAGCAACCCTTCGCGTTGGATGCGGTTACGGTGGTTGACCACACCCTCCGCAACGTGTTGATCGCGGTGGGTGGGATCATGCTGGCACTCCTCGCGCTGGTGGGGTGGCGGTTACGCCACCCACACCGTTAGCAGGTGATCGGGCGTTCTCATAGCTCGATCACATCCTCCATGATCCGTTGATGAAAACGTTCTCGCGTGCCTGTGTTGTATTGCCATACCTATAATCAACCCCCTCACTAATCTACTTTATCAATCAATAACTCAAAGAAACCTGCGGAGCTATAGCCTCCCACTCGCGCTTGATATACCCCATCACTGGGCAAAGTTATCAGCACCCGTGAATTGAGTGCCCCGCCGCCGTCGTCGTCGCTGGCGATCTCTTGGTCTGTCGGATCAAGGATGCTTAAGATGGGATCCAACGTCCCCCCCTCTTGAGCATTCAAGCGGATTAAAAAGCGTTCGCCTGCTTTCCCTTGAAAGGGGTAAAAGCGGTAATCGTTGTTAGGCACGAAGTCCGCAATGACGGCAACGGGCACGCTCAACACAATGGGCGTGGGAGTGGGGGCGGTTTCGATGTATCGCCAAACGAAGGCGTATTTGCCCACGTTTTCCGCTTGGGCATTGCGCACGCGCACGGCATAGCGTCCGCTTTGGCTTGCCTGCATATTTTGAAGCGTGGCATTCACCCCCCCTAAACCGTTGTCATCCTGTGCCACACTCACCCCGTTGGGGTCAATCAGCTCAATGAGTGGGTCAAAGAAGTTTGACATGGTGACAATCTCAACGCTAAAGCGATCCCCCTGATGCACGTCTAAATACCACACGTCGCGCACTGCTAAACGCGAGGGAGTTTGTTCATAGCTTTTATCAGGGATGATCGCGCCTAGCTCATAGTTTTGTGTGGTTGCCCCCGCGCCATAGCTAATCGTGAACGTGCCCACGCTGTCATCTTGACCGGTGATGAACGCGATATATGCCCCTGTGGAGGGTGCAACTACGTTCTGTAAGAGCAGGCGGTTCTCCGCGTTGAGCGTGGTGGCTTCTGCCACCAGTGCGCCATTGGGTCCAAAAATCTCCAGCTTGGGGCGTAACGCGCCGCTCGGTTCAACACTCACGCTGAAGGCTGTATCTTGTGAGGCGAAGAACGGAAAGCGCAAGAAGCCCCCGCTCCGTTCGATTGCGCCTTGAACGGGCACATGGTCAGCCAGCTGTGCGCCGTTGATGGCTGGGGCTGGGGTGGCGTTGAGGGGGGCAAGCGTTGGAAACAAGGCGAGGGCGGCGTTTTCAAGTTCGGGACGAGGGGTTTGTAGGTACGGCGTGGGGGCGGTTTCTAGGGTGATTTGATACGTGCCCGTTTTGTTATCTGAAAGCACCAAGACCCCATAGATGCCGTCTATCGGCAACTCGACACTGTTGAGCAAGGCGGATTGTCCCCCTCCTGCATCATCATCCACCGCGATTGCCTCCCCTTGTGGGGTGTACAAACTCAACATTGGGTCAAGTTCGCCAGAGGTGCGCCACATCCGCACGCGCACGAAGGTTTTGGCGATGCCCTGAAACGTGTAGAGATGCCGTTCAGACGGCGCATTGAACGCACCGAAGACGGGGCTAACGCTGGTGATCGTTGACCGCAGGCTAGGTTGCAAGGCGAAGAAGGATTCAAATGAGCCAATGGACGTGGGGGTTATCGTTGGTAGTTCGGCAGGGGAGGGCACGGCGGTAATTTCGGTAATGATCGTTTCGGAGGAAGCACTTGGTGACGTGCTGGGTATGGCGGTGGGGAGTTGTGCCAATGTGGGCAGGATGAATGGTTCAGACGGTTGGGGGGCACATGCCACCAAGACCATAGCCAGTAAAACCCAAACAAAGCGCATTAAACACCTCCTGTTGCGGTCATCATGAAGTCTGCTAAAAAGATCAGCACTAGATCATAACTTGCAAATAGCCTCTAAAGAACATTGAACTTGAATGCAATTTTCTCAAACTAAAGTTAAACTATGGGCAGGTGTAGATACGCACGATGATAAAGGATCAAGAGCATGACCGAAGAACGTCAAAGACGGTTTCGTCTATTCACCACCAATCCGCAAGACTCCGCCAGCCTGCCACCCGGTGAAACCGACGGCGCAGATGGAGATGTGAGCGATACGCTCCTCACCCCCGATGAACCCGATACTGCCCCCGTCCTCACCCGTGAGGCGATCTTAGGTGGGTTGGCATCACAAAGTGCCGCCGCCATTGACATTCGCAACCTCTCTAAGGGGTGTTCCGCTACGGTCAAGAGCGAGGTGGGCACGGCGAACATGCGCTCCGGCCCCGGCTTGCACTTTGGCAAAGTTGCTACCGTTAGTGGGGGGGCAACCTTCCTTGTGATCGGTGGAGCAAACAAAGACGCGGACGGCTTCCGTTGGTTTCAAGTAGCAGTAGGGGATGTTGCGCAAGGTTGGGTGCGCGGAGATATGCTCATCTTGTCGGGCAAGTGTGCCGAATTGCCCTATGTCACCGCTGATGATATTACCCCTCCCCCTCCCCCTCCTCCCCCTGCAGATGAAAGCGGAGATGACCGCTTCCCTAAACCTTCCACCCACCGCGTGACTCAAGGGTATCGGGAATCCAACCACAAAGGCTTTGACCTTGCCACACCCGTAGGCACGCCTTTGTACGCGCCTCAAGCTGGGGTGGTCATTCGTCGCTTGGTGTGCAAGGCATGCACTGATAGCAAGTACAACCTTTACCCGTGTGATAACTCGGTCTATAGCGATCCTAGCTGGGGCTATGGTTATGGGAATGCTATCACCGTCCGCTATGACTATGCCGTTTGTCCTAGTGCGACACGCCAAGAGATGGACGCTCGCGGATTATCTAAGGGCTTCGTGTATGTGCTGTTGGCACACTTGAGCGAGGTCAATGTTTCGCTGGGGCAGTTGTTCGCCGCGGGAGACTTGTTAGGTAAGACGGGTCATACAGGCTGTTCAAGCGGACCTCACCTGCACTTTGAGGTGAAGATTGGCAAGGATGAAAGCGTGGATGGGCGATGGCTTAACCAAACTCCCATCCCCCCGGACAAGTTCTTTAAGTATTAGAGGGTGCTAGATAGTGTGGGGGTGCGTGGGAAATTTTCACGCTCCCCCAATACCGATGTTGTTGGTTTATAGAAAGCCCCTGTGTGTAGGTGGAGGCTTTCATTCAGGATTCTGCGCCTAATCTACAAGCGCAAGACGGAGCAAAAATAAAGCCGAAAGGAACGTTAGCGGGGTAAACAAGATGGCTTCTAGCAAACTGACCGCCAGCAAGTTACCCACAGTGTTCAACAGAAACACAACCGAAAGCACGTAAAGCAACACGGTGGTGATCCGTTTGACCACCACCTTCTCCGCCAATTTCCAATGAGCAAATACAATCGCGGAAAATATCAACAACAGTGCAATAGAAACAGATTCAAATTGAATCATCTGTTCCGCACTTTGTAGTCTTCCGCCCCACGCATATTTGTAAGGAACGACTCCCGATAAAATCAGGGCGTGGTACACTAAGGCAATCAATGTAACCGCAAAATAACCGAGCCTTGCTGTGTTAGGAGAGAGTTTATTCTTGAGTGTCGTCAGCATAGTAACCTCTACTTTTGGAGTAACCTATAACGTCTAGGTACATTCATCCTGTTTTTTAGTCTATCGAGCGTTCGGCGTGTTGTTGAAGCACGTTGATGTCCACGCGCGAAGTCATGTCTAGGCTCATCGGCGTAACCGAAACCACCTTATCGACGAAGACCGCATACACATCCGAATCAGGTTCGGCTTGGGTAGGATCAAGCGTCATGGTGTATCCAAACGATTGGGGAGCATAGGAGGTTTGACGGTCGGGCACGGTGGGATAGTAAACACGCTTCTTAGAGAGGCGCGTGATGCGCCATGGGGTGGTGATGGTGGCGTTAGCAGGCAGGTCAATCTTCAAGAAATCAACATCAAACGGCATTTCATTCTGTAAAAACCAATCCGCAAAAATCTTGGTGAAGTATGCCCCGGCATTGAAGTCCACCTCACGCGAATAGCTGTGGTGCAAGTTGTGGTCAGTCTGTTGAGAAACCGCAATCGCCTTAATTCCGAAGCAGGCGGCTTCTATTGCCGCGCCCACCGTGCCAGAAATGGTGACACCATTCCCACAGTTTTCACCATAGTTGATCCCACTCACCACCAGATCAGGCATCCGTGTAGCAACCTCCATCACCCCGTGTTGAACCGATTGCGCTGGCGTGCCGTCCACTGAGAACGCTGGCAAGCCCTTCCCCTCTGTTGGGACAACCGACCCTGTACTGCTTCCGGTGAGGCTTCGCCCCGTTCCCGATTGTTGACGCATGGGCGCACAAATCAATATCTCGGCGGTGGGTTCAAACGCGCGAGCAACACTCCATAACCCCGGTGAAGCAATCCCATCATCGTTGGTGAACAGCACTAGCGGACGTTGGTTATTCATGTACGCATCCTTCATCTAAATGAAAACTAGCTTATCAGCAGGAGATTAACTATACCCTACATACTAGGTTTGTCGCAATGTGGGGACGCAAGCATCTACTCGACAAGATAGCAGATGTGATACTATGGAAGGCGTTATTGATTGCTATTACACAACTGTGTGAAGGATAAAAAGTATTATGAAAGCCGCTGTTTTACATGAATATGGCAAGCCCATGTTGGTTGAAGAAGTTGTTCTGGATGCTCCCAAAGTCGGCGAAGTCCGCGTAAAGGTTGCTGCCTGTGCCATTTGCCACAGTGACGTACTGGCAATTCAAGGGGCTTGGGGTTATAGCTTGCCCGCCGTGTTCGGTCACGAAGCAGCCGGCACCATTGTTGAGGTGGGTGAAGGGGTAACGCGCGTACAAGTTGGTGATCGCGTGGTGGTTTCGCTCTTGCGTTCATGCGGGGAATGTTACCAATGTTCACGTGGGTTATCCAACCTGTGCGAAGGCAAGTACGCGCTCCAATCTGAAACGCGCCTCCACACCCTCGATGGTGCGCCCATCCTACAAGGGATTGCTACGGCAGCCTTTGCAGAAGAAACCGTCGTTCATCAAAGCCAAGTGGTCAAAGTGCCTGCTGATTTCCCCTTTGAACAAGCAAGCCTGCTGGCGTGCGGGGTGATTACCGGCTTGGGCGCGGTGGTCAACAAGGCGAAGGTTTCCGCTGGTAGCACCGTTGTGGTCATCGGCGCGGGTGGCGTAGGCTTAAACAGCGTACAAGGCGCACGCCTTTCTGGCGCATCACGCATCATTGTGGTGGATGTGCGCGATGATAAACTAGAAGCCTCCAAACGATTTGGCGCAACGCACACCGTGAATGGGCGCAACGAAAACGCGGTAGAAGCGGTCAAGGCATTGACGGACGGCTTCGGTGTGGATTATGCCTTCATCTCTGTAGGTAGCTCTAAGGTCATCAATCAAGGCGCAGAGATGGTACGCATGGGCGGAACAGCCGTGATCGTTGGCTTGCCTTCCACAGCAGATCGCATGGTGGAATTTGACTCCTTCCACTTGGGGATGGATCGCTCGGTGATGGGCACCAAGATGGGCACAACCAAATTGCAAACCGACGTACCACGCTTGATCGACCTGTACAATCACGGGCAATTGATGCTGGATGAACTCATCACCGCTCGCTATACACTCGACCAAATCAACGAAGCGGTAGAATCCTCTGCACGGGGTGAAGCCATTCGTAATGTAATCGTGTTTGAATAGAGCGCATCATGAAGATTCAATCGCTTAAAACCTTTGTTGTGGGCAATCCTCCCCCAAGCTATGGGGGACCTTATTTCGTGTTCATCAAGATCATCACCGATACGGGCGTTGAAGGCTTGGGGGAATGCTACGGCTTTCCGTTTGGACCGCATGCCATTGTCCCGATGATTGAAGATGTGTTTGAGCGTCATGTGTTGGGGGCAGACCCTCACCAGATTGAACGCTTGTCGCGCGTGATCTATGCCAGCGGATACACCCATCACCCTGACCTCACCATCATGGCGATTTTGAGCGGGTTTGAAATGGCGTGCTGGGACATCATCGGCAAGGAAGCCAACCAGCCGATTTACGCGCTGTTGGGTGGGCGCGTGCATGAGACGCTCCGCTCTTATACCTACATCTACGCCCGCCCCGATGACACAGCAGATGTCTATATGGATGCGGACTTGTCCGCTGAACGTGCTGCCGAATATGTGGCAATGGGGTTCACAGGGGTGAAGTTTGACCCCGTAGGAGGGCGTGGCGCATTTGATCCGCGTCAGCTCTCGTTAGAATCGCTAGACCGTTCAGCAGAGTTTGTGCGCAAAATGCGCGAGGCAGTGGGGACAAAGGCGGATTTGCTGTTTGGAACGCACGGGCAGATGACCACTTCCAGCGCGATTCGCCTTGCCAAGCGCATTGAGTTTGCTGATCCGTTGTGGATGGAAGAACCCGTCCCACCGGAAAACGCGCTTGAGATGGCACGGGTTGCCCAACACACCAGCATTCCGATTGCCACTGGAGAGCGTCTTAGCACCAAGCATGAATTTTTGCGCCTGCTTCAAAACCAATCCGCCCAGATTTTGCAGATGAACTTGGCGCGGGTGGGAGGCATCCTAGAGGCAAAGAAGATCGCCAGCATGGCAGAGGCGTTCTATGCGCAAATCGCGCCCCATCTCTATAACGGGGTAGTAGCAGGCGCGGCGAACATCCAACTGGCGACGTGTAGCACCAACTTCTTAATCTTGGAAGGCATCGAACGTTGGGATGGTTTCCATGCGCAATTGCTTATGAAGCCGATTGTCTGGCAGGATGGCTATGTCATTCCGCCAACCGAGCCGGGCTTGGGGATTGAACTCAATGAGGAGGTGGCACTTGCCCACGCCTACGATGGCAGTCCGCATCGTCGCCACCTAGAACAAACGGAAGAACACA
Organism: Phototrophicaceae bacterium; assembly: GCA_049318945.1. Classification (GTDB taxonomy): domain Bacteria; phylum Chloroflexota; class Anaerolineae; order Aggregatilineales; family Phototrophicaceae; genus CAIRDJ01. Next base: position 20,565 of record JBMOEO010000034.1, on the reverse strand, counting down.
TCACGCAGTAATGCCAGCCCCTATGCCCCCTCGCCCCGACTTCATGAAGTATGGGGCAAGGGGGCAGTATCAAGAATTACACCAGCCCACGTGCAATCAACTCACGGAACTGCTCAATGGTGTGTTCAATCCCCTGTGCTAATGGGGTTTCATACAGGGTGGGGGCGTGTTGACGCAACGCGCTATCATCAAACCCACGCGGAAAGGGCAATTGTGTAGGTTCAAACGTGATGTCTACATCGGGCACCACCGCTTGAATGAGGGCAACCACGCGCTCCATGCTGACCATTTCCCCGCCCATATTGAAGACGTGTGCGCCCTCGCTGGCTTGGTCGGCACAGGCGATGAACTGCAACGCCACATCGCTTGCAAGTTGCATTTGCCCCACGCCACCATAAGCAATGCGATAGTTCTCACCACGCGCCGCCGCCAACATCGCCTTTGTCGGATCGCTGGTCATGCCTTGATCGCGCCCAATCCCATAAACGGTATACGGGCGCAAAGCGGTACTGCTGATGCCATAGTCTTTATAGTACACGCGGGCGTTCTGTTCGTTGCACGCCTTGTATCCGCCGTACAAAGTGGATGGGTTTTGAGGCGCGTCATGTGGGACGGGTTCAATGGGGTATTGATCTGCCGCGCCATACACCGCAATAGAGGACGCATACGTCACATGTTTGAGCGTTGCTTGACGCGCCGCCTCAAAAATATTCAAGTGCCCCACCACGTTCACTTGCGCCCCCACCACCGGCTTCGCACGACAGAACGGCACTTGCAACGCCGCCATGTGGATGATGTGTTGCACGCCATGTTCAAGAATGGTGGCACTCACCTGTTCGGCATCGGTCAAATCCCCCTTGATGAAGGTGATTGCCGTCTGTTCCTCTGGCGTGAGCAACATATTCAACCGACTACGATCTTCGCTGATGTCAAAGCTGATGACCGTCTCGCCACGCTTCACCAAGTGGGTCATCACCCACGCACCAATACAACCCATTGAACCTGTTACAAAGTAACGCATGCTACACCATCCGATTGACTAATTGACCAATGCCTTCAATCTCAACAATGAACTCATCCCCGGCTTGCATCCATTGTTGGGGGGGCTTTTGCCCCAAGATCACCCCTTCGGGCGTGCCGGTAGAAATGATGTCCCCTGCCTTCAAGGTGAAGTAACGGCTGATGTAAGCAATCACTTCCGCCACCGAGAAGATCATATCCGCCGTGTTGGAATGCTGGCGTACCTCGCCATTGTAGATGCCCTTGATGACCAAGTTCTGCGGATTGGGGAGGTCATCACTTGTCACCAAATAGGGACCGATGGGCAAGAAGGCATCCAGCGTTTTGCCTAGCAACCATTGACTGCTCATCATCTGAAGATCGCGTGCGCTCAAGTCATTGGCGGTGCTATAGCCCAACACATACTGAAGCGCGTCCTCCACCGTGACAGGCGCGGAAACGTCGCGCCCAATCACCGCCAGCAATTCCGCCTCATAATCACAGCGTTCTGCCAGCGCAGGCATGGGAATATCTTGGCGATGGCTGGCAAGCGCGTTGTTGAACTTGGAGAACAACACGGGGGTAGTGGGAATTGCCATGCCACTCTCTTCCGCATGGCGACGGTAATTCAAGCCCACGCAAATGATCTTCTGTGGGTTGGGGACAATCGGTGCAAGCGTGAGCGTTGCCTCGTCTATGAGCCACTCCCCATCTTGTCCGTTAGCCGTGTTGAGTAATTCCTGTAGCGCAGGCAAGCACGAAAGCCCAGCGGTATAGAATGCTTCTGCGGAAGGGGGTAAAGGAGTGGTGATGAGGTGCGAGGCACGCGCCACATCAATGATTCCGCGTTCGGTGACGATTCCTAATTGGTTGCCGTTTGGCGTGATGAAAGTCAATAGCTTCATATATCTATTCCTCAAATAAACCTAGTCATAGGATGGTTGCATAAAAAAGGGGGGCATGCCCCCCCTTAAAGATTATTGCGCCATGAGTGCCAACACTTGCTCACGAGTGGGGAGCGACGGGATCGCGCCGCGTCCGGTGGTGGTGATGGCACCCGCCGCGTTGGCAAAGCGTAGCAACTGTTGTAGGGTATCTGCGTTTTGATAATCAGGATGCTCTAGTATGCCCACCAAGAAGCCCGCTACGAAAGCATCCCCTGCTCCTGTGGTATCCACTGGCTGAACAGTGTAACCCTCGACAGCAACCGAAAGCCCATTGCGTAGGTGGGCGGTTGCGCCATGTTCGCCCGCAGTCACCAAGATGACTTCGGTATGTTCGCGCCATAACGGGGCAAGGTCGCCTTCGGTGAGGAATGCCAGTTCTTCATCACTGACTTTGACAATGTGGGCATAATCCATCCCCAACATCATCCCAGCCCGTGCAGCATCCGCGTCCTCCCACAATGCCAAGCGCAGGTTAGGATCATACGAAACCTTCAAGCCCCGTTCCAGCGCGGTGCGTGCCGCTGTGAGCGTGGCGGTTTTGCTTGGCTCGGTAATCATGGTGATGCTCCCAAAGTGGAAAATCTTGGCGTGATCCAAAACTTCCAAGCGCAAGTCTTCGGTCGTCATGAGCATGTCCGCGCTGGGATGACGATAAAACTGGAAGCTACGCTCCCCATTCGCCCCCAATGAAACAAACGCCAATGCCGTCCGTGCCACGTTGCTGAAGGTGAGGGCGGTAACATCCACCCCTTCGGCTTCGATCACTGCGGCGAGGTAGTGCCCAAATGGATCATCCCCCACTTGTCCCATGAAGTAGCAGGGCACGCCCAAACGTTGAACGGCTACGGCGACATTTGCTGGGGCACCGCCCGGCTTCTTCTCAAAACCGCTGGCATCTCCAACCGATACCCCAGATTCCAACGCCACAAAATCAATCAACAATTCCCCTAAGCTGACGACACCCATTTTAGTTCGTCTCCCCCTCAACTAGCGCGATCACCTCAATTTCAACCTGTGCGCCCAATGGGAGTTTGGCAACTTCGATGGTGGAACGAGCAGGCGCAGGCGTGCCCAATGCGGAGAAGACTTCGCTATAGACCGCATTCACCGCCGCAAAGTCGTTCATGCTTTGTAGATAAATCGTGGTCTTCACGATGGACTTCAAGCTAGAGCCACCAGCGGTTAAGACGGCTTCTAGGTTAGCGAGTACCTGCCGTGTTTGCGTTTGAACATCTTGGTCAAATAAATTGCCACCGCTAGGCAACAGGGCGATCTGACCGGCGGTGAAGATGAAACCGTTGGCGATCATCCCTTGTGAATAGGGACCGACAGCGGCGGGAGCGTGTTCTGTTTGAATGACTTGTTTGGTCATCGTCATAATCCTTGTATAGAGTGCTATTGGTTTGCAAGAACAGTATTGAGCAGATTGCTGGCATTTTCAAACGCAACGCGCACCGCATCTGTGGCACTGATGCCAATGGATGAATTGGAGCGCACCGTGTCTTGACTGAGGGCGCACGCAGCATAGAACGCGGTTAGGCTATCCTGTAGAGTGCGCAACCCCGCGTTGATTTGGGCGGTTGCATCCACCAATACAGGAGAGGCAAGGCTTGCATCAGCAGGCAAGTTATATTCGTTGGGAACGATCAGGGCAGTATTGCGACAGCCATCCGTTTGCCCAATCGTGGCGGCTTCTTGCCAGTATTGTGAGAGCAACGTTCCCGTTCCCCGTCCACCCATCACGCCATCAATGATGTTGAATAACTCCGCAACATACGGGCGCAAATCAGCAGGAATGGGGGTTTCTGTGGGAGGGAGCGGGGTCTCGGTGGGCAAGGGGATGAAGGCGTTCAGCTCGCTTTCAAACTGAATCGCGCTGGTTTGGAACGCCACCAAGTTACCGACATACAAGTTAGTCTCATCCACTGATAGCGGAATGCTGTCAAAGCACGCCTCATTCATGCGTTCTTTCGCCTCATTCAGTTGGAACAAACTATCATTGAGGGTGCCAAAAATTTCAGCAACGCGCGGATAGGTTTGTGCATCCGCTGGCGAAATCCCCAAGCGTTGAATGCTCTCATCATAGGGGGCATTACATTCCGCCGGCTCTCCACCACTTAGCGCGGGTCCATATTGTTGTTGAAGCGTGTTGGCATTCAAGCGCAACAGCCCAATCATGGTGATGCCTTCCTGTATCAGCGTGTTGATCCCCTTATCGGGAACGGGGGTGGGAGTGGGGAAGGTGGGGACGGGGGTATTAGAACCCGATGTTCCGTTGTTGCTTTGCTGGGTGAATGCCAAGAGGCTATCTAATTGATCGGTTTGGTTAAGCCAATATATCCCCCCATTCAGCATGAGCAAGACGATTAACACGATGCCCAATCGCAACATCCATGAGCGCATCACACTGGGAGAAAGGCGTGCCCGTGCCCCAATGGTGCCCGTATCCACCACCCGTTGCACGTTCTCAACCGCTTCATCGGCAAGCGTGCCCCCGGCTTGAATGGCATCTCGAAAGGCAGCAAACATCCCTAACGCATAGCGAGCGTTCTCGCGCACTTGCCCGTCTTTGTCGTGCTTGAGCATCTTGACCAAGATGGTGATGGTTTCTGCTGCGCCCAATTCCCCCACCATCATGGCGGCTTTACGACGCTTTTTCACGTCGCTAGAACGTAGCAACTTGGTATATCCGCTGACCTGTTTTTCGTATGCGGTGGGCATGCTGGGTTTGCTCCAACTTGGTTGAACAACGTATCTATTATGATAGTGCAAAACCCGTCCACTTCACAAGCGAGTATCCCCTGCACTCCCTCACTTCACCTTGACGAGAATGCTGCGGATGGGCATGCTTAGGGAGCATGTCAACCAATCAAGATAGGGTCTTTCACCATGACGATGCTACCCCCCCCACGCAACCCCTTTCCCATTCGCACGCCCTTTCGTGTTGCCAGTGACCTGTACAAAATGGGGACATCCCCCTACGGCGATCCAGAGACAACCCTATTCATGTTCGATGATACGTACCCGGAAATGATTGCTGAGAAGTTGCGCGTCTTGCAACACTATCCCGAACACGGGCGATGCTGGCTACCCGATGACCTAGACGACTTGACCGCGTGCTTGTGGAGTGTCGCGGCGTGTATGGCAACCGATCAACCTGATTACCTGACCTACACGGATGATACCTTCACCGCCCACCTATTGGGCATCTCCTTGAGCCGTGAGGGTAGCCTCACCCGTCATGCCCCAGCCACCCCGTTTGTGGACTTGGCAGAAGCGTGCTTCGCCCATTTGCAGGCACAGCCCCCCTTTGAACGCCTATGTGATATGCTGGCGTTGAGCGTACAAGAGGACTTGGTGATTGGTCGTCCCCCCTTAGATGATCGCGCGGATTATATGGAATGTTTGCTGGTTGCGTTGCCCAGCCATTGGATACCGCTGGAGAAAGTCGGCTTAAGTTTCATGGCGATTCATCTTCCCATAGCAGACAACGAGCGTTTGCTGGCGGCATCTGCCCACGTGGTACAGGCGATCAGCACGAAGGGTCCCTTCGTGCGCTATAACTGGACGCTTTCTACCGCCGATTGGGCACGCAACCCCGCCACCGATCCAACCTTCAGCCACAAGAGTGATGCCCTCTATAGCATTCATGATCCGCAAGCCATGCTTGACCAACTCTACTTGCGCGTTGAGCGTCAAACCACCGTCCCCTTTCTACAGCATCAACGCTACTTATTCGCCATTCGGATTTATCAACACACCATGCGAGCCGCCCTCACTACCGATGAACGACGGGAGCGGTTGCTGGCATGTTTAGCAAGCATCCCCCCCAGTACATTGGAGCATCGTAGTAGCTTGCACGGCGTGATGGAAACGCTGTGCGAAGCATTGCGCCAATAACGCCCTTCAGGTAAGGTTGCCCATGTTTACTCATCATCACCAACAAGAGAGAAGTATCCATGTTTCACAAACTATTCGGTTTCATTGGGATTATGCTCATGCTGGCAGGGCAGGTCATGGCACAAGATAGCACATTCACGGTTGGCTCGTGGAATGTTGAATCTGGCGGGGCAGACCCCCATACCATTGCCGAACAACTCGGCGAGTTTGACACGGTGGATGTGTGGGGATTTGTTGAAGTCGGGAGTGATGCCGACGCAGAGCTATTCGAGATCGGCGCAGAAACGGCGCGGGGCACAGAATTTAGCCGTGTCGTTAGCGAGAGTGGGGACGAAGACCGCTTGGCAATTGTGTATAACAGCGAACGGTTTGAGTTGATTGATAGCGATGAATTGGATTACATCAACCCCACAGGACGCTTGCGTTCTCCTTTGGTGGCAATGTTCAAGGATACCGTCAGCGGGCGCGAGTTTGCTTTCATGGTCAACCACTTGAAATCCAAGACCGATCCCGACAGCCGACGCGAGCGCAATGAGCAATCCCAACTCTTGAATGAATGGGCGCGTGATGCCGCCGAGTATGGGTTGCCCGTCATTGCGGTGGGGGATTACAACTACTACTACGAAACCGACGGAAGCCGCTATGAGCGTGGGCTAGACATCTTGACGGCAGAGGGCGTTTTTGAGTGGGTTGAGCCTGAAGAGTTAGTCCTCACCCAATGCACTGTAGACGGCAACCGTTGCGCGTTTAACAGTGTGGTGGATTTTGTGTTTGTGAGCGGAGAGGCACAAACATGGAACGGCACCTCTGAGATTATTGTGCGCGACGGCGACGTTCCCGACGATGAACAAACCAGCGATCATCGCCCTGTGTTGGCGCGGTTTGAAATCAGCAACTAATCCGCTTGAAGCAACGTGGCGCGGTGGCACTTGTGCCATCGTTGCCACACCTCCCTAGACTGTATTCCTCCACATGTTGACCCCTTGCCAACCTTAAATGGGATTTAAGGTTATTTGAGATGCAGATAACCTAAGCGATGCTCGCCCATGTTAGGGTTATGTCATGGCACTTTCACGGTGTCTTTAGCATAAATAAAGTGATGGAGAAAAATCACATGCGTAAAAAATTGCTTCTCATAAAAATCGTACTTGCGTTAGCAAGTTTGGGCATCGTTGCTAGTCTCTTCGCACAAGATACCGTTACCGCCACCACCGAACAGACTTTCTTGGGTGTGGGCTTGGCAGAATCCAATAATCAAGTGGTCATCTCTCGCGTGATGAATGCTTCCCCAGCTGACCAAGCTGGCTTGTTGATCGGGGACGTTATCACCAGCGTCAACGGCACTGCTGTCACCACTGCCACCGAAGTGAGCGACTTGGTGTTGGCACTTGCTGCTGGGGATGTTGTCACCCTAGAAATTGAACGTCAGGGCGAGGTGCAAACGGTTGAAGCCACCCTCGTTAGTTTGCCTGTTTCTGCTATGGGCGGACGACATGGCAACCATGGCGGGTTTGGTGGTCGTGGCGGTGACATGAACGATGATATGGATGATATGTTCGGGTGGCACTTCGGTAATGGGATGCCCTTTGCTGAAGGGGAAATCTTCGCCATGCCCATTCCTGCCGATCAAACCATGGCGGAAATGTTGCTTGGGGCAGACCTCACCGAAACCGACGCTGGGCAAGAAGTGGTCAGCATCTGGGATAATCATCTGGGGCTGGAGTTGCAAGTTGGGGACATCATCACCAGCGTGAACGGTGTTGCTGTTGCCGAGCTAGACTTGAACGCGCTTCATACTGAACTCTTCAACATGGATACGCCCACCCTCACGATTGAAATCACCCGTGCTGGCGATCCCATGACGTTGACCGCAACCCTACCCATGATGATGGAATCAGGCAAGATGGGTGGCGGACGCGGTGGTAATTTCTTGTTCGGCTTCGGAATGGGCGGGCGACATGGGGATCATCACAATGGCACTGCCACCCCAGCTCCTGAAGCAACCGAAGTAGCTACCGCCACCCCCAACGCTTAACCTTCGCTACCTTCCCTTCTTTACCCCTTGATCTAGGGGCGACATCTCGCGGTGTCGCCCCTTTTATGCGTATGGCGTACAATCAACACCCACAACGTTAACCTATGAAGAGGGTTTTCCGATGCGCCTGCGCGTGATGATGCTATCGCTGTTCGTGATGAGTTGGGGCTTGGGGGCGGTTGCCCACGCCCAAACGGTTTTCACCCCGCCCCTAGTTGGGCAACTGGTGGCATACACCAATGCCCCCAACCATGCCGTTACTGTCTATCAACTGGACGGGGGGATTAGCCAGCAACTCTCGCTTGGGGAGGGGATTCATCATGTGTGGGACTTTTCGCCCGATGGATGCTGGCTTGCCGTGACGCTCACCCCGCCTGAACGTCCTAGCGTGCTATATCGTGTGGCGTTGAACGGGGAAACGGTACAACCGTTGCTTGATCTTTCGCAATTGCCCGTTGCTGAATGGGACGCATGGGAGGCGGATTGGTCGCCCAACGGGGACAAGATCGCCTTCACCCTCAGCCGTCCCACCGATGACGGGATAGAATCACGGGTGGCGTGGGTGAGGGCGGAAGGGGGGCAACCGCAATTCTACAGCGTTGCTGGGGATGAGCATCAGCCGTTGTGGTCAGTGGATGGGGCATGGCTGGCATATATCGCCTATGAAAACCGCCCCGCCGGCACAACGCCCTATGCCACCGCCGAGCCTGCACAAAGCGACACCGCCCCCACCCTGCGCGAGGCGGACTTATGGAAGGTGAGCGCGGATGGGTTGCTCAAAGAACGCCTAACTTGGTTTGATGTGGGGAGCGTCACCCACCCACGCTGGAGCGCAGACGGCAACCTCATCGCCTTCACCTATTCCCCAACGAATGGGGCAGATCAAGTGTGGATGATCGCTTCCGTCCCCAATGCTATCCCGACCCAACTCAATTATGAGTGGATACAACTGTTGGACTTGCAATGGCGAGCAGACGGCAAAGCACTGCTGGGCGCGGTGCGTGGGCTACAAGGGCAACCACGCGCAACGCTATGGGAGCTTCCGTTGGTGGGGAATGCCGATACCCAAGCAACCCCTTATCTAGCGGAAGCTGTCCCCACCCCTGCTGACTTCCCACGCTTAAGCCAAGATGGTCAATGGTTGGGAATGCGCACGGACTATCGCCCCTTCTTACTCAACCTGACCACCTATGCCAGCCAAACCCTTGAAGGGGGAGGCAATACTCCACTCATCTTTAGCCCCCCACAGGTGAACCCATCCACTGATTGCCAGAAGTAACACGCGCTTATCGTGTGGCTATCACGAAAGTTCATGCTAGAATATTGCCCTATTCTGTAGGGGGGCGGTGCGGTTGCACTTTGCTAAACAACCCTAGATTGAGGCTTGCTTATGGTCGTACTGGTGAGTATCACCCTTCAAATCGCCCTCCTGTGGGGGCTAACCGCGTTGGCACTGATCGGCATAGGGCTAGGAGTGCGGCGGTTATGGATGCGCACGAGCGTTCAAGTAGGGGACATCTTCACGGCGTATTGGGTGGGAATGGCGGTGTGCATCGCCATTTTGCAGGTGTGGCACATCTGGTTGCCCATCAACACGTGGGCATGGTGGGGAATGCTGGGCGTGGGGTTGGGGTGTTTGGCGTTGACGTTTCCTGATTGGCGCGGGTTGATGCGTCGCCCTCCCTCACAAGCGTGGTGGTTTTGGGGATTGTTTGGCGTGATTGTTTTGATGAGCGCGAACAACGCCCTGCTTGCCCCCGCACGGTATGATGCTGGGTTGTATCAAATCCAGTCGGTCATGTGGGCAAACCAGTTCCCCATTGTGCGCGGGCTGGGTAACTTGCATGGGCGGTTAGCATTCAATAACAGCTTTCATCTGTATATCGCGTGGCTGAACCCTAGCTGGCTAAGTGGCAAAGGTGTTCACCTAGCGAACGGCGCACCGTTATTGATGCTGTGGGGTGGCTCGGTCTACGCGCTCTATCGCTATGCAGTGCGCCGTGACACCCATCCGCATACCCTCTACTGGATGGTGATTAGCCCGTTGTTCTTGCGCCATCTGTTTCAAATCTCGCTGTATAGCCCAGATAACGATTTGATGATCTTGATCGTGGGGGTGGTTCTATGTGGCTTGCTCTTGGAAACCCTGCTTGAAACCAGCCCCACGTCTGCCAGCCATTATCGCTTGGTGGTGGGGGCGGCATGCTTAGGGCTAGGGCTAACCTTCAAGTTGAGTTTTGGCATGATCGGCGGTTGGGTCTATCTGATGATGTGGGCAGTACAGGCTTTCCGTCGCCAAGCCCACGCCCCAACATTCGTACTGGCTGGCGTGGTGGGGGCGTTGATCTTCGTCCCGTGGCTGGTGCGTGGGGTGTTGCTCAGTGGCTATCCCGCTTATCCCAGCGTCAGCTTTCCGTTTGCGGTGGATTGGCGCATGCCTGCCGAGTTGGGCGCGTTTGAGTTGCAATGGGCGCGGGCATGGGCACGCTTTCCGGGTGTGCATGAGGAACAGCTGTACACCACGTTACACGGCTGGGCTTGGTTGCCTGCTTGGCTGATAGATACGTTCATGACCACGCCCAATTTGTTTGATGTCACCCTGCCGATGGGCATTACGGTGATTGTGTTGGCGGTCAAGTTCAGGCGACGCGATGGGTGGGGCGTGGCTTGGTGGTATGTCCTTCCATTGATGGTGGGGTTGGTGGTGTGGTTCAACTATGCGCCGTCTCCGCGTTTTGCTGGCTCAACGTTTTGGTCATTGATGGCGGGGGTGATTGCCCTGTTGGCAAGCGATCGTCCATTCCCTGCTTGGGGAAGTGTCTTGGCGGTGATGTGTTTGGTGTTGCTCCCGTTTGAATATCGCATCGTGTTTCCTCATCCGCAATATGTATTTTATCCCACCGCAGAACCACAAGTCTTAGAGCCGTTCGTCACGCAACACGGCACAACCTTCACCGCCGTTTTAGACACCGACCAATGCTGGAACACCGTGCTACCGTGTGCGCCGTTCTATCACCGCTACCCTGAAATTTGTGAGCGCGAGGCAGGAAACATCGGGGCAGGCTATGCCTTCAGCGGTGTTCCTCTCAGCGCGTGTGACCGAAAGGAGACACCACCATGATGCTTGCCATGTGGATACCCGTTTGGGGGCTGTTATATGCCGTACAGCGTGGGGATGCGCCGATCCGCTTCATCAAAGCCAGTATCCTCTTTGGGACGTTGCTCACCCTCATCACCGAGTTGTTGAGCATGGTGACGCGCTTGAACGCCCCGTTCATTCAATTGAGTTGGGGCATCGTCTTGGTGTGCCTGATGGTGTACGCCGTGCGATGGAGGGCATGGTCATGGGAGCGCATCGTATGGGTACGCTCTCCAGTAGAAGCAGTGCTACTGGGCGGAATCCTTATCATTCTGCTGTTGAGTGGCATGGGAGCAAGCTATGCTCCCATCACCAATTGGGATTCCATGACCTATCACATGCCCCGCATCATGCACTGGTTTCAACATGAATCGCTGGTGTTCTATCCCACCACCCTATGGCGACAATTGTTCCAAGGTCCCTTTGCAGAAATGGCGATTGCCCACACGATGGGCTTGAGTGGTGGGGATGCGTGGGCAAACTTCGTGCAGTGGTTCGCGCTGGTGGTGTGCATCATCGGCGGGGGCGTGTTGGCGCGTCAAATGGGTGGCAACCGCCTCACCCAATGGGTGGCAAGCGCGTTGGTGGCAAGCATCCCCATGGCGGTCTTACAGGCAAGTAGCACCCAAACGGATCTCGTGGTGAGCATGTGGCTAGTGGCGTTCGCGGTCATGACCCTGCACTATACCGAGACGCGCTCGCGCTTTGATTTTGCGTGTGCTGGCTTTGCGCTGGGGTTGTGCGTCTTAAGCAAGGGCACGGCATACGTGCTGGCATTCCCGATGGGGATATGGTTTTTGGTATGGGTGTGGCGCGTGAATCGCTGGCGTAGCTGGCAACCCTTGTTGATCGCTGGGGCGTGCGTGGTGCTGGTGAACGTGGGGCACTGGACGCGCAATCAGTTGCTCTTTCATACGCCCATCGGGGCGGCGGATGGCTATGCCAACGAGACTTTCTCCCCCATCGCGCTTGCCTCCAATTTGATCCGCAACAGTGCCTTGCACATGCCCACCCCGTTTGAGCGCGTGAATGAGTGGGTTTTCCGCGCCGTGCGCTATAGCCACAATTACCTGCTACCGGGCTTCACGCTGGAAGACCCACGCACCACCTATCTGACGTTTGGCTACGAGCAAAACCGCCTGACCGCCAACGAGGACATCGCCCCCAGTCCCGCCCATTTTTACTTGACATTGCTCACGCTGGTGATCTTTGCCGTGCCCATCTTGCGCCCCAAGCGTGCCACACATCGGTATGTGCTGGAGTATGGAATCATGGCAATCGGCATGTTTGTGATGTTCTCGTGGTTGTTCAAGTGGCAAATTTGGAGTACGCGCTTGATGCTCCCCATCTTTGTGATGGGCATGCCGTGCGTGGCGATGGTGCTTGCACAACTCAAGTGGCGTGTGGTTTCGGTGGGGATGAGCATCACCCTGTTGGTGCTTGCCCTCCCCTATCTGCTGTATAACTGTTATCGTCCGCTCATCCCCCATCAGATCAACGGCTTCAGCTGTGGCAAGCCCCCCGTTTGGCAAGACCGCCAAGCCGCCATGTACTACAGTCGCAACGGCATCCGCGTTCCGTATGAAACCGTTGCCCAAGCGTTGCATGACCAAACCGATTGCCAAACGGTGGGCATAGTGGTGAATGGGGATTCGTGGGAATATCCGCTGTGGTTGCTGTTGGATGATCCCGCGCTTTCCACGCCGTTCTATCTGCATCATGTGCTGGTGCCCAACGGGAGCAACCTTGCCCCCTATCCCCAAACGCTAAGCTATTGCGCGTTGGTTGCCTCCCCTGCCAAATCACCTGAATATGTGGTGGACGGGGTGACGTTCAAGCAGGTGCTATTTGTTGGGGATGAGTACGATAACGCAGCGTTGTACTTACCCTAATGGGCAGGGGGAAGATTCCCCCTGTTCACTAAAGTTTTTGCAAGTGGGTGACTTTGAAGCCTGTGACGTACTTCAGCCCATAGCCCACCGTGCGATCCATCCCGATGTGTGCCAGCCAGATCAACGCGACCAACATCAGCACGGGGGGCAGGGAGAAAGCCCACGTCGCCCCCAACAAAGCCAGTGGTAAAAGGGTGGTGTGAACCGCGTTATAGCACAACGTGCCCACTTGCTTGTTCACCAAGAAGCCCAATGCAGAGACATCCGGCACCAGCAAGCACAGCGCAAACCAGCCCCATCCACCCCCCAACGCGCCATAAGCGAGGATCGCCCCCACGAACAGCGCAAAGCCTTCAGCATGTAACAACAAGCGTTGCATGCTCATTGTTGAGGAATGAGACGGTGTTTCAGCAGTATGTTCCATGTTGGGTTATCCTGTCGTTTTCATGCCCGCAGCAATCCCGTTGATGGTGTTCAAGACTGCGCGGAGCGTTTCGGTGTGTTCGGGTGTGCCTTCCTCAAGTTGGCGCAATTGTGCCAATAGCTCCACCTGTATGAAGTTGAGCGGGTCAACATAGGGATTACGTCGCTCGATGATCGTTTTGAGGACGGAGGCGGTTTCCATCAAAGTGGTCTGCTGGCTAATCTGACAGACCATCAGGCTTGCCAGTTGATGCTCATCACGGATGCGGTTGAAGAAGCGTTCACGCAAGGATGGCTCGGCAAGCGTGGCATATTGCTCGGCAATGCCCATATCCGCCTTGACCAAATCCAGCTGTAGGTTTTGTAACAAGTTACGGAAGAAATCCCACTGGACGTACATCACCTGCATGGTCTCTAGGTGGGTTGCTCCAAGTGTTGCCAAAGCCGTCCCCACCCCATACCAGCTAGGGATGATGGCGCGGGATTGCATCCAACTGAATACCCACGGGATGGCACGCATCGCGCTAAAGCCACTTGCCACCCGTTTAGCAGGACGGGAACTCATGGGAATGTGTGAGAGTTCACGGATGGGCGTGGTTTGTTGCCAATACTCAATGAAGCCGTCAGACTCATACACCAACCCACGATAGGCGCGTCGCCCTTCTTCTGCCAGTTCGTCCATCAGGTCATGCCAAGTTTTGTCAATTTGTGGGGAGGTGAGGTTAGCAGAGGCAATCATCACCGCGTGAATGAGTTGGTGAACATGGCGACGGGCAATGCCGAGATTAGAATAGCGAAAGCCGATCACTTCGCCCTGTTCGGTAATCTTGATCCGCCCGTGCATGCTGTTGGGTGGGGCAGATTGGATGGAGCGGTTAGTGGGTCCGCCTCCGCGCCCAATGCTCCCCCCCCGTCCGTGAAACAACTCCAGCGTGATGCCGTGCGCTTGGCACACCGTAGCAAGATCGGCTTGGGCGGTATACAAACTCCAGTTAGAAGCAAGATAGCCCCCGTCTTTGTTGCTGTCGGAATAGCCCAACATGATCTGTTGATAGTCCCCACGCTGGCGAACTTGGGCAAGGTAGGTGGAATTTTGTAACAGCGTGGTCATGGTCGCGGATGCGTTGGCAAGATCATCGACGGTTTCAAACAGGGGCACAATATCAATGTGTTTATCAATGCCCACTTCTTTTGCCAACAGGAGCATCGTCAACACGTCCGACGGATGGCGACACATGCTGGCAATTACCGTGTCAATGGAGCGCACGCTCTGCTTGTGCGCCTTGGCGATGGTGCGCCAAGTGGCAATGACTTCATTGGTGATCGGGCTGTAGTCTGGATCGGCAGGGAAGAGCGGACGCTCATTCAAAATCTCCCGCGTGAGCAGGATTTGCTTGTCCGCCTCTGGCATTTTTAGGTAATCATACGCCAACCCATAGGCGCGGAACAATTCATCCAGCGCGAAGGCGTGGCGTTCTGCATCCTCCCGAATTTCCAACGGGACAAGGTGCATGCCAAACAGTTGCACCTTGCGGATCAACCGCCCCATGTGTCCTTGATAAGCGCGATACGCGCCCGACTGCTTGAGGCTTTCGCCAATGGGGGCAAGGTCTTGGAGCAAATCAGCGGAGTGGTCATAGTAGCCATGCTTGAGGCGCAGATACACCACGTTGAGCTTTTGGCGGTAGATTTCGTTGGGATATTCCATCACCGCTTTTGCGTCTGTGTGAAAGTCCCCCTCATTGGGCAAGCGCAAGGTAGACGGGTGAGCGTGGTAGTTGCCCATCTCATGGAGCGATTGCGTCATCGTATTGAGCAACGTTTCCACTTCCGCCGTGTAGACCTTACGCGCCGCCTCGCGCATGGTAGCAATCGTCTGGAGCGTGACATCGGCGGTGACGTTGGGGTTGCCGTCGCGGTCGCCCCCCACCCACGAGCCATAGCGCAATGGGGAGGGCATATCTGCCCAAACATGATCGGGGTAATAATGCTCTAGTTCGGCAATCATCTCATCATAGACATCCACCACCAAATCCATGAGCATGCTGGTGATGAAATATAGCCCGAACTTGACTTCATCGGCAACGGTGGCGCGGGTGGCACGGCTGGGGGGGGTGTGCCATAGCTCTTCGATTTTCTCGGTGAGGGTTTGTTCTAGCTTGCGTTGCTCACGTGGGAGCAAAACTTGACGATCTTTTTGATTGAAGAGCAGGGCGATGTGATGGAGTTTGACCAGCACCTCCTGTCGCTTTGCTTCGGATGGGTGAGCGGTCAAGGTGAGGCGCAGGCTAAGCGCACGGAACAATGCTTCTACTTCAGGCGCGGTTTTGCCGTTCGCCTTCAATTCACGCAACGCCCCCCCGATGGACTCGCGTAGGGATTGGGTTGCCTCGCGCTCATGGATGATGCGGATGCGGTGTTGATCTTCAGCAATGTTGATGAGTTGGAAATAATTACTAAAGGCTTTGATTAAAATCTGTTGCTGATCTAAGTTTAATGAGCGTAACCGCTCCACCAATTGCTGGCTGGCTGCAGGATCGCCAGCACGGCGTGCCTTTGCCAAATGCCGAATATCCTCAACCAGTTGAAATGCCACATCACCATGCTGTTCCATGATGATCGTACCGAGCAACCCCCCTAGCCATTTTATATCGACGCTCAAGGCATTCAGTGAATTTTCTGAACTCATGGATTTCTCCCTTTTTTCGAGGTGTTTAGATTGCCTATCGTCCGCTGTACGAGGATGCCGTTATGGCGTAAGATGATAAGCAATGTAAAACCGATTGATTGTTGCGTGGATTGTACAAAACCTATTGGTGATTCCTACAGGATAATCTTACCAATTTGCGAAGATTGATCTGTTATACTTAGTACAAGGGCAACCAAAGCCACCCCAGAAGGTCATGTCATGCTGAATCCAACACCGCTCGCTAATCCGCCCTTACGGCTTTTGACCGCCGTCAATCGTTCATTAGACCCCCAACGCCCCAATCACATGCTCAAACTAACCCAGCGTGAAATGTGGGGAGCAGCACAACCCACCGCGCGTTATTGGTATCGCGTGGATGCCCCCGACCTCAAGCGGTCAGTGCAGTTTAGCCATCGAAGTGCCAAGTGCCATCAAAGCGTGTTGCGCCGTCCGTTGGGGCGTTGGGCGCGTTATGTGGCAGGGGTGGTTGCGCAATTGGGGGATGATGGGTTGAACTTTCCCCCCTTCCACTTGGTGGTTATCGGGGATGAACCGATGGGTCCGCGCTATGAGTTTGGCATGGGCTTGGCAACCGCGCGGATGTGCTTTGAACTGGCAGACTTAACCGCTACAGATGCCATGCTCTTCCAAGTTGTTGAGCAAGTACGCCGTGATTATGTGGGCGTTTAGCACCCAAACGGCACGGTGATATTGGGGAGGATGCCCACATCATACAGATCATAGCGCAAGCGCAACTGTCCGCTCACGGGCAGATCATTGGCTAACAAGCGTGCATTCTCAATATTGAGCGTCACCCAATATCGTCCCACTGCGTTGACGCTGGGCGCAATCCACATCTCCCCTAGCATGCTGGTGATGCGTGTATCCCCGGCAAAGCGCATCATCGGAAGGCTCATGTTCGCCAATTCAAATTGATATTCCCATGCCTCGATGCCATTCACGATTTGATGCTTGCCACTCGGTTGAGCAAACCACGCCCCACCCACTAAATCGGATGCTTTGAGGTTGGCGGCGGTTTGGGCATCTTCTTCCACTTCGGTTAGGCAAACCCCATTTTGTACCAAGAAGGCATCCTCCCCCAACTGCACCGCCTCATACGATGCCCCCTCATTCTGCTGGAGCAACTCCCCTTGTGATTCCACCAACACACGCCGCGCCACGCCCACCTGATTGAACCACACTTGAGCGCGAGCAACCGCGCTGGCAGGGCGTGTTGTGCCGGCGAACACCCCCTCAAACTCTAACGAGACTTCATACCGCCACCCCTCCACTTGCTCAAGGTTGTGGTCGATGCGCTCAAAGTTGACCTGCTCGCGGTAGCCTTCGGGTGGGGCGTTCTCGGTAAGGAACATGGCGGTTGACATGGAGGAGATGGACGGGGCGAGGGTGGGTAAGTCAGCGGGGGTTTGCCCACGTGAAGAACGGGTACACCCCATTGCACTTGCTAATAAAAGCAGGGCAAGCGCACAAACACGGGGGAATCTTTGGATGAAGGGGTGGGGTGACATAGCATCTCTTTTAGCTGTTGATCTTACACGAGCGATTATAATCACACTTAGGGCAGGGGGGCTTCATAAAGAGTCGCTAAAAAAGGGCGTACCGAGCGATCTCGGTACACCCACTGGGATGGGATGAAGATGTTATCCCTTATGCAATGGTGACTTCTGGGCAGAGGTAGACATCTTGGATGTGATTCAAGATGCTCACGCCTTCTGCCATCGGACGTTGGAACGCCTTACGCCCACTGATTAAGCCAGTTCCGCCAGCGCGTTTGTTGATGACGGCGGTTTCTACGGCATCAGCAAAGTCATTGCTACCGCTTGCCCCACCAGAGCTAATCAGACCGACGCGCCCCATGAAGCCGTTTGCCACTTGATAGCGTGCCAAGTCAATCACGTGGTCAGACGTTAGCTGGCTGTAGATGCGCTCATCCAGCTTCCCATAAGAGGAGTCTCCTGCGTTGAGTGCTTTGAAGCCCCCGTTAACGTTTGGCAACTTTTGTTTGAGGATGTCTGCGCCGATGGTTGCACCGATGTGATTTGCTTGACCGGTCAGATCAGCAGCGGTTTCATAGTTCACGCCCCCCACCTTAAATTCCGGATTACGCATGTAACACCACAATACGGTTGCCATACCTAGCTCATGGGCAAGCGCGAACGCCTCAGAGACTTCGATGATTTGGCGGGTGCTTTCCGCTGAACCAAAGTAAACCGTTGCCCCAACGGCAACCGCGCCCATGTCATACGCTTGTTGGATTGTCCCAAACATGATTTGGTCAAACTTGTTGGGATAGGTGACTAATTCGTTATGGTTGATTTTGACCAAGAACGGAATCTTATGGGCGTACTGACGGGCGACAATGCGCAATGCGCCAAATGTAGAAGCCACCGCATTACATCCCCCTTCAATTGCCAATTCAACAATCTTGGCAGGATCAAAGTAATCCGGGTTCTTGGCGAAGGATGCCCCTGCTGAGTGTTCAATGCCTTGATCGACCGGGAGAATGGACAAATACCCTGTCCCGCCCAAACGCCCATGCTCAAACAGGGCTTGCAAGTTGCGTAGCACGCGCGGACTGCGGTCACTTTGCGCGTAAATACGATCTACAAAGTCAGCACTTGGAAGGTGCAAGCGCGATTGTGGAATGGTGGTAGAGGTGTGTTCCAGTAAATGGGTGGCTTTGTTGCCGAGTAAATCAGCAATAGCGGTGATAGTCAGGCTCATCAAGTTTTCTCCCTTGGTAATGGTATAGTGTCCAAGACGGTAGCTATCATACTAGAGTCTGATTAAAAACCCTACCACGTTTCTTGAAATTTTATACAAAGATAGGCTGACCTAGAACGGATAGGGTTGCTATTGCGTTGCCGAAGCGCATTTTGTGGTATCCTATGAGGGAGATAAGTAAGAGCGTTGTTCGGTCAAGATGGGTTATCAGGGAAGGGTTACGAATGAACGAAGACGATTTAGAATACGAAGACATTGATGACGATGACGACGATGATGAGACAGGGGGGGATCAAGACGAGGGTGATGATGATCTCTTCGGAAAGCGTGATAAAAAACCTTTTCAAGGATTCCTAAAACCCAAAGGGGGCGACCAACCCGGTAGCGGTCAGCTACGCTCTCCCTTCTCCTCCATTGGCTCAAGCTCTACTATCGAGAACAAGCCAACGGGATTCGGTGCATCGAGAAGTTCATCTTCGCCGTTTGGCGCACGTCCCAAGCCAGTCAATTCTGATGGAGACCGCCCCTCCCCGTTTGGCTCACGTCCTCCACACCCGCCACTAGGTGGGAGCGCGTCCCCGTTTGGCTCACGTCCCAAGCCAGCCAATTCTGATGGAGACCGCCCCTCCTCGTTCGGTGTAAATCCATTTAGTAAGAGTGCTTCCCCGTTTGGGTCACGCCCAAGCCAGAGCCAGGGCAAAGACGATGCCTCCTCTAAGGGGCGCAATGGTGAAGAGGTTGGGGCTTTTGGGCGCGGATTCGGCGCGTCAACCCCAGATCAACCCAAGCGTGCATCCGCCCCTTTGTTCGGCAACCTGTCTTCCAGCACACACGAGAAAAACCGCAACGCCTCATCTACATCTAAATTCGATCCCTTCAGCATACTCCTATCCCTCGTAGGCTCTAGGCACATTCCCACCCCAGAGGAAGAACGGGCTTCTGCGCAGTTGACTAGGGCAATATTGGGCGTGTGCGTCCTCGCCCTATCCAGCTGTATTTTAGGGGTGAGTTGGTACATGCAAGATCAAACCATCGGGCGATGGCTGGCGAGTGCCTCTCAATTTTTGGCGACATGGGGGAACATTATTATTCCCGCAATCGGCGTGTGGATTGGGTTGAAGCTGATCTTTGAGCAACCCAAAGATGAATAACCCCAATCAAATTTAGAAATAATGTTCTATCTGCTTGCCACAAAAATACAATTTTGTGGTATGCTATTCAATAGCGATACCATTCCCGTCCCCTAGACGACTTTACGAGATACGCATGAGCTACAACGACGACGACCTTGAATACGAAGATATTGATGATGATAACGGATATGATGAGGATGCTGACTCAGACCTATTTAGTCGCTTAGACGACGATAGCAAATCTTCTGGTAGCAATCCATTCAGCAGTTCTTCTTCATCGCCATTTTCTAACCGTCCAACGGGAGCAAGCCCCAGCCCGTTTGGTTCCCGTCCAAGTGAAGGAAGCTCTACTTCTCCCTTCGGTAACGCTCCGCGCCCGTTGGGCGGAAGAACGCTAGGGGCACGTGCTGACGAAGATGAGGATGAAGTAGACGAAGATAACAGTCGGTTGGTTGGTGGCGGGGGGAGCCGTCCTACCCCAAGCGCGTCCCCGTTTGGCGCACGTCCAACCCAACCGGGTGGCGGTCAATCCCCGTTAAGCGGTGGTCAACCCGTCGGTGGCGGACAGCCCCCACAAGGTGGAAGCGCGTCACCGTTTGGCACACGCCCAGCCCAACCCGGTGGCGGTCAATCCCCGTTAAGTGGTGGTCAACCCAGTGGTGG